>NZ_CAXBOD010000051.1:0-35297 GCF_963977235.1 uncultured Albimonas sp.
TGACTGGGAAGCAGGGCGGGGCGGTCGCGGCCGCAGCGCGGACGCGCCGGGCCGCCCTGCTTCCCCTTTTCGCCCCCGCGGCAAGAATTGCTGCGCCGCGGGGTGTTTTTTCGCGTCGCTTTCCCGCTATCATTGTCGCGAATGGATCAGGCAGAGGAAGGACGACGCATGGCGCTGCTCACCACGGCCGAGGAGATTTCGGACATCGCCTTCGGCTTCATGGGATCCAAGGCCCTGTTCGCGGCGCTCCACTACGGCGTCTTCTCCCATCTCGCGCCCGGCCCCCGTTCCGCCGAGGAGATCGGCGAGGCCGCGGGCCTCCCGCCCGAGCGCGCCCGCACCCTCCTGACCGCGCTCGCCTCGCTCGGCCTCGTCTCGGTCGAGGACGGCGCCTTCGCCAACGCCCCCGCCGCCGAGGCCTTCCTGGTCAAGGGCGCCAAGTACGACTTCGGCGACTACCTGCGCCTGCAGGTCGACCGCCAGATGTACGGCCTGCTCGACCAGATCGAGCCCGCCCTCAACAACACGCTGCCCGAGGAGGCCACCGCCTCCTACGCCCAGTGGTTCGCCGACCCCGAGGAGGCGCGCGTCTACTCCGAATCCCAGCACGCGGGCTCGCTCGGCCCGGCGCGGGGGCTGGCCAAGCTCGTCGACCTCTCGCAGGCCCGCAGCTTCCTCGACGTGGGCGGCGGCACCGGCGCCTTTGCGATCACGCTGTGCAACGCCTTCCCCGAGCTCGAGGCGACCGTGGTCGACTTCCCCAACGTCGCCAGCCTCGGGCGGCGCTACGTCGAGGACGCGGGCCTCTCGAACCGCATCCAGTACGTGGACGGCAACGCGCTCGAGACCGCCTGGCCCGACCGCCAGGACGCGGTGCTGATGTCCTACCTGTTCTCCGGCGTGCCGGGCGAGAGCCACGCCGGCCTGATCTCGCGCGCCTACGACACGCTCGCCCCCGGCGGCGCCTTCATGCTGCACGACTTCGTGGTCGACGCCGAGCGCACCGGCCCCAAGCTCGCCGCCCTCTGGCAGCTCCAGCACACCGCCTTCACCCCCGAAGCCCGCTCGCTCGACGACGCCTGGCTGGCCGAGTCGCTCGGCGAGGCGGGGTTCGAGGACGTCTCGGTCCGCCCGATGATCCCCGGCATGACCATGCTCGCCATGGGCCGCCGCCCGCACTGACGCCGCCGGGGTCGCCCCCCGAAGGCCTGCAAGCGCGCAACGAACGGAGCCCGCGCTGGGCTCCGTTCGCGTTTCCCCCCCGGAGCGCGACTCGCCGCCCCCGCGCCGGCGCCGTCGCACCCTCGGTCCCCGTTCCATGCGCCCGACGCATGGCTCGGCGGGGCATCGCGGGCCGGCCCGCCCAATTCGTCGCAACATTTTCGCGCGGGCGCCATACACCTCTCATAATGCACGCTTTTTCGCGCGATCTGCGATCCGGAACCTTTACGAAACGCGGCGCCGACCCGACATCTCACATCCGACGCATATCCGTCGGGAGATCAGGAATGGCCATCGCCGCACACATCGTCCTCGCCCTCACGCTGCTCTCGGCTGCGCTGCTCGGAGGGCTTCTGCTCCACGCCTTCTTCAAGCGCGGCTCGGGCTTCTGGCCCTCGCCCAAGGGCTCGCGCGATCACGCCATCGCCTTCGGGCTGTTCCGGCTGTTCTGCGGGGGCACGGTGGTCTTCGCGCTGCTCGACTGGGGCTCGCTGGGCTGGGAGCACTGGAGCCGCATCGCGATCGGCGCGCCGCTGATGCTGGGGGCCTTCGCGGTGACGCTGCGCGGCTACGCCTTCCTGGGGCTCGACAACACCTATTGCGCGCAGGACGGGCTGGTGACGGGCGGCATCTACGCCTATTCGCGCAACCCGCAGTATGTCAGCTCGGTCATCGCCACCCTGGGTCTGGCGATCTTCGCCGGCTCCTGGCTGACCATCTTCCTCGCGGGGGCGCTGTTCGCGCTCTACCTGCTGTTCGCCCTGAACGAGGAGCGCTGGCTTCACGCCTCCTATGGCGAGCGTTTCGCCCAGTACATGCGCGAGGCGCCCCGCTTCCTCGACGCCCGCAGCTTCCGCCGCGCCCGCGAGGCGCTGGCGGCCTGAGGATCCGGGCCCCGCGCGCGCACCCGCTCCGCGCGGCCGTCCCCCGGCGGCCGCGCGCGCGCTCCTCGCCGCCCCCCGCGATCAGGGCCCCGCAGGAACCATCAGGGTCATGCCCACCGCCTGCGCGATCGCCGCCACCTTCTCCAGATCCGGCGGCCCCTCCATCGGCGTGGGCGCGGTCGCATCGTCCGGCGCCGGTCGGCCCAGCTCGGTGAAGAAACGGTCGTGCATCAGCCCCGGAGCGTTGAGGATCAGCACCCGGGCCGGCGTCTCCCCCTTCGCCGCAAAGGCATGCAGGGCCCCGTCGGGGATGCGCACATGGTCGCCGGGACCGGCCAGAAGCGTCTGTCCCTCGATCATGAACTCGATCTCGCCCTCCAGCACGTGAAAGGCCTCCGTCTCGCCCGCATGATGGTTGGGCGGAGCGCCGAGACCGGGGGGCACCACCGCTTCGACCAGGCAGTACTTGCCCTGCACATCCTCGGGAAACGCATGGAATTTCATAAGGATCCCCAGGGTCTCATACGTCCGTGGACGGGGATTGGGACGGGGATGGGGATCGGGGGACGTGGACATGACCGAAGCTCCGCTTGCCGATTTGGCCGATGGGCTATAACAAGACAGAAGTCTCATCGTAAGACAAGTGTCTCATGAAATCCGATCCTCGCAGCTCACGCCGATGACCTCACCCGCCCCGACCCGCGGCGCCCAGAAGGCGCGCACCCGCAAGGCCCTGCTGGCCGCCGCCCGCGCGCTGATCGCCCGCGGCGCCGAAGTGACCGTGACCTCCGCCGCGGCCGAGGCCGGCATCTCCAAGGCCACCGCCTACCGCTATTTCTCCGACCCCGCGGCGCTGGTGGCCGAGGCCGGGCTCGACGTGGTCGTCGCCAGCTACGAGGAAGTGACCGCGGACGGCCGTGACCTGCGCGCCCGCCTCGCGGCGATCAGCCTTTATTTCTATGATCTTGCCTGCGATCACGAGGCGGCGTTCCGGCTGTTCCTGGCGCGCAACCTCGACGCCTCGCTGACGCCGGCGCGCGACCGCACACGGCGCGGCGCCCGCCGGGTGACGATGTACGAGCGAGCGATGGAGGAGGACGGGACCCTCCCCCGCCGCACCCGCGACCAGCTGGTGCGGGAGCTGTCGATGGCCACCGGCGCCGAGTCGATGATCGCCCTGTTCGACGTCGTCGGCGCCACCCGCGAGGAGGGCCGCGAGGCCGTCGCCGCCGTGGTCGAGGCCGTCTGCGACCGCCGCCTGCCCCCCCGCTGACATCCCTGGGAGCGACGCAGAGCCCCCCGGGACCGCCGACCCGCCCCCGATGACCCCCGGGGGCCGCCGACCCCCGACCGCAGCCCCAGGTCCCCGCCACAGGCGCGCAGAGCCCCCTCCGCCGCCCAGACAGAGCCCCGCGCAATCCATCCCCGCCGCCGTCGCCTCCCGTCCGCCGGCCTCGCGTCCGCAGGGACCTCCCGCGGCGTCCGTCGGGGGTCACGCGGCGAGCGGGCCCCGGGCGCCGGTCAGCGCATCCTCCCGAAGCTCCCCCCGGCGCGTGCCGGCAAGAAAAAAGCGGCGATCCCGGGGGATCGCCGCTCTCTGCTGTGGGTCGGGTCGTCAGGATCGCCGGGCGCCGGGCGGTGTGGCCGCTTGCGGGGGGCCAGTCCAGGCCGTGGGGGGCCGGAGACGCGTCTGGCTCGATCCTTCGCCGTGTTTCCCTCGAAAGGGCCGGGGCCTCAGGCCGCGGCCTTCTCGTCCTCGTCCTCGTCCCGCTCGCCGCGCAGGGCGACCGAGGTGCGGATGCCTTTCTCGACAAAGGCCATCAGACCCTTGACCGAGCGCTCGTTCGGCTCGATGCCGGCGCAGGACAGAACCTCGCGGCCGTCCTTCGAGCGCGCCCAGCGGGCGATGGACTCGACCCCGGTGCCGGACTTGCGCTGTTCCATCACGGCGTCGTCGAGCGCGGCGAGCACGACGGCGGAGAACAGTTTGCGCGCCCGGGCGCCCTGATCGTTTGTGTAAGAGCTCATGTCGGCAGCGTCGAACATCGCGCCGGTTCCTCCTGACGGGTGTTTAGGAAAGTTGGCCGGTATGTAGTCCGTCGCATTTCCTTCAAGCTAGGAGCGGAATTGCATGGCAGCCATGCGTCCAGTGCATACCGGAGAAACCACCGCTTGCCCGCAGCCCCCCTCGCGGTCATTCTCGCCCCTCCCGTGACGGCGGTGGAGAGCCCCCCTCAAATGCCTGCGCTGCAAGCCGAATCCGCCCCCGCCAACAGCCGCGCCAGATGGGCCTGGATGCTGTTCGACTGGGCCGCACAGCCCTATCACACGTTAATAATCACTTTCATTTTCGCACCCTTTTTCGCCTCCGCTGTCGCGCCCGATCCGGTGACGGGGCAGGAAATGTGGGGCTGGGCGGCCTCGGCGGGGGGTTTGGCCATCGCGCTGACCGCCCCGATCCTGGGCGCGATGGCCGACGCGACCGGCCCGCGCAAGCCCTGGATCGCAGGATTCTCGGTCTGCTACGCGCTCGGATCGGCGCTGCTGTGGTTCTCCGAACCCGGGCTCGCGGACCCTGTGGCGGTGCTCGGCTTCTTCGTGCTCGGGCTGATCGGGGTCGAGTATGCGACCGTCTTTACCAACGCCATGCTCCCCGACCTCGCCCCGCGCGAGGAGGTGGGCCGCCTCTCGGGCAACGGCTGGGCGCTGGGCTATGCGGGCGGGGTGGTCAGCCTCGCGATCATGCTGCTGCTGCTGGCCGAGAACGACCGGGGCGTGACCCTGCTCGGAACCCCGCCGGCGCTGGGGCTGAACCCCGAAACGCGCGAGGGCACCCGCGCCGTCGGTCCGCTGACCGCGGTCTGGTACCTGGTCTTCGTGCTGCCGCTGTTCCTCTGGGTCCCCGACGCGCCGCGCCGCGGCGCGCGGGCCGGGGCGCTGAAGCGCGGGCTGGCCGAGCTGAAGGCCGACCTCAGGGCGCTGCCCGGACGGCGCAGCCTGTCGTGGTTCCTGGGCGCCTCGATGATCTACCGCGACGCGCTGAACGGGTTCTACGTGTTCGGCGGGGTCTATGCGGCGGGCGTGCTGGGCTGGTCGGTGGTCCAGATCGGCGTCTTCGGGATCCTGGCCGCGGTGGTCGGCGCGATCGGCGCCTGGCTGGGCGGGCGGGCCGACCACGCCCGCGGGCCCAAGCCGGTGGTCTCGGCCTGCCTGGTGCTGCTGATCGTGTTCTCGGCGCTGGGCGTCTCGGCTAGCCGCGAGGCGATCCTGTTCGTGATCCCGGTGGCCGAGGGCTCCAGCCTGCCCGACATCCTGTTCTATATCGCCGGCGCCGGGGTGGGCGGCGCGGGCGGCGCCATGCAGGCGGCCTCGCGCACGCTGCTGGTGCGCCAGGCCGAGGCCGGGCGGATGACCGCCGCCTTCGGCCTCTACGCCCTTGCGGGCAAGGCCACGGCCTTCCTCGCGCCGCTGGCCGTGGCGCTCGCCACCGGCCTGTTCGAGAACCAGCAGGCCGGCGTCGCCCCGGTGATCGGCCTGTTCGTGCTGGGCCTCGCGCTGCTGGCCCCCGTCGATCCGGAGGGAGAGAAATGACTGCCCCCGCCCCTCGCCTGACCGCGCTCCTCGCCCCCGCTTTCGCCGCCGCCCTCGCGGTGGTCCTGGCGCCCGAGGCGGCCCCCGCCGCGCCCCTCGCCAAGACCCTGTTCGGGTCGCAGGCGCAGGGCTCGGACCAGTCGCCCGCCCCCATCGGCTCCTACGCCGGAGGGTGCCTTGCGGGCGGCGTGCCGCTGCCCGTCTCCGGCCCGGGATGGGAGACGGTGCGCCTGTCGCGCAACCGCTACTGGGCCCACCCCGAGGCGTTCAGCTTCCTCACCCGCCTCGGCGCGGCGGCCCGGGCCGCCGGCTGGCCCGCGGTGCAGGTCGGCGACGTCAGCCAGCCCCGCGGCGGGCCGATGACCGACGGGCACTCCTCGCATCAGGTGGGGCTCGACCTCGACATCTTCCTGCGGCCTGCGCCTGCGGGGGGGATGAGCGACGCGGCGCGCGAGGGGGCGGGATCGATCTCGGTCGTGACCCGCGACAAGCGCGGGGTGACCGCCGACTGGACGCCCGCGCACCTGCAGGTGATCCGCGCCGCGGCGCAGGACCAAGCCGTCGCCCGGATCTTCGTGAACGCTGCGATCAAGGCCGAGCTGTGCCGCGCCGCCCCCGCCCCGCGGGACTGGCTGCGCAAGGTCCGCCCCTGGTGGGGGCATGACGCGCATTTCCACGTGCGCCTCGCCTGCCCCTCCGGCGCGGCGCTGTGCGAGAACCAGTCGCCGCCCCCCGCGGGCGATGGCTGCGATTCCTCGCTCGACTGGTGGTTCTCGGACGAGGCGCTGAACCCGCCGCCGCCCAAGGGTCCGATCGTGCGCAAGCGGGACGTGATGACCCTCGCCGACCTGCCCGCCGCCTGCGGGGGCGTGCTGGATGCGGATTGATCCGCGCCGGCTGGCGGCGCTCGCCGCCCTCGCCGCGCTGCTCGCCTGCGGCTCCCGGCCCGCGGCCGAGGGCGCGCCGGCGCGCGAGGCGCCGCTCGCGATCCGCGCCCAGCCCTTCGCGGCGCCCCTGCCGGCCGGCGCCCGCCTGCGCCTGCTCTCGGCGATCGAGCTGCGCGGCGACCGGCCCGACTTCGGCGGGCTCTCGGCGCTCGAGGTCGATGCGCAGGGCGAGCGGTTCGTGGCGCTGACCGACCAGGGCGCCTGGGTCGAGGGCCGCATCCGGCGCGCCGGCGAGCGGCTCGAGGGAATCGCGGACGCCACCTTCGCTCCGATGCTGACGGGCGGCGTCCGACCTCCCCCGCGGATGCGCGACGCCGAGGGTCTCGCCATCGCCGCCGCCGACCTCTCGGGCCCCCGCCACGTCGGCTTCGAGCGGCGCAAGCGGATCGAGCGGATGGCAGGCCGCGACGTGGACGGCGTGGCCGGGGGGATCATCGTGGCCGAGCCGCGCGAATGGCTGATCCCCGGCCCCAACGCCGGCCCCGAGGCGCTGGCCGCGGCCCCCGACGGCCGCATCCTGGTGGTGATGGAGGCGCCCTTCGCCCCCGGCGAGGCCTTCACCGGCGCCTGGATCGGCCCCGGCGAGGCGACGCCCGCGCCCTACGCGCGCATCTCGGTCCCGCGGCTGCTGCGGATGTCGGCGACCGGCGCGGATTTCGACGACCAGGGCCGCCTGTGGCTGCTGATGCGGGAGTTCTCGCCCCTCGCCGGCTTCTCCTTCGCGATCGTGCGCTTCGCGCAGACGGGCGACGGGTTCGTCGAGGGCGAGGTGATGCTCGAGATGCCCCCCGGCCCCGGCTCGGACAATGCCGAGGGCATCGCCGCCTGGACCGACCCGCTGGGCCGCACCCGGCTGCTGGTGATCACCGACGACAACTTCAACCTGCTGCAGCGCACCGTGCTTTATGAGTTCGCCTCGCCCGACTGAGCCCGCCCCGCGGGAGCGGGCCCGCCTTGTCGCCGCCCCTCAGCCCGGATCCGCCGGAGGGGCCGAGAGGGTCAGGGTTCCCGCGTCCTCGGCAAGATCCTCGATCCCCAGCGGGGACTGGGGGCGGGCGATGCGGTTGCGGGTGACCCAGACCAGCCGGTGCTCGGCCCGGGTGATCGCCACATAGGCCAGCCGCTTCCACAGCGGCAGCCCGGCCTCGTTCCGCCCCGCCCGCCAGGCGGCGTAGAGATCGGGGGCATAGACCTGCACCGTGGGCCACTGACTGCCCTGCGCCTTGTGGATCGTCGCCGCCGCCCCGTGCAGGAAGGCCGCGCCCATGGTCGCGGCGGTGGGGATGAAGGGCTCCTCCTCGCCGGGCATCTCGATCTGGATGATCGCGGCGACGTTCACCTTCGGCTCCTCGGCGCCCAGCACGTGGATGCGCGCGAAGCCCGGCTTGCGACCGGGCCCGAGGTAGATGCACTGCGCGCCCTTCACCAGGCCCCGCGCCTCGAGGTCGATGCGCTTGCGGCGGTGCTTCATCGGCAGCTCCACCCCGTCGCAGATCAGCGGCTCGCCGGGGATCAGCTCGGTCTCGGGGGCGCCGTGGACCTGGCGGAAGGCGTGGATCAGACGGATGCGCGTGGCGTTGCGCCAGACCAGCATCGGCGAGCGCGACATCAGCTCGGCGTCCGCCCGCTCGCCCAGCACCACGCGGTCGTCGCGCCCGGCCGCCTGCTCGACCATCCGCTCGAAGTCGGGGAAATCGATCTGCGGGTCGGCGAGCGCATGGGCGAGATCGAGGATCGGGTTGTCGGCCGCCTGCCGGTGGATGCGGGAAAGCTCGAACTTGCGCCCCTCGGGCAGCTTCTCGAAGACCATCGCGCCGGACTGGCCGACGGGGGCGAGCTGCGCCGGGTCGCCGAACAGGACGATCAGCCGGAACAGGGCCTTGAGGTCCTCCATCTGCCGGTCGTCGATCATCGAGGCCTCGTCGACCAGCGCGATGTCGAGCGGATCGTCCCGCCTCGTCCAGCCCTTGATGAAGTCCGAGCCGCGCAGCCCCATCGCCGCCAGCGCGCCCGGGATCGAGCCGTGCGACTTGTAGGCCGCCTCGGCGCGGGCGAGCTGCTCCTCGGTGATGGTTTCGGTCGTCGGACGCTCGGCCTCGCCGGCCAGCCACTGGGCGATGCGCTCGTATTCGGGATCGTAGACGGGGGTGTAGACGATGCGGTGGATGGTGGTCGCCGGCACCCCGAGGTTGCGCAGCACCGAGGCCGCCTTGTTGGTGGGCGAGAGGACGGCGAAGCTGCGCCGGCCGCGCTTCTTGCGGTTCTCCCACTCGGCCGAGACCGCCTCGACGCCCGCGTCCTCGAGATCCTTGACCATCGAGGCCAGCAGCCGGGTCTTGCCCGAGCCCGCCTTGCCGACGATCGCGACCACCTCGGCCGCGCGCGCATCGTCGTCGTCCAGCGGCTCGCAGGAGCCGGCGACGAGGTCCACGCCCAGCGCCTCCAGCCGCTCGGCCACGATGGCGCGGGCGGCGGACTGGTCCTCGGAGAACTCCATGCGGGCGACGCCGGCGTCCATTCGGGCCTCTGCGGTCGGATTCGGACGGGACGGGCGGGGGCCGATCCCTGGGGCCTTCCTAGCCGGTCGCGGCGACCGAGGGAATCCCGGCCGATCCCGGCGGCGTCGGCGGCGCCTCGCGCAGGGGCCGCGCGCTCAGCCCTCCTGCCGGCCGTCGCCCGCCTCCAGCGCGGTCTCCACCAGCAGACGGTCGTCGGGGTCGCGCATCGCCGCGGCGGCGCGGGCGACGCGGGCGAGCAGGCGCTCGGCGGCGGCGCGGTCCTCGGGCGCGGTCGCGTTGTCGCGCAGCGCGCACAGGCCGCGGGCGGCGGTCTCGAGCACCTGGGCGTGGCCGCGTCCGGCCTCGATGATCGGGTGGATCAGCCGGGGCGCCAGCCAGGCCGCGCCGCAGCCGGGCGCGGCCAGGATCGCCTCGCCCCCCGGCTCCCGCCGCAGCCGCGAGGGCGGCCCCCGGTGGGCGAGACGGATGCAGCCCTCCAGGATCCGGTCGAGGCAGGCCATCGCCGTGAACGGGTCGTTGAGCGAGGGCGAAAGCGCGCGCATCGCGATCTCCGACAGCGCGTCGCCCTCGAAATCCGCGACCCCGGTGCGCCGGCGCCGCGGGGTGAGGGCGAGCCGCGCGCGCAGCGCGTCCTCGACGCTGCGCGCGCCGCCGTCGCCGTCGTGCAGCCCCACCGCCAGCGCCAGCGGGGCGCCGGGCAGCAGGTGGTCGTTCTCGCGCGCCACCAGCGCCAGGCGCAGCCCGTGGCCGCGGGCCCAGTCGGCCAGCCCGTCGAGATCGACCGAGGAAAGATAGCCCGCCGAGGCCGCCGCGATCGGCCGCCCCCGGGTCCGGGCCAGCGCTTCGAGTTCCTGCGCCTCGCGGTATTCGGCGGCGTCGGCGCGCGGGGCGCCGTCGCCCTCGACGGCGTCGACGAACATGTCGCCCACCCGCGCCACGGTGGCGTCGGCGCGGATCGCCTCGGACATCCTCGTGGCGAACAGCACCACCGCCACCAGCGTCAGCGAGCCCAGCACCGAAGCGATCGCCACCGCCGTCAGCGAGGCCGCGCCCCCCGGATCGCCCTGGGTCAGCACCAGCAGCCCCGACAGCGAGGCGAAGAAGCCCGACAGGCTCAGCCCCAGCAGCGACTGGGTGACGTTGGCCTGCAGCCAGAAGTCGATGATCCGCGGCCCGATCTGCTGCGAGGTCAGGGTCAGGGCCACGAAGCTGAGCGAGAAGACGATCGAGATCACCGTCACCATGCCGCCCGCGACCATGGTCAGCAGGTCGCGCGCGGCGCCGGCGTCATACCCGCTCTCGAGCTCGCGGACCCGGGCGGCGGCGTCCTCGAGCCCCAGCCAGGCGAAGGCGGCCGAGGGCTCGGCCCCGGTCAGCAGCGCCGGCAGCACCAGCGCCTGGCTGACCGCCAGCATCGACAGCGGCACGAACCACAGGCTTTCCAGCGCGGCCCTCAGCAATCCCTTCAGCCGCGAGGTCATCGCCCCTTACCCCCTGTCCGGAAGGGCGCCGGGCGCCTGGCCCGGGTCGACCTCCGCCACATCGTTCGCCGTCGCAGCGCCGCCCTCGCCCCCGCCCTCGCCCCTGGCGGCGGCGGCGGCGGCAGGCGCGGGCGGCCAGTCCTCGCCCCGCATCTCCTCGATGCGCGAGGCGGTGCGCTCGAACTCGAAGGCGCCGGGGCCGTCCTCGTAAAGGGTTTCGGGCTCGGCGGCGGCGGAGACGTAGATCTTGGTCTTCGCCTCGTAGAGCGCGTCGATCAGGGTCACGAAGCGCTTGGCCTCGTTGTTGCGGGCGCGCGACAGGCGGGGGACGTCCTCGATCATCAGGACCTCCACGGCCTCGGCCAGCGCCAGGTAGTCGGCGGGGCCGAGCGGCCGGGCGCACAGCTCCTCGAAGCCGGCGCGCAGGGCGCCGGGCCTGCCGCGCTCGCCGGGCCTGCCTCGTTTGAACGTCTCGCGGCGGCCGGGGAATTCCAGCGTCAGGGGCGCCTCGGGGGTCTCGCCCTGTTCGGCCCACAGGCGGTCCATCTCGGCGGCGGTCTCGGGGCCCAGCGGCGAGAGGTAGCGCACGTCGCCGCGCGAGCGGTCCTGGCGGTGGTCGGCGTCCCCGTCGAGGTGGTGAACGTCGAGCTTCTCCTTCAGGATCTCGATGAAGGGCAGGAAGATCGCGCGGTTCAGCCCGTCCTTGTAGAGATCGTCGGGGTGACGGTTGGAGGTGGTCACCACCACCACGCCGCGGGCGAACAGCGCCTCGAACAGGCGGCCCACGATCATCGCGTCGGCGATGTCGGTGATCTGCATCTCGTCAAAGCACAGCAGCGTGGCGCTGTCGGCGATGGCCTCCGCGACGGGCTGGATCGGGTCGGCCTCATGCCGCTCGCGCGCTTTCTTGATGCCGGCGTGGACCTCCTGCATAAAGGCGTGGAAGTGCACGCGGCGCTTGGGGCTGACCGGGGCGATGTCGTGGAACAGGTCCATCAGCATCGACTTGCCGCGCCCGACGCCGCCGTAAATGTAGAGGCCGCACAGCGTCTCCTGCCGGTTCTTCTCGCGCCCCCAGCCGAACCAGCCGCGGGCGACCTTCTTGCCGGCCTTCGGATCGTAGTTCTTCAGCCGATCGTGAAGCAGCTGCAGCTGCTCGGCCGCCTGGGCCTGGGCCGGGTCCGCCGTCAGGTCCCCCGCCTTGACCAGGGCGCGGTAGCGGGCGAGGGGCGTCTCGGCGGGACTGGTCATCGGGGGGCGGGGTCCGGGATCGGGGCGGGGACGGGCGGCGGGGCCGCGCGGACCCGTCCCCGTCAAAAGGCGCAGGCGGGCTCGATGTCAACCCGCGCGCCCTCCGGCAGGCAGGTGGGCGTCCTCGGGGGCATCGAGCCCCGCTCGGCCGCGCGGCGGCTTCGCGCCGACGGCCCGCGGGGGGCGGAGGGGCCGGGAGTGCGGGGCGAGGGCGCCCGGCGCGGGCGTCGCAGGGCGGCGCGAGGGTCCTGGGCGGGGCCCCGCGGGCGAAGGGGGACGCCTCGCGAGGCGGACGCGGCTTCCCCGCGCGGCGCCTGGGGCGAAGGTCGCGCAGGCGGCCCCGGGTCAGGCCCGGGGCGCCCCCCGGCTGCGAGCCGGCCCGCAGGGACCCGCGCGGGAGCAGAGCACGGCCGGCCCTCGGCCGACCGCGGCAGGCGGGAGGGGCGAAGCCCGCCATTCCCGATGGCGCCCCCGCCCTCCGGATGCGAGGCGCGAATGCGGCGCATCACGAAAAACCATGCTCGGGTTCCGAAAGGGAACCTTGCTTTCGGGGCGCCGGGCAGGTTTGGTGACCGCCGTGCCGGGGCGGCAGACGCTCTTGCCGTTCGCCTCGCGCCCCCCCAGAGATCGCCCCCAGAGATCGCACCCGGATCGCTCCCCCCGAGATCGCCTCCATGACCGCCTCGCGCCATTTCATCGAAGGCCACGCCATCGTCTCCCCCGAGGGGATGATCGCCGACGCCGCCGGCGCCTTCCCCCCGGCGCTGGGCGACGCGGAGGACTGGGCGCGGTTCCAGGCCGCGCTCGACGCCTGCGCGGCCACCGTGCTCGCGCGCGCCAGCCACGAGGCGACGCCCAACCGCGCCAACCGCCTGCGGGTGGTGATGAGCCGCGGCGCCGCCGGTCTGACCCGCCGCGAGGACGCCTGGTGGTGGAACCCCGCCGAGGTGCCGCCCGCCGCGATGCTGGCGGCGGTCGCGCCCCGGGGCGGGCGCATCGGCGTGCCCGGCGGGCGCGCGGCCTTCGACCTGTTCCTGCGCCCCGCCCCGGGCCAGCCCGGCTTCGACGCGTTCCACCTCGCGACCAACCCCGACTGCCCGCTGCCGGGCGGCCGGCCGGTGTTCTCGGGCCTCGGGCCCGACCGCGGCCCCGAGGCGCTGCTGGCCGAGTCGGGGCTGGTCCCCGGCTCCCCCGAGATCCTGAACCCCGCGCGCGGCGTGAGCCTGCGCATCTGGCGGCGGGAGGGGGGCCAGGCGCCCTCCGCCGACGTCGAACAAGGACGCTGACGATGTCGACCCAGAGCTCCCCCGCCCCCCGCGCCGACCGCCTGTTCACGCCGATGCTGATCTCGGGCGCCGTGATCCTGGCGCTCGGCTTCGGCGTGCGGGCCGCCTTCGGCCTGTTCCAGATCCCCATCGAGCAGACCTTCAACTGGCCGCGGGCGGAATACTCGCTGGCCATCGCCCTGCAGAACCTGGCCTGGGGCGCCGCGCAGCCCGCCTTCGCCGCGATGTCCGAGAAGTTCGGCAGCCGCCGCACCCTGGCGCTGGGGCTGGCGATCTACGCCATCGGCCTGCTGGGATCGGCCTGGGCTACGACGCCCGAGGGGCACCAGCTGCTCAACATCCTGATCGGGTTCGGCATCGCGGGCTCGGGCCTCGGCGTGATCCTGGGCGCGGTGGGACGCGAGGCCTCGGAGGCCAATCGCAGCCTGGCGCTGGGGATCGTGACCTCGGCCGCCTCGGTGGGGCAGCTGGTGCTGCCGCCGATCCTCGCGATGCTGCTGACCGGCATGGGCTGGGAGGACGTGTTCCTGGTCTGCGTGGGCATCCTGGGCCTGGCGGCGCTGCTGCTGCCGATGGTCACCGGCGCCCCCGCGCCGGCCGTCCCCGGCGCCCCTCCGCTCGCCGGCGGCACCCTGGCCGAGGCGGTGAAGCGGGCGATGACCGACCCCTCCTTCATCCTGATCTTCCTGGGCTTCTTCTCCTGCGGCTACCAGCTGGGCTTCATCACCGCCCACTTCCCCGCCTTCATCACCGAGGCCTGCGCGGCCGTGGACCCGGCGGGCCTTCTGGCCGCGGTCGGCATCTCCTCGACCGCGGCGCTGGGGGGCTGGGCGCTGGCGCTGATCGGGGCGGCCAACATCGGCGGCACGCTGCTGGCCGGGCGGCTGGGGGGCAAGTTCCCCAAGCGCTGGCTGCTGACGGTGATCTACCTGCTGCGCGCGGCGGTCTGCGCGGCCTTCATCGTGATCCCGATGACCCCGGCGACGGTGCTGTTCTTCTCGGTCGCCATGGGCTCGCTGTGGCTGGCCACCGTGCCGCTGACCGCGGGGCTGGTCGGGTTCATCCACGGCATGCGCTACATGGGCACGCTCTACGGGATCGTGTTCTTCTCCCACCAGGTCGGCGGCTTCCTGGGCGTGTGGCTGGGCGGCGCGCTGCACGACCGCTTCGGCGACTACAACTCGGTGTGGTGGATCGGCGTGGCGATCTCGCTGTTCTCCGCCGCCGTGCACATCCCGGTGCGCGAGAAGCCGCTGCCGGCGCTGGGGGCCGCGGCCTGAGGGCGTCGAGACGGGACGCAACGTCAATATCGGAATCAGTTGTCGTTGCGTCCGCGTCCGTTAATGCTCCTGAACAATGCGCCCGCACCGGGCCCATTGTCTTGGGGACATCCATGCCATTCACCGCCCGCCCGGCGCTCGTCGCCCTGTGTCTCGCCCTGTCCTGCGCCGCGCCCGCCTCGGCCCTGATGCAGGTCTCGATCGTCGAATCCGGAGCCGACGTGGTCGTCAGCTACAGCGGCGGCCTCGACACGACCGGCCTCGACCTCCCGTCCACCAGCGTCATCGGCGCCGTCGCCGGGATCAGCCCCTTGCTGGGCACGTTCGTCGTCTACAGCGACGATCCCATCGACAGCTACCAGTTCGCGCTCGCGCCCGGGGACGGCTGGGAGCCGCTGGGCGCGGGCGGCGTGTCCCTCGCGACCAGCTTCCTCGGCGACGCCTTCGGCTTCGGGTTCGAGGACGTGGACGACGGCGATCCGCGGCGCCAGATCGTCGTTCCCACCGGGTATGTCGCCCTCACCCCGCTGTCGGGAGAGGTCACTTTCGCGGGCGCCAGCCTCGGCTCTCTCGGCCTGACGGCGGGCGACTATTCCTTCGCGCTGCCCTCCGACTTCATCGCCATCTCGATCGCGTCCGCCTCGACCGCGGTTCCCCTGCCCGCCGCGGCGCCGCTGCTGGCCGCGGGACTGGGCGGGCTGGCGCTGGCCGCGCGCCGTCGCCGGAAGGGCTGAGAGGGCCCTTGCCGCGGCGGGCGTCGGGGTATATATGCCCCTCGACATAGCGGCGTCGCTGGTTTCCTCGGAAGCCTTCGACGACCGGACCGAAAGGGCGGGCCGCTGAGGCCCGCCTTTTTCATTTCTGGAGCGACCGAATGACCGATCGCGACATCACCGGGCTGGTGGCGAGGACCCCTCTCGACCAGCGGATCGCGCAGATCGTGCGCCCCACCGTCGAGGGCATGGGCTTCGAGCTCGTGCGCCTGCGCTTCATGGGCGGCTCGAAACGCGCCACCCTGCAGATCATGGCCGAGCGTCCCGACGGCACGATGGAGGTCGACGACTGCGCCGACCTCTCGCGCGCGGTCTCGGCCGCGCTCGACGTCGACGACCCCATCGACGGCGCCTACGCGCTCGAGGTGTCGAGCCCCGGCATCGACCGTCCCCTGACCCGTCTGAAGGATTTCGACCGGTTCGCGGGCTGGGAGTGCAAGCTCGAGACCAACGAGATGATCGACGGCCGCAAACGCTTCAAGGGCGAGCTGGAGGGGGTCGAGGACGACGAGGTCCTGATCCGCATCCCCGAGGGCCTGATCGGCCTGAAGTTCGACTGGATCGCCGACGCCAAGCTGATGCTGAGCGACGCGCTGATCGCCGAATCGCTGAAGGCCCGCAAGGCCGCCGGCACCGCCCTGCCCGACATGGACGAAAGTCTGTACGACGAAATCGAGGACGCCGACGCCGAAGACGCGGATGGCGATGAGGAGGATGACGATGGTCAGCGCCAACAGGCTTGAGCTGCTGCAGATCGCTGACGCGGTCGCCCGCGAGAAGCTGATCGATCCCGTCCTGGTGATCGAGGCGATGGAGGACAGCCTGGCCAAGGCCGCGCGGTCCCGCTACGGCGCGGAATACGACATCCGCGCCGACATCGACCGCAAGACCGGCGAGCTGCGCATGTCCCGCGCCCGCGAGGTCGTCGAGGAGGTGGAGAACCACTTCACCGAGATCGCGCTCTCCGAGGCCCGCGCCATGAACCCCGAGGCCGAGGCCGGCGACTTCATCGCCGAGCCGCTGCCCACGCTCGAGTTCGGCCGCATCGCCGCCCAGACCGCCAAGCAGGTCATCGTGCAGAAGGTCCGCGAGGCCGAGCGCGAGCGCCAGTACGACGAGTACAAGGACCGCGTCGGCACCATCATCAACGGCGTGGTGAAGCGGGTCGAATACGGCAACGTCATCGTGGACCTCGGCCGGGGCGAGGGCGTGATCCGTCGCGACCAGCTGATCCCGCGCGAGATGTACCGCAACGGCGACCGCATCCGCGCCTTCATCCGCGACGTCCGCGCCGAGACCCGCGGCCCGCAGATCTTCCTCTCGCGCACCGCGCCCGAGTTCATGTCCGAGCTCTTCAAGATGGAAGTGCCCGAGATCTACGACGGCGTGATCGAGGTGAAGGCGGTCGCCCGCGACCCCGGCTCGCGCGCCAAGATCGGCGTGATCTCCCACGACAGCTCGATCGACCCGGTCGGCGCCTGCGTGGGCATGCGCGGCTCGCGCGTGCAGGCCGTCGTCTCCGAGCTTTCGGGCGAGAAGATCGACATCATCCCGTGGTCCGAGGACCCCGCGACCTTCATCGTCAACGCCCTGCAGCCGGCCGAGGTCGCCAAGGTCGTGCTCGACGAGGACGCCCGCCGAATCGAGGTGGTGGTCCCCGACGAGCAGCTGAGCCTCGCCATCGGCCGCCGCGGCCAGAACGTGCGTCTGGCCAGCCAGCTCACCGGCTGGGACATCGACATCCTGACCGAGGAGGAGGAATCCTCCCGCCGCCAGGCCGAGTTCGCCGAGCGCACCAACCTGTTCATGGAAACCATGAACGTGGACGAGTTCGTCGCCCAGCTGCTGGTCTCGGAGGGGTTCACCACCCTCGAGGAGGTCGCCTACGTCGATCTCGACGAGCTTCTGTCCATCGAGGGCGTGGACGAGGACACCGCCGAGGAGCTCCAGGCCCGCGCCCGCGAAAGCCTCGAGGAGCTCAACCAGCAGGCGCTGGAGAAGGCCCGCGAGCTCGGCGTGAAGGAAGAGCTGGTTGAATTCGAGGGCCTCGCCCCCCAGATGATCCTCGCGCTGGCGCAGGACGGCGTCCTCACGCTCGAGGACTTCGCGACCTGCGCCGACTGGGAGCTTGCCGGCGGCTGGACCGTCGTCGAGGGCAAGCGCCAGAAGGACGACGGCGTGCTGGAGCCCTTCGACGTCTCTCTCGAGGAAGCGCAGGCCATGGTGATGCGCGCCCGACTCGGCCTCGGCTGGGTCACCGAGGAGGACATCGCCGCCGCCGCCGAGGAAGGCGACGCCGCCGAGGAGGAGGCCGAGGCCTGATCCGCGCGGCTCCGGGCAGGAGGGCGCGATCATGACCCGAGGCGGACGACGCAAGGACCGGGAAGAGGGTCCCGAGCGGCGCTGCATCGTCACCGGCGAAAGCGGATCGACTCACGGGTTGATCCGCTTCGTGGTGGGGCCCGAGGACGAGATCGTTCCCGATCTCGCCGAACGGCTCCCCGGCCGGGGCATGTGGCTCAGTTCGGACCGCGACTCGGTCCGGCTGGCGGTGAAGAAACGCGCCTTCTCCCGGGCGGCGCGGGCGCAGGTGAGCGTTCCCGAGGGGCTCGAAGAGCTGCTCGAATCGTTGCTGGCGCGCCGCGCGGTCGATTCGCTGGGCCTCGCCAGGAAGGCGGGGCTTGCGGTCACCGGGTTCGAGAAGGTAAAGGCACGGCTCAAGCAGGGTCCGACAGCCGCGCTGCTCCATGCGCGCGACGGGTCGGATCAGGGCCTGGGCAAGCTTCGCCCGCTGGCCCGAGGATCTTCCGTGGTGAATGTCCTTTCCAGCGAAGAACTGGGATTGGCCTTCGGGCGGGACTATGTGATACACGCCGCGATTGACGCTGGCGGAGCCGCGGATCGTTTCCTCCGGGAAGCTCAGCGGCTGGCGGGGTTCCGGACCTCGCCGCCGGACGCCGGACCCGAAGACGGGACCGGAACCGGCGACGGACCCGGCCCGGCTGTGACCGGAAGCGGGGGCGCGGATCGCCAGAGCGGCGACGGCCCTGCCGGGACAAACGCTTCCCCGGCCGAGGGTCGCCGGGATCACGACCCCGAGGCGGGGCCGGCCTGATCCGGCGCCGCAGAGTACGAGACGGGCGCCGCCACCCGGCGGTGCCCTGATAGCCGTGGTGGGGTCCCGGACCCTGCCGCGAAACGCGCCGAGCACAGGGTCCGGTCCCGGTCCGGCGGATAGCACGGCGCGAAGGCGAACAGGACGTTGATGGACGACAGAATGGACGGCAACGACAAATCCGGCGGCATGAAGACCCGATCGCGGCCCGGCGGCGAAGGCCCTGGACGCGTGCGGCAGAGCTTCAGCCACGGCCGGACGAAGTCGGTCGTGGTGGAGACCAAGCGCAGCAAGAAGCTGACGAAGCCGGGCGAGGGCGCACCTGCGGCCGCCGCCCCCGCTTCGCCGGCCCCTGCTGGCGCGGCCGCGCCCCGGCCCTCCGTGGCCACGGGCCTGCGCGGCGGGACCGTGCGCCCGACCGGCGGCTCCGAAGCCCCCGCGGCTGCGGCAGCGCAGCGCGCGGCAGGCGCAGGCACGGGCTCCGACACCAAGCCCCAGCGCCGCCAGGGCAAGGGCAACGTGCTGAAAAGCCTGTCGCCCGAGGAATACGAGCGCCGCAAGAAGGCGCTCGAGGCCGCCAAGCAGAACGAGGGGGCGCGCCGCGCCCGCGAGGAAGCCGACGCCAAGGAGCGTGAGGCCGAGCGCACCCGCCTTCTCAAGGAGAAGGACGAGCGGGAGCGCAAGGAGGCCGAGGAGCAGATCCGCCGCGAGCGCGAGGAGTCCGAGCGACTCGCCGCCGAGGAGGAAGCCCGCAAGAAGGCCGACGCCGACAAGAAGGAGCGCGAGCGCGCCAAGGCCGAGCGCGAGGCCGAGCGTCTCATCGCGCCCGACCCCTCCGCCGTGGGCGCTCCGCCCGCCGAGGGCGAGGGCAAGGAGCGCACGATGCGCGGCACGCCGCCGCCGCGTCGCGCGCCGCCTGCCGACGACAAGAAGCCCAGCCGCGGCCGGGCCGGCGACGAGCGTCGCCGCTCGGGCAAGCTGACGATCTCTTCGGCGACCTCGGGCGACGAGGGCGGGCGCCAGCGCTCGCTCGCCGCCATGCGCCGCAAGCAGGAGCGTCAGAAGCGCCAGATGGGCGGCCGCGGGCCCGAGCGTGAAAAGGTCATGCGCGACGTGAACGTGCCTGACGCGATCACGGTGCAGGAGCTTGCCAACCGCATGGCCGAGCGGGCCGCGGACGTGGTCAAGATGATGTTCAAGTCGGGCATGATGGTCACCATCAACGACACGCTCGACGCGGACACCGCGATCCTGGTGGTCGAGGAATTCGGCCACACGGTCGTGCGCGTCTCGGATTCGGACGTCGAGGACGCGATCTCGACGGTCGAGGACACCGAGGGCGAGCTGCAGCCGCGGGCCCCGGTCGTGACGATCATGGGTCACGTCGACCACGGCAAGACCTCGCTGCTGGACGCGATCCGCAAGGCCAACGTGGTCTCGGGCGAGGCCGGCGGCATCACCCAGCACATCGGCGCGTATCAGGTCACCACCGACTCGGGCGCGAAGATCACCTTCCTCGACACGCCGGGCCACGCCGCCTTCACCTCGATGCGCGCCCGTGGGGCGCAGGTGACGGACATCGTGATCCTGGTGGTTGCGGCCGACGACGCGGTGATGCCCCAGACGATCGAGGCCATCCACCACGCCAAGGCCGCCAACGTCCCGATGATCATCGCGATCAACAAGTGCGACAAGCCGGGCGCCAACGCCCAGAAGGTCCGCACGGACCTGCTTCAGCACGAGGTGGTCGTCGAGGAGATGTCGGGCGACGTGCAGGACGTCGAGGTGTCGGCCAAGACCGGCGCCGGGCTCGAGACCCTGCTTGAGGCGGTGGCCCTCCAGGCCGAGATCCTCGAGCTGAAGTCCAACCCCGACCGCTCCGCCGAGGGCGCGGTGATCGAGGCCAAGCTGGACACCGGCCGCGGCCCCGTCGCCACGGTCCTCGTCCAGCGCGGCACCCTTCGCCGCGGCGACATCTTCGTGGTCGGCGAGCAGTGGGGCCGCGTGCGCGCGCTGATCAACGATCAGAACGAGCGTGTGGACGAGGCCGGACCGTCGGTCCCGGTCGAGGTCCTGGGTCTCCAGGGCACCCCGGCCGCGGGCGACGTGCTCAACGTGGTCGAGTCCGAGGCCAAGGCCCGTGAGATCGCCGACTATCGTCAGCGCCAGTCCCGCGACAAGCAGGCCGCCGCCGGCGCCCGCGCGACGCTCGACCAGCTGCTGGCCCAGGCCAAGGCCGACGCCGACGTGGCGGAGCTGCCGGTGCTGGTGAAGGCGGACGTGCAGGGTTCGGCCGAGGCGATCGTCCAGGCGCTGGAGAAGATCGGCAACGAGGACGTCCGCGTCCGCGTGGTCCACTCCGGCGTCGGCGCGATCACCGAGACCGACGTGGGCCTCGCCGAGGCCTCCAACATGCCGGTGATCGGCTTCAACGTCCGCGCCAACGCGCCGGCCCGCGAGTCCGCCAACCAGAAGGGCGTGGAGATCCGCTACTACTCGGTGATCTACGACCTGGTGGACGACGTGAAGATGGCCGCCCAGGGTCTTCTCAAGCCGGAGGTCCGCGAGACCTTCATCGGCTATGCGAAGATCAAGGAGGTCTTCAAGGTCACCGGCGTCGGCAAGGTCGCCGGCTGCGAGGTCACCGAAGGCGTGGCGCGCAAGTCGGCGGGCGTCCGCCTGCTGCGCGAGGACGTGGTCATCCACCAGGGCAAGCTGAAGACCCTGAAGCGCTTCAAGGACGAGGTGAACGAGGTTCGCTCCGGCCAGGAGTGCGGCATGGCCTTCGAGCACTACGAGGACATTCGCGAAGGCGACGTCATCGAGATCTTCACCACCCAGGAGGTGGAGCGCACCCTCTGAGGGACTGCGCCGGATCGAGACCACGAACGGCCGGGGCGGCGACGCCCCGGCCGTTTCGCGTATGGCCCCCCTCCCCACTCTGCCCCCTGCCCAGCGGCGCGCCGGGTCCAGCCGTGCAGCCCAGCGCAGCCGTGCGCGCGCGCGGGGATTGACCTGCGCGTCGAGCCTATGGTTCTGGAATGTGGCAGTTGCAGGATGGAACAACCGAGGGGGCGCGATGTCGGTCTGGAAAACTCTGGCGCTGGCCGCCGCAATGTCCTGCGCCGGCGCGCAGGTCGCCTCTGCCGCGACGCTCTACCGGCTCGACGCCACCCTCAAGAGCAACGGCAGCCAGTTCTGGGTGATCTACGACGACCTCGACGGCGACACCCTCTTCAGCCTCGACGAGCTGGTCGAGTGGTCGACCTACGGCGGACGGCCCAAGCTGACGGCCGTTCCCGGCTATGCCGCCAACTACCTGGACGGCAGCGGGGTCTACTGGAAGTTCAAGAAGGGCAGCTCGACCGTCTCCCACTACTACTCGCACTGGCGCTACGCCCGCAGCGCCCTGACGACTGAGGTTCCGGCTCCCGCGTCGCTGCCGCTCGCGGTGATCGGCCTGGGCGGACTGGCGGCGGTCGCGCGGCCGAGACGCGCCCGCGCCGAGGGCTGAAGCGGCGCGGCGGGCGCCGGGGCGCGGTTGCGTGCGGCGGGGTAGGGCGTCGGTGTAGGGCGGCGGGGCCGGGCGTCGGGCGTCGGGGCGGCGCATTGAAATGCGCCCTACGCGCCGCCCTCTTCCAGCCAGCGGCGGTGGTCTTCGTCGGGAACCAGTTCCGCCATCCGCGCCCGATACCGGGCCAGCGCGGCCGGCGGCACGACCTCGCGCCAGCGGCCGGCGCCGCCCCTGGCGAAGAAGCCGGCGTCGTCGCGCCAGAAGCCGGTCCCGGGCTCCGGCACATAGCGGTGGGCCTCGGCGCGCATGGCGTCAAAGGCGGTGGCCCGGACGATCGCCTCGACCAGCGCCGGGTCGGCGGCCACCCCGATCGCCCGGGCCAGGCGGCGCACCGCCCCCGGATGGTCGGCGGTCATCTCGGCGTAGTGCATCGTCAGAAGCTCCGGCAGCCGACCCGAGAGCGCCGTCTCCCGATAGTGCCGCGTCACGGTGGCGAGCGTGTCGTCGTCCACCGCCTCGCGATCCAGCTCCCCCTCGACAAAGCCCTCCAGCGCCTCGTCCAGCGGGCGCAGCAGCGGGTGGTCGGGGCGGGCGCCGGCGCGGTTGGCCACGTGGCTGCGCAACGAGGCGAACACGTCCAGCGGGTGGCGGTAGACGGCGATCACGCTGACCCCCTCCCACACCGGGAACCCGTCGGCCGGGGCGTGGGTCTTGACCACCCGCCGGCCCGGCTGGGCGGCGAGCCGGGCGCGCACCGTCTCCGCCTCGCCCAGCGCCGAGTCGACCCAGGGCGAGATCACGCCGATCCGCTCCGACAGCTCCGCCCGCCCGGCCAGCAGCATCGCGACCATGGTCTGCGTCCAGGTCGTCCCGCACTTGGGCGGCGTGCAGACCAGCACGTCGCCGCGGCGCGGAACCCAGGTGTCCCACCGCTCGGGACAGGTGATGTCGCCGCGATAGGTCGTGGCGGCGGGACGGATCTGCGGCGCGCGCGACATGGCTCTCCCCTGACGTCGCCGGAAGCCTAGGCGCCGACCGCCGCCCGGTCCAGAGCGGCGTCCGCCGCGGTCGACGTCGCCCGCATTCCGCCATCCGAATCGGGGCAGGATGCCGCCCGACGCAACGGAAGCCGACGGAGGCGGCAAGGGCCATGGCTGGGGGAACGACGGTGCTGGCGGGCACGACCAAGGGCGTGTTCTTGCTGGAGAGCGACGCGGCGCGGCGCGACTGGGCGGTGCGCGGCCCCTATTGCGACGGCTGGCCGATCAACCACGTGATCGGCGACCCCGCCACCGGCCATCTCTGGGCCGCGGGCGGGGGCGAGTGGCCGGGCGCGGGGGTCTGGCGCTCGACCGACGGGGGCGAGAGCTGGACGCTCAGCCTGCTGGCCAACGGCAAGTTCGACGACCTGCTCGCCAACGACCCGGAGGTCCGCGCCCTTGTCGGGCGCGACCCCCACCCGCCGGCCCCCTTCAGCGGCGAGATCGAGGCGATGTGGTCCATCGCGCGCGCCGCCGACGGCGCGCTCTACGCCGGGGCCAAGCCCGCCACGCTGCTGGTCAGCCGCGACGGGGGCGAGACCTGGGCGAAGGTGCAGGGCCTCTCGGACCACCCCTCGCGCGACAGCTGGCAGCCGGGCGGGGCCGGGCTGACGCTGCACACCATCGTGCCGGCCCCCGCCGACCCCGCGCGGCTGTGGCTGGGGATCTCGGCCGCCGGCGTCTTCGCCACCGAGGACGGCGGGGCGACGTGGGAGCGGCGCAACCGCCGCGACAACGCCGGCCGCGCCCCCGACGACGGCCACGGCCATAGCCACAGCCACGACGCGGCCGAGGTCGGCCACTGCGTGCACAACATGGTCCGCGCCCCCGGCCCGGCGAACGAGGACCTGCTCTACCAGCAGAACCACCACGGGGCCTTCCGCTCCCGCGACGGGGGACGCAGCTGGCAGGAGATCTCGGCCGGCCTGCCCTCGACCTTCGGCTTCCCGGTGGCGGTCCACCCGCGCGACCCCGAGACGCTGTGGACCCTGCCGCTGAACGGCGACGACGCCGGCCGCTACCCGCCCGAGGCCTCGGCCGCGGTCTGGCGCTCCCGCGATGGGGGGGCGACCTGGCAGGCGCTGCGCCAGGGCCTGCCCCAGGGCGCCTGCTACTTCACCGTGCTGCGCCAGGCGATGGCGGTGGACCGGCGCTCGCCCGCGGGGCTGTATTTCGGGACCAACAGCGGCTCGGTCTTCGTCTCGACGGACGAGGGCGACACCTGGTCCGAGCCGGTGCGCCACCTGCCCGCCGTCCTCTCGGTCGAGGCGTTCGAGCGCGCCTGACCCCTTGGCCGCCCCGCCGCGACGTGGCAGGGCGTCCCCGATCCAGGGCAGAGGACGCGATGCAGGACAAGACCGGAATGCTGGACCTCGCGGCCTTCGCCGCCGCGCTGGCGACGCGGGCGGCGGCCCTGCCCCCCGGCCGGCGGCTGCTGGCCGCGCTCGCCGGCCCTCCGGGCGCGGGCAAGTCCACCGCGGCCGAGGCGCTGGCGGCCCTTCTGACCGCTCGCCACGCCCTGCCCGCCCAGGCCGTGCCGATGGACGGCTTCCACTACGACGACGCCGTGCTGCGCGACCGCGGCCTGCTGGCCCGCAAGGGTGCGCCCGAAACCTTCGACGTCGACGGCCTCACGGCCCTGCTCGACCGCCTGCGCGGCGGCGAGGGCCCCAGCCCGCCCGAGGTCGCCGTCCCCCTCTTCGACCGCAGCCTCGAGATCTCGCGCGCCGGCGCCCGGATCGTGAGGACGCAGACGCGGGTGGCGGTGGTCGAGGGCAACTGGCTGCTGCTGAACGAGGCCCCCTGGGACGCGCTCGCCCCCCGCTTCGACGTCACCGCGATGCTGGTCTGCGACCCCGAGGCCCTGCGCGCGCGCCTGTCGCGACGCTGGCGGGACCTCGACTTCCCGCCCGAGGCGCAGCGCCGCAAGCTCGACGAGGTCGACCTGCCCAACGCCCGCCGGGTGGCCGAGGCCAGCCGCCCGGCCGACTATCTCGTGGACGGCGCCGACCCCGGCGCCCTCTAGGCGTTGCGTGCGGCGCCCGTCGGCGGTATGACGCGGCCCTCTCTCCGCAGGAGTTCTGTCATGCACCGCTCCCGGCACGGCGAAGGCCGCGGCCCCTCCCAGCGCCAGTTGAAGGTCGGCGAGCTCATCCGCCGGGCTCTCTCCGACGTGCTGATGCGCGGCGATCTGCACGACCCCGACCTCGAGCGGTTCTCGATCACCGTGTCCGAGGCCCGCGTCTCGCCCGACCTGCGCCAGGCCGACGTCTACGTGATGCCGCTGGGCGGCGCCGGGGCGGACGAGGTGGTGGTCCTGCTCGACCGCAACCGGCAGGAGCTGCGCCGCGCGGTGACCCGCGAGGTGAAGCTGAAGTTCTCGCCCGACCTGCGGTTTCGTCTGGACCGCAGCTTCGACCGCATGGACGAGACGCGCCGCCTGCTCTCGACCGACCGCGTGCAGCGCGACCTCCATGAGGACGGCGAGGATGGCGAGGACGATCCCGCCGAGGATCGCTGAGCCATGGGCCGGCGCAAGAAGGGCCGCGACGTCCACGGCTGGCTGATCCTCGACAAGCCGTTGAACGTGGGCTCGACCGAGGTCGTCTCGAAGGCCCGCTGGGCGCTGCAGGCGAAGAAGGCGGGCCACGCCGGCACGCTGGATCCGCTGGCGACCGGCGTGCTGGCGGTGGCCTTCGGCGAGGCGACCAAGACCGTGCCCTTCGTGACCGACGGCCTCAAGGGCTACCGCTTCACCGTCCGCCTGGGCGAGCGCACCTCCACCGACGACCGCGAGGGGCCGGTGGTGGAACGCTCCGACATCCGCCCTGACGACGCGCAGATCCGCGCGGCCCTCGACGCCTTCCGCGGCGACATCCTCCAGGTTCCCCCGCAGTTCTCGGCGGTGAAGGTCGACGGCGAGCGCGCCTACGACATCGCCCGCGACGGCGAGACCATGGAGCTGGCCGCCCGTCCCCTGCACGTCTCCCGGCTCGAGCTGATCGCCCGCCCCGATCCCGACCACGTCGAGCTCGAGATGATCTGCGGCAAGGGCGGCTACGTCCGCTCGATCGCCCGCGACCTGGGCGAGGCGCTGGGCTGCCACGGCCATGTCAGCGCCCTGCGCCGCACCTTCGCGGGCCCGTTCCGCCTCGAGGACGCGCGCATCGCCTTCGCCGACCTCGACGCCCTGCGCGAGGCGCCCGAGACCGCGCCGCTGGCCCCCCTCGAACTGGGGCTCGCCGAGCTCCCCGAGGTCCGCGTCTCCGAACGCGCGGTGGCCGACCTGCGCCAGGGCCGCGCCGGCGAGGCGACCTTCGCCCCCGAGGGCCTCGCCTGGGGCGACGCCTGCTGGGCCTCGCGCGCCGGCGAGGCCATCGCGGTGGGAACCTGGGAGGGCGGCCGCGTGCAGCCCAACCGCGTCTTCGTGCGCGAGCATCCCGAGGGCTGAGGCCCTCAGCTCAGCAGCCCCGAGACGCCGTCGACCACCAGCTTGCCGCCGGTGACGACCAGCAGCCCGTAGAGCACGCGGAAATACCACCGCTCGGGCACATGGGTATGCGCCCAGACTCCGGCGAGGAACCCCAGCACCGCCAGCGGCGCCAGCACCAGGGCGGCCATCGGCTGGCCCTGCTCGAACAGCCCGACCGCCCAGTAGGGGCCCAGCTTGACCAGGTTCACCCACCAGAACAGGATCACGGTCGTGGCCTGGTAGCGGGTCTTCTCCAGCCCGCGGCCCAGCAGGTAGACCGCCGCCGGCGGCCCTCCGGCGTGGCTCGCGAAGCTGGTGAAGCCGCAGACCGCCCCCCAGAACCCGGCGCGCGGCCCCGAATAGGGCCGCCCCCCGCCCCCCGCCAGCCAGCCCCGGGCGCGGGCGAGCTGGAAGGCGACGAAGCCCAGCGCGATCAGCCCGATCATCAGCCGCAGCCCGTCGGTTGGAATCAGCGTCACGAAGATCGCCCCCAGCGCGATCCCGGGCAGCGCGCCGGCCATCAGCGCGCGCGCGTCGGGCCAGCTCCACCGCCCCCAGTAGGCGCGCAGGCCGGTCAGATCCATCACGCACAGCAGCGGCAGCATCACCCCGACGGCCACCTCCGGCGGCAGGACCAGCGCCATGATCGGCGTCGCCGCAAACCCCGCTCCGCCCCCGAATCCGCCCTTCGAGATCCCCGCCAGCAGCACCGCCGGCGCCGCCGCGGCCAGGAAAACGGGGTCGAAGGGATCGAGGATCATGCCGGGCCTTTCGCGCGAAACCGCTGGTTGGAGCGGAGAAATCGGGCCCCAGGGCGGCCTCGCGGCGCCGCTCGCGCCCCGCAGGCCCCGTTCGCGCTTGCGACAACGCGCGGAACGGATTAGCCCCTAGCCCCGGATGGAACCATTCGCGGGAGAGATCGCAAGATGTCCAGACCCAAGATCGCCCTGATCGGCGCCGGCCAGATCGGCGGCACCCTCGCCCACCTCGTCGGGCTGAAGGAACTGGGGGACGTCGTCCTCTTCGACATCGCCGAGGGCACGCCGCAGGGCAAGGCGCTCGACATCGCCGAGAGCTCGCCGGTCGACGGCTTCGACAGCGCGCTTTCGGGCGCCAACGATTATTCGGCCATCGCCGGGGCCGACGTGTGCATCGTCACCGCCGGCGTGCCGCGCAAGCCGGGCATGTCGCGCGACGACCTGCTGGGCATCAACCTCAAGGTCATGAAGTCCGTGGGCGAGGGCATCGCGGCGAACGCGCCGAACGCCTTCGTGATCTGCATCACCAACCCGCTCGACGCGATGGTCTGGGCGCTGCAGAAGTTCTCGGGCCTGCCCAAGGAGAAGGTCGTCGGCATGGCCGGCGTGCTCGACTCCGCGCGCTTCCGCTACTTCCTCGCCGAGGAGTTCGGGGTGTCGGTCAAGGACGTCACCGCCTTCGTGCTGGGCGGCCACGGCGACACCATGGTGCCGCTGACCCGCTACTCGACCGTCGGCGGCATCCCGCTGCCCGATCTGGTGAAGATGGGCTGGACCACGCAGGAGAAGCTGGACGCCATCGTTCAGCGCACCCGCGACGGCGGCGCCGAGATCGTGGGCCTGCTGAAGACCGGCTCGGCCTTCTACGCCCCCGCCGCCTCGGCCATCGCCATGGCTGAGTCCTACCTCAAGGACCAGAAGCGCGTCCTGCCCTGCGCGGCCTACGTCGACGGCGCCTACGGCCTCGACGGCTTCTACGTCGGCGTCCCGACCGTGATCGGCGACAAGGGCATCGAGAAGATCGTCGAGATCGAGCTCGACAAGTCCGAGAAGGCGATGCTCGAGAAATCGATCGACGCCGTGAAGGGCCTGGTCGAGGCCTGCAAGGGCATCGACGGCTCGCTGGCCTGATCTCAGCCTCGCGCGTTCAGCGCCCCCGCCCGGCACACCGGGCGGGGGCGTTCGCGTTCCTGGGCGCCTCTGCCCGGACCCGGGCGCGGGCCAGGTCTTGCGCCTTTCCCCACGACCGGACCAACGCCGGGAGCTTTCCCATGCTGGGCGCCGACCAGGGCCGCGAGCTTCAGGCCTTCCTCTCCGGCTTTCGCGGCCGCCGGGCGCTGTTCGCGCCGAACCCGGGCAACGGCGGAGATTCGCTTCTCGCCGCAGCCGGCGGGCAGGCGCTCCGTCGCGCGGGCCTGCGCTACCGCATGATCCATCCGCTCGACGAGACCCTCGACCTGCGCGGCCGCCTGGTGATCTTCGGCGGCGGCGGCAACCTGATCCCCCTCTACGACGAGGGCCGCCGCTTCCTCGACCGCGCCGCAACGACCGCGGAGCGGCTCATCGTCATGCCCCACACCTTCGAGGGCCATGAGGAGACGCTGGCCCGTCTGGGTCCGAACGCGACCCTGATCGCGCGGGAGCCGCGGAGCCTCGCGCACATCCGCCGCCACGCCCCCAACGCCGAGCACAGGATCATGCCCGACGTCGCCCTCTCGCTCGATGTGGGGGAGCTGTTCGGGCCCTCGAGGGTCGACGCGCTGGCGCTGCGCCGCCCCGCCTGGCTCCGGCTCGCGATCGCCGAGAGCCTGCGGGTCCGGCGCGAGCTCGACCGTCTGCCTCCCGCCGGAACGCCCCTGGAGAGCTTCCGCGAGGACCTGGAGGCCGCCGGCGCCGCCATCCCGCCCGGCAACCGCGACCTCTCGGCGATCTTCGACCGGGGCGTCTATCCAGAGTTTCTCAGCCGGATCCTCGCCCGGGCGATGCTGCGCGGCGCCGGGCGCGCCTCGGTGGTGCGCACCGACCGCCTGCACGTCTGCATCTCGGCCCTGCACATGGGCCGCCCGGTCGAGCTGCGCGACAACGCCTTCGGCAAGCTCGCCGCGGTGCTGGGTCACGCGCTGGGCGACGTCGCCGCGATCCGCTGGACCGACGCGCCCCGACCGCCGACGCCGACCGGCGGCCTCTAGCCCCGAGGGCCCACCGCCCCCCTCGCGCTTGCCACCCGCCCCCCCGTGCGCTACCCGAAGACAGCCGTACGAGGAGCCGTAGCCGATGGACAAGTTCACCAAGCTCGAGGGCGTCGCCGCCCCGCTGCCGCAGGTCAATGTCGACACCGACATGATCATCCCCAAGCAGTACCTCAAGACCATCAAGCGCACCGGCCTCGGCAAGGGCCTCTTCGACGAGATGCGCTATAACGACGACCGGTCCGAGAACCCGGACTTCGTGCTGAACAAGCCCGCCTATCGCAACGCCCAGATCCTGGTGGCGGGCGAGAACTTCGGCTGCGGCTCCTCGCGCGAACACGCGCCCTGGGCGCTGCTCGACTTCGGCATCCGCTGCGTGATCGCGCCCAGCTTCGCCGACATCTTCTTCAACAACTGCTTCAAGAACGGGATCCTCCCGATCGTGCTGCCGCAGGAAGAGGTTGACAAGCTGATGGACGATGCCCAGCGCGGCTCGAACGCCGTGCTGACCGTCGACCTCGAGAACCAGGTGATCAACGGTCCCGACGGCGGCGAGATCGCCTTCGAGGTCGATCCCTTCCGCAAGCGCTGCCTGCTGGAGGGCCTCGACGACATCGGCCTGACCATGGAGAAGGCGCCGGCCATCGACGAGTACGAGACGCGCGCCCGCGCGGCGCAGCCCTGGCTGGCCGCCGGCTGACGCGCCGCCTGCGGCGCATGGGCCAGTCGGGCGGGCTCTCCCGTCCGCGCCTGTCCCCCGGACAGGTGCGCGACGCCGGCCTGCGCGCCGCGCTGGCGGCCCTCGTGGCCGCCGTTCCCGCCCTGGTCCTCTCGGCCGATCCCGCGGCGGGCGAGTCGCGCACCGCGGGCCTGGTGCTCGCCGCCGCCGCCGGGCTCTACGTGCTGGTCGAGTACGGGGCCCGCACGCCGGCGCTGGTCGATTTCCGCTTCGCGCCGCCGATCAACCGGCTGCGCTTCGCGCTGGCCGCGCTGACGCTGCTTGCCACCACCGCCTGCGTGGCCTTCGCCGACGCGCCGGGGCCGCTCGGGGCCACATTCGCGGGCTTCGGCGCGGCGATGGACTTCCCGTTCAGCCCGGTCGGCATGGCCGCCGACATCTTCACCCGCGCCTCGGCCCCCGCGCCGGACCCGGCGGTGGAATACGCCGCGGCCACCGCCTTCTGCGTGGCGCTGACCTGCACGCTGGCGTTTGGCGCCGTGATCCGCTTCGGCCCCTGGCCCCGCGCCGAGCAGCGGATGAACCTGCTGGTCAACCTGCCCACGCTCGACGTCGACCGGGGCGACCGCGGCGCGGCGCGCCTGCGGCTGCTGGGCGCCCAGGTGCTGGTCACCGCCGCCGGCGCCCTGTTCGCCATGCTGGTGGTGGGCGGCTTTGCGGTGTCGCTGCTGGCGCCGGGGGTCGAGATCTCGCCCCTCGCGCTGGTCTGGTCGGCAACCCTCTGGGCCGGCGCGCCGGGCGCGATGGCGCTGCGCGGGGTGGCGCTGCTCAAGCTCGCGAGCCGCCTGCGCCGCGACGGCGGGCTCGAGGGCGGCGACGCCGCCCGCAGATCGTGAACCTGTCCGTGAGCCTGCGCCTCGCCGCCCTGGCGGCGCTGGCCCTCATGACCACGCCGGCCGCGGCGGCGCCGGACTGGCCCCCCGCCCCGGCCCCCGGCGCGATCCGGGTGGCGACCTGGAACGCCTCGCTGTCGCGCAGCGGGGCGGGCCTCGCCTGGAAGGCCCTCGCCGAGCGTCACGACCAGGCCGAGGCCATCGCCGCCGTGATCCGCGCCGTGCGCCCCGACGTGCTGCTGGTGCAGGAGCTGGACCACGACCCCGACGGCCTGGCGCTTGCCGCGCTCGCCGAGCTGCTGGCCGACGACGGCCCCGACGGCGCGCCCGGCATGGACTACGCGCACCGCTTCACCTCGCCGCCCAACACCGGGGTGCCCAGCGGCCTCGATCTGAACGGCGACGGGCGCGTGGGCGGGCCCGACGACGCGCTGGGCTGGGGGCGCTTTGCCGGCCAGTACGGGATGGGGGCCCTCTCGCGCCTGCCGTTCGAGGCCGCCGCCGCCCGCACCTTCCGCCGCCTGCCCTGGTCGGCGATGCCGGGCGCCCTGCTGCCGCGCGACGTCTTCGGGCCCGAGGTTGCGGACCGCCTGCGCCTGTCCTCGAAGTCGCACTGGGACCTGCCCGTGATCCTGCCCGACGGCCGCCGCCTGCACCTGCTGGCCAGCCACCCGACCCCGCCGGTCTTCGACGGCCCCGAGGACCGCAACGGCCGCCGCAACCACGACGAGATCCGCTTCTGGGCCGACTATCTCTCGGGCGAGGGCTGGATGGTCGACGACGAGGGCCGGCGCGGCGCGCTGGCGCAAGGCGCCTCGGCGGTGGTGCTGGGCGACCTCAACGCCGACCCGCAGGACGGCGACGGTCGGCGCGAGGGGATCCGCGCCCTCCTCTCCCACCCGCGACTGCAGGACCCCCGCCCCCGCAGCCCCGGCGGAGCGGCGGCCGCCCGGGCGCAGGGCGGCCCCAACGACGCCCACCTCGGGGACCCCGCGCTCGACACCGCCGACTGGCGCGAGTCCGGCGGGCCGGGCAACCTGCGGGTGGATTTCGTCCTGCCCACCCGCGACCTCGAGGTCACCGGCGCCGGCGTCTTCTGGCCCGCCCCCGACGACCCGCGGGCGGCGCTGATGGCGGGCGGCCGGCGGCCCCTGACCTCCGACCACCGGCTGGTCTGGGTGGACCTGCGCTGAGGCCTCAGCTCCGCCGCCGCACCTTCTTCAGCGCCGCAGAGAAGCTCAGGCACGGCTCCCCGTTCGCGGTCAGCAGCCCGCGCACGAAGACGATCGAGCGGCCGCCGCGGGTGACCTCGCCGCGCGCCTCGACCACGTCGCCCTCGTTCGCCGCGCCCAGGAACTCGGAGTTGAAGGTCGCGGTGACGGCGCCGGCGGCGTCGCGCAGATGCTCCTGCGCGAAGTGAAACAGGGCGTGGTCGGCGAAGGTCATCAGCACCCCGCCATGCACCACGCCCAGGCCGTTGAGGTGGCGCTTGTCGACCTTGAAGGCGCACTCGATGGTCCCGTCCGCGAGGCGGCGGGAATAGAACGGACCGCAGTGGTTCCACTCGAACGTGTCGCGCGGCAGGATCTTCCAGCCGGCGAACTCGCCCTCGGTGACGGTCTGCAGACCCGCCCGCTCCGTCGGTGTCGCCTTGTCGCTCTCGGCCCCGTCCATCCGCGCGTCTCCCTCGATGCTCTTGTCTGCCAGTCGGCAGGTAGACGCATTCCGCCCCGGATTTCCAGAGGGCGCGTGGCGTCGGACCGGGGGTCGGGGGGCTCAGGCCCCGGGGGCGCGGTCCTCGACCTCGGGTTTGCGGCCGGCGCCGGCGAGGTCCCCCAGCGCCCGGGCCACCAGGTTGCGGGCCTTGGGCGCGGGCAGGGCCGCGAAGGGCAGCGGCCGGCAGACCTCGATCGTCGCGACGCCGACGCGCGCGGTCAGCGCGCCGTTGACCAGCCCCTCGCCGAAGCGACGCGAGAGCTTGGCGAGCAACCCGCCCCCCAGCACCGGCCCCAGCAGATCGTCGCCCGCGGCCACCGCGCCGGTGGCCACCAGATGGGCCGCGACCGCGCGGAACAGCCGCCAGGCGCCCAGCGCGCCTCCGCGCCCGCCATAGATCTCGGCGATGCGGCGGATCATGCGCAGGTTCAGCGTCAGCGCCGCCAGCACGTCGGCCGCCGGAATCGGCACCAGCGCGGTGGCGGTGGCGACCTGACGAGCGGTCCTCTCGGCCACGCGGCGCGCCTCGGCGTCGAGCGGGGTCAGCCACTCCCGCTCGGCCAGGGTCAGCAGGCCCTCGGCGTCGATCATCTCGGCCCGACGCTCGCGCACCCGCTGGGAGGCCCACTCGAGGTCGCGTCGCGGGGCGTAGAGCCGCGCGAGCCGGTCCACCGCGCCCGCCGCCCGATCCCGGTCGCCCTCGCGCAGCGCGCGCTCGGCCTCGGTGCGGGCGGCGTCGATGCGCCCTAGCCGGATCAGCGCCCAGATCTCGCGTCCGATCAGCGCCAGCAACGCGGCCAGCGCCACGATCCCCAGCACGGCGGCGGCGAGGCCGACGGCCGGGTTGCTCTCGATCAGCCCGCGCACCCAGTCGAAGGCCGCCACCGTGACATAGACGCCCAGGAACCCTCCCGCGGCCCCCACGAAGATCCCCAGCGGCCCGGGACCCGAGCCCTTGGCCGCCGCGATCGAGGTCGCCCGCCCCATCGCCGCGCCCTGCGGCGCGTCCCAGGGGGGCGTCTCCTCGGGCGAGGGCGCGGGGGCGGCGAGCGCGGGATCGTCGTCCTCGATCAGCAGGGGGGCGCGACGGGGGGCGGGGGTCTCGCTCACAGCTTGTCTCCCAGCAGGAACTGGGCGGCGCGATCGAGCCGCACATGGGGGGGCCCGTCGCCGGGCTTCAGGCTCAGCTTCGGGGGGGAAAAGGTCATCGCGCGGAACCCGCCCTCGAGCCAGCCGGCCTCCGAGCCCTGGCCGGCCTCCGAGCCCTGGCCGGCCTTGGTCCCGTGGCGCGCGGCCTCGAGCACTTCGGAGGGGCTCTCGGGCAGGTCGCCGGGGAACAGCGCGGCCTCGCGCCCGGTCTCGGCCAGCCGGCCGCGCACGCAGGGCAGCGCCCGGCCGTCGCGCATCACTTCCTGCTCGGTGGTGGCGCGGATCGCCGCGATGGCCATCGCGCGGGTCTTGGCGCCCTTGAAGGCGGCGCGGTCCTCGGCCTCGCGCAGCAGGGCGCGCAGGATCGCGGTCAGACGGTCGTGCTGGGTGTGGTGGATGTGGTCGGCCTTGGTCGCCGCGAACAGCACCCGGTCGATGCGCCGCCCCAGCAGCGGCGCCAGCCACGAGCGGTCGCCGGGACGGAACGCCTCGAGGATCCGGGGCAGCGCCCGGCGCAGGTCCTCGACCGCCGCCGGCCCGGAATCGAGCGCCCCCAGCAGGTCCACCAGCACCACCTGCCGGTCGAGCTTGGCGAAGTGGTCGCGGAAGAACGGCCGCACGACGGCGCGCTTGTAGGCCTCGAACCGGCGATCGAGCTCGTTTCGCAATCCCTTGCGCGGCCCCGGCGGCAGCGGCGCGAAGGCGAGCGCGGGCGAGCCCTCGAGCTCTCCCGGCATCAGGAACCGCCCGGGCGCGAGACCCGAAAGCCCCGCCTCCCGGCAGGCCCCCAGATAGGCGGTGAAGGCGGCCGCCAGCGCGCGGGCGTCGGCCTCCTCCAGCGGTTTCTCGGCGAGATCGTGGGCGAGGCGCAGCCAGTCTTCGGCGAGCGGCGCGCGCGCCGGCTCCTGCGCCTCGGCGATCGCGCGGGCGGACCACTCGGCGTAGGACTGTGACATCAGCGGCAGGTCCAGCAGCCACTCGCCGGGGTAGTCGGTGATGTCGAGATGCAGGGCGCCGGGCCCGGTCAGCCCTCCCAGCAGCCCGCCGGGCCGGGTGCGGAAGCTGAGCCGCAGGGTCGAGACGTTGCGCGTCGAGGTCGGCCAGTGCGGCTCGGGCCCCAGCAGGGCCGCGCGGTGGCCCTCGAAGTCGAAGCGCGGCGTCTCGCGGTCCGGCCCCGGGCGCAGGGCGGCGGCGAGGATCCGGCCTTCGGACTGGGCGTCGAGATGCAGCATCCGCCCCCGATCCAGCAGGTTGGCCACCAGCGAGGTGATGAACACCGTCTTGCCCGCCCGCGCGAGGCCGGTGACGCCCAGGCGCAGATGCGGCTCGGTCAGGCCGCTCAGCCCCTCCTGCGCGTCCTCCACCCAGCGCGAGAGATCGTCGGCGATGTCGAAAATGCCCAAAATCGGCGGCCCTTTCCCCTGGCGTCCGGGTCGATATAGGACGAATGGGCCAATGTCGGGAGGGGGAAGGTCGTCGGCAGGCCCGCGCAGAGGGCGCTGCGCGCGAAAGGCCGCTCCTGACTCACCCAAGAACAGG
>NZ_CAXBOD010000052.1:0-33905 GCF_963977235.1 uncultured Albimonas sp.
CGCTGATCCGCGACACGCCCACGCCGGTGCTGTTCCACTGCAAGTCCGGGGCGGACCGGGCGGGGTTGATGGCCGCGCTGTGGATGGTGCTGCGCGAGGGACGCTCGGCGGCCGAGGCCTCGGGCCAGCTGTCGCTGCGCTACGGGCATCTGTCGCGCGGACCGACGGGCGTGCTGGACCGCTTCTTCGCCGAGGCGACGGCGGCCGAGGCGCGCGGCGTCCCCTTCCGCCAGTGGATCGAGACCGAATATGACCGCGAGGCCATCGAGACGGCCCATCGCGTCGCCGCCCGGCGCAGCTGGCGCCAGCGGCTCGCGGGGTGGATCACCGACCGGCTGTTGCGGCGGGAGTGACGCCGCCGCATTCGGGCGGTTCCGGGAAGGGGCTCAGTCCGGGCGGACCAGTTCGGCCTCGGCGCGGCCGGCCTGGATCACGGCCTCGGCCCGGGCGCTGATCTCGTCGCCCGGCAGGACCCAGTGGAAGCCGAACAGGGTCGCGGATTCGGCCGGCAGGCGCACCTCGACCGCCGCCCGGTCGCCCATCGAGACGCTGACCGAGAGGTCCCGCGTCGCCCGGCCGCGCAGCTCGCGCCGGACCATGGCCGCGGCCTGGGGCGGGTCGATCCCGCCCGCGCCGAGCGCCAGCGCCGCGCGGGCGGCGGCGAGGCGCAGGTCGGCCTCGGCGCGCACCATCACCGCATAGTCCGCCATCGCCAGCGCGGCCACCAGGGCCACGGGCGCCCACAGGGCCGTCTCGGCCCTGGGGATCGCGCGCAGCGCCTCCGAGAGACGTTGGGGCCCCAGCGCCACGAAGCGGGCGAGCGGGGCCATCATGCCCCCGCTCCGCCCGAGCGCGGGCCGCAGCCGAGGGCGACCGCGCCCGAGGGAGTTGGCGCCGCGACGTCTCCCCACGTCGCGACGCCTGGAATCGACCCCTGGTCGAAACCCCTCGGCGCCGGCGCGTTGCGGCCCAGTCCGCATCGCGCGGCGATCCCGGCCAGGCGGGCGCGCGGGCGATGGCCCGGCCCCGCGAGCCTGTCGCGATCCATCTGTCACCTCTCTCTGCGCCGATCTCCCCAGACGGGCGCAGCATGGCGTAACGTCATCTCGGTGAAAGTTTTATATGAACACATCATGAAGCGCAAGTTCCAAGAGTGTTCATTCTGGACGAAATGAGTCCGGCCGCCCGCGGCGCTCCGCACGCGCACGGGCTGGACCGTCGCGGGGCGGGCGCGGCGACGGCGGTGAGCGGGGTTTTGGCGCGCGCGGCGGTCAGAGCGAAGCGGGACCACCGGCGCGGCGTGTGCAGATCGAGGCCGGGACCGAGGCTGCGGGCGTTGGGAGGCCCTGCGGAGGCGGCGGCGGCGAGGGGCGTCGCCGCTTCACGGCGCGCGCGGGAGGCCCCGGGAAAGGCCCGGGGCGCATCCCTTGGCGGGGGTGGGCGGTCCGGCCCGCGGTCCGCAGAGGGCGCGGGCCGGAGGGGCGGCTCAGAACGGCAGCTTCATGCCCGGGGGCAGCGGCAAGCCCTCGGCGGCCTTGGCCATCTCGGCCTGGGCGGCCTCGGCGGCGCGGTCCTGGGCGGTCTTGATCGCGGCGACGATCAGGTCCTCGACCGCCTCGCGGTCCTCGGGGACGAACAGGGTGGGGTCGATCGACAGGCGCTTGAGCTCGCCCTTGCCGGTGACGGTGGCCTTGACCAGACCGGCGCCGGCCTCGCCCTCGACTTCGAGCGCCTCGACCGCGGCCTGGGCCTCGGCCATCTTGCCCTGGAACTCCTGGGCCTTGGCCATCATCTTGGCCATGTCGCCCAGATTTCCGAGACCTTTCAGCATGATGTCATCCTTTTCTTCAGACGGCGAGGCCTGGGGGCCCGCCGGTCCACATCGGGTCTGAGCCGGGGGTCTTGTCGGGCGTCAGTCGCCGTCGAAGGCGTCCACCGGCTCCCATCCGTCCCAGTCCTCGTCCTGCGGGGTCTCTTCCCATTCGGGGGCGGACTGGGTCTCTTCGGGTTCGGCGGCGGCGCCGAAGGCGCGGGTCGCCATGATCTCGGCGCCGGGGAAGGCGGCGATGGCGGCGGCGACCAGCGGATGCAGCTTGAGGCGGGCGTGCAGGTCGTCACGCTCGGCGTCCTGGCGCTCGCGCACCGTCTGGGCGCCGCCGGAGTTCTCGACCGCCACCATCCAGCGGGAGCCGGTCCAGGCCATCAGCCGTTGGGCGAGGTCGGAGGCGAGGCTCTCGGGCGCGTCATGGGCGGGCTCGAAGACGATGCGGCCGGGCTGGTAGGAGATCAGGCGCACATGCGCCTCGAGTTCCACCAGCAGGCGCGCGTCGCGCTTGTCGCGCACGAGTTCGAGAACCGCGTCGAAGGTGGTCAGCGCCGCGACGGCTTCGGGCAGCGGGGGGGCTTCGCGCCTGGCCACATCGGGGGAGGCTGCGGCCAGCGTCGGGCGCGGGGCGGCCTGGGCGCGGGGGGCGTGGCTGGCGACCGAGCCGCCGTTCGCCGTGGCGCGCATCGCGCCGCCCTGCCCGCCGGAGGCGGGAGATGACCCCTGCCCGCCGGAGGCGGGAGACGACCCCTGCCCGCCAGTGGGGGGAGATGAGCCGTGCCCGCCGGAGGCGGATGCGGAACCCTGCGTGCCGGAGGCCGGCGCGGGGGCGGCGCCGGCAGAGGCGCCCGCGCCGCCCGTCGGGCCTGCGGGCGCGCCGCCCGAACCGCCCGAGGGTGCGGGCGCGGCGCCCTGCTCGGTCAGGCGGCGGACCAGGTCTTCGGGGCTGGGCAGGTCGGCGACGTGGGTCAGGCGGATGATCGCCATCTCGGCGGCCATCATCGGGTTGGGGGCGCCGGCGGCCTCCTCCATGGCCTTGAGCAGCATCTGCCAGGCGCGGGCGAGCGGGCGCAGCCCGAGGCGCGAGGCGAAGTCGCGGGCGCGGGCCTGGGCCTCGGGGCCGGCGGTAGGGTCCTCGGCGGCGTCGGGGGCGACCTTGGCGATCGAGATCCAGTGCGTGACCTCGGCGAGATCCCGCAGCACCGCCAGCGGGTCGGCGCCCGCGGCGTATTGCTCGGAGAGTTCCGCGAGCGCCGCGGCGCAGTCGCCCTTCATCACCGCCTCGAACAGGTCCAGCACCCGGCCGCGGTCGGCCAGGCCCAGCATCGCGCGGACCTCGTCGGCCGAGGTCTCGCCCGCGCCGTGCGCGATCGCCTGGTCGAGCAGCGAGAGCGCGTCGCGCACCGAGCCCTCGGCCGCCCGCGCGATCAGGGCCAGCGCGTCCTCGGCCACCGCGGCGTTCTCCATCCCGCAGATGCGCGAGAGATGGGCGATCATCACCTCCGGCTCGATCCGGCGCAGGTCGAAACGCTGGCAGCGGGAGAGGACCGTGACCGGGACCTTGCGGATCTCGGTGGTGGCGAAGATGAACTTCACATGCTCGGGCGGCTCCTCCAGCGTCTTGAGCAGCGCGTTGAAGGCCGAGGTGCTGAGCATGTGCACCTCGTCGATGATGTAGACCTTGTAGCGGGCCGAGGCCGCCCGGTAGCGCACCGACTCGATGATCTCGCGCACGTCGCCCACGCCGGTGCGCGAGGCGGCGTCCATCTCCAGCACGTCGACGTGGCGGGAGTCGGCGATGGCGCGGCAGGGCTCGCAGACCCCGCAGGGGGCGACGGTCGGGCCGCCCTGCCCGTCGGGACCGATGCAGTTCAGCCCCTTGGCCACGATGCGCGCGGTGGTGGTCTTGCCCACCCCGCGCACGCCGGTCAGCACGAAGGCATGGGCGATGCGGTCGGTCTCGAAGGCGTTGCGCAGGGTGCGCACCATCGCCTCCTGGCCGATGAGGTCGGCGAAGGTCTGCGGGCGATGCTTGCGCGCCAGAACCTGGTAGGCGGCGCCGGTGGCGCCCGAGGTTTCGGCGGGCGTCTGGGTCGGCGGGGCGGCGTCCTCGGCCATGCGCTCCCTCTTCGGGCGTGGGCTGCGGTCCTCGCCCGGCGCGGGGCGCGTGGACGGACGGGCGGACCCGCAGGCGAAGGGTAAGGAGCGCGGGGGTCCGCCGCAAGGCGCCGCCTTGCCCGCCCGCGCCGCCGCAAACGACGAAAGCCGCCCCCGGGGGGGCGGCTTTGCGAGGTGAGAGGCTGAACGCGACCCAAGCGGGACTCGCTACGGCTGCTTCCTTCCGGACCTGACCGGGTTGGCGAGGCGCTCGCCCACGCCAACCTCTCGAGCGGGGAGATACGCCGAGCGCCGCGCCGTTTCAACCCCTCTCCCCGCTCGCCGGAGCGCGCCCGCGGCAAGCCGCGTCCGGGCGCCTGTTCTCGGGCGGGTTCGCGAAGCGGTCCTCCCGGGGCCCCCGGGCGCTCCCCATGCCTCGCCTCCGCGCGGCTCGCCGCTTGCTCCCGACCGCTCCCGCGGTCCATAGAGTCATCCAAACAAGCGATTGAGCCGAGGGGAGCCCGCCGCAGATGCCCGATCCGATCATCCCGGAAGAGACCATTGCCTTTGCCGGCGGAACCCGCGACCGCGCCGACCGGATGCGGGCCGACGCCGCGCTGATCCGCCGGTTCTGGAGCGATCCGGAGGCCCGCGTGCTGCCGTTGTGGCGGGGCAAGCCCCTGCTCTGCGAGGTCGACGGGGGGCTGACGCTCGGCTGGCTGCCCACCGATTCCGCGATGCTCGAGGTCACCCGCGACACGCCGGTGTTCCTGGGGCTGGAGGATGCGGGCGGGCGGCCCTGCGGGCGCTTCGCGCTCGATATCTCGGCCTGGGAGGATCCGGCCGCGCCCGACGGCCCGCCGGGCACGTTCCGCGACGCCACCGCCAACCGCCACCCCGACCTGCCCGAGAGCTTCGCCTTCCTCGACCTGCGCCAGGAGATGGCGCGGCTGAGCGTGCAGGACGCCGCCGACGCCTCGACCGCCAAGGGGGTGATCGAGTGGCACCGCTCCCACCAGTTCTGCTCGCGCTGCGGGGCGCGCTCGACGATGGTCCATGCGGGCTGGCGGCGGGAGTGTCCCGACTGCGGCGCCCAGCATTTCCCGCGCACCGACCCGGTGGTGATCATGCTGATCACGCGCGGCTCGAAGGTGCTGGTGGGCCGGCAGAGCATGTGGCCCAAGGGGATGTGGTCGCTGCTCGCGGGGTTCATGGAGCCGGGCGAGACGCTGGAGGCCGCCGTGCGCCGGGAGGTGGACGAGGAGGCGATGATCCGCGTGGGCCGGGTGATCTACGTCGCCTCGCAGCCCTGGCCGTTCCCCGCCTCGCTGATGATCGGCTGCGCGGGCGAGGCGCTGGACGAGGACATCCGCATCGACGAGCACGAGCTGGAAGCGGCGATGTGGGTCGAGAAGGACGAGATGCGCGAGGCGCTGGCCGGCAACCATCCCGTCATCGCCCCTGCCCGGCATGGCGCCATCGCGCGCTCGGTGCTCGAGGCCTGGGTCGACGGTCGGGTGCCCGAGTTCCGCTGAGCGGCGCGACGCCCGGCGCGCGCAGCCAGACCTCGGCGCGCGGGGCCCCGGGCCTGACCCGGGGCCGCCTGCGCCACACCGGTCGCATGCGGTCCGGGCGAGCGCGGCTGCCCCCCGCCCGGTCGGAAGAACTGCGGCGGCCTGTCGCATCGGGGCTTTCGTTCCGGGCCGCCTTCCCCTAGGTTGAGTTCCCGGCCGGCAATGCCGGACCTATCCGGCGCGCCGGCTCCCGAGTGATGACTTCTGGGAGGACGCGACATGCGCATGGAAGACGTCGAACTCCAGGCCAGGGCGCTCTACGACCAGCTCGGCCCCCGCGCCATCGCCACCGCGGCGCAGCGCGCCGCGAAGCACGAGGACGAAGGCGACCGCGAGGAGGCGCACAACTGGCGCCGGATCCAGCAGCGCCTGACCGAGAAACGCGGCGCGCATCAGAGCTGAGAGGCGCCCGGACGATTGAGGGGCGGACCCGCGGGCCCGCCCCTTTTCTCCTGCAAGACTCTGCGGCCGGCGCGGCGCCTCAGGCGGCCGACTCGGCCTCCTCGACGAAGCCCTTCCAGTTGCGCATGTACTGCACGAAGGAGGGGGAGAGCCCCTCGGCCCGCAGGTGCGCCTCCGAAACGGGCGTGGCCGGCGAGACATAGCCCGCGTCGGCCAGCACGCGGTCGGGGAAGTCGTGGCGCAGGATCGCGGCGCGCCCGATCACGGCGAAATCGCAGCCGCGGTCGATCGTCTCCTGCGACTGGGCGGCGGTCATCAGCTTGCCCGCGACGCCCAGTTTCGTGCCGTTGCGCGGCAGGTCGGTGAACCAGCCGAGCAGGTCGCGCTCGGCGAAGCCCTCGTCCATCGGGGTCTTGAAGACGTCCCACAGCGACATGTCGAGATAGTCGAGCTTGCCGCCGGCCATCACCTCGGCCGCAAGGTCGCGGATCTCGGCCAGCTCCATCCCGAAGCGCTCGGGCGAGAGGCGCAGGCCCACCTGGAAGTCGGGGCGGCAGGCGGCGCGGATGCCGTCCAGCACCTCCAGCGTCAGGCGGGCGCGGTTCTCGAGGCTGCCGCCGTAGCGGTCGTCGCGCCGGTTGTACTGGGTCGAGAGGAAGGCGCACAGGATATAGCCGTGGGCGCCGTGGATCTCGACCCCGTCGAAACCGGCCTTCTGGGCGCGCAGGGCGCCGGCGATGAAGTCGTCGCGCAGCTGCTCGACCTCGGCGGTGGTCAGGGCGCGGGCCCCGGTCTCGGCGTCGTCGGAGGGGGCGACGACGTCGCCCGCAAGCTCCTTGGGGCAACGCATCCCGCCGTGGTGGAGCTGCACGGAAGAAACCGTGCCCGCCGCCTTCAGCGCGTCCGCAAGGCGGGTCAGCCCCTCGAGATGCTGGTCCCCGAAGATGCCGAGCTGGCCCGCGAAGGCGTTGCCGCTCTGCTGGACATGGGCCGCGCAGGTCATGGTCAGGCCGAAGCCGCCCTGTGCGCGCATCGTCAGCCAGTGGAACTCCTCGTCCGAGAGCGTGCCGTCGGCGTGGCTCTGCTGGTTGGTCAGCGGCGCCAGCATGAAACGGTTCTTCCAGGCGGGGCCGCGGGTGAGGGCGAGGGGATCGGCAAGTCGGGTCATGGGGGGTCGGGCTCCTGCGGAAACGGTGTCGGCGGCGACCGGACCAAGTCGGGGGGGCGCTGTCAATCGCGCGTGGCGCGGCGGCGCGGGGGCGAGCCCGCGCGAATGAGGCGCCCGTTGGCGCCGAATGGTCCGGGAGGGGACATGCTCGCGCCCCTGCGTCGCCGCCCCGCGCTGGAAAGACGGCCGGGCGGCGGCCGTGCGCGGTCGCCCATCGGCCCGGCGCCCCCGCGCCGCCGACGAAACAGTCGCGAGCAGGAGGAGTTTCCCCATGGCCAGCCCCAGACATGATCCCATCGTCGAGCGCGCCGGCAACGGCCACGACGTCGTCTACGGCCTCGACAACGACGACCGGTTGTCTGGCGAGAACGGCAAGGACGCGCTGCACGGGCGCAACGGCGACGACCGCCTGTTCGGCGGCAATGGCAAGGATGAGCTGTTTGGCGGGGGCGACGACGACCTGCTGCGGGGCGGCAACGGCAAGGACCTGCTGGTCGGCGGCGCCGGGGCGGACCGGCTGATCGGTGAGAACGGCAAGGACGAGATGCAGGGCGGCTCGGGCGGCGACGCGCTGGCCGGCGGCCGCGGGAGCGATGCGCTCTATGGGGGCAAGGGCTCGGACGTGCTGTTCGGAGGCTCGGGCGGGGACGCGCTGCGTGGCGGCGGCTTCTCGGACGAGCTCTACGGGAATTCGGGCGGCGACCTGCTGATCGGCGGAGGGGCGGACGACTTCCTGTTCGGCGGCAAGGGCCAGGACGTGCTGCGCGGCGGCGCGGGCGACGACGTGCTGGACGGCGGCTGGGGCAAGGACCGGCTGATCGGCGGCGCGGGCGACGACACGTTCGTGGTCGACCATGGCTCGAAGACAAAGGTCGTGGATTTCGACGCCGGCCAAGACGTGTTCTTCGTCCAGGGCGGCGCGGATCGCTTCGCCGACCTGGAGCTGAAGGAGAAGAACAACGGCGACCTGGTGGTGAGCTACGACGGCGACCAGGTGGCGCGGATCAAGGACGCCGAGGCCGGCGACGTCGATCACACGGACTTCATCTTCGCCTGAGCGCGGAGACGCGGCCGGGACCGGAGCGCCCGGAACGGAATGGGGCGAGGCCGCGGCCTCGCCCCGTTCGCGATTCCGGCGGGCGTCGCCGGCCGCCCCGCGCTCAGCCCGGCAGCTTCACCCGGTCGCGGTAGGGGTGGGCGGCGTAGACCCCGAGGATTCGGCGGTAGGAGGTGAAGAAGCCCAGCTCCTCCATCGCGAGGCGCACGTTGGCGTCGTCGGGGTGGCCCTCGATGTCGGCGAGGAACTGGGTCGCGGTGAAGGAGCCGTCGACCATGTAGCTCTCGAGCTTGACCATGTTCACGCCGTTGGTCGCAAAGCCCCCCATCGCCTTGTAGAGGGCGGCGGGCACGTTGCGGACCTGGAAGATGAATGTGGTCAGGACCTTGGGGGCCGCAGGCTCGGCCTCGACCTTCTGGCGCGACATCACCAGGAAGCGGGTGGCGTTGTGCTTGTTGTCGTGCACGTCGCGCGCGAGGATCTCGAGCCCGTTGATCTCGGCGGCGAGCTCGGAGGCGAGCGCGGCCTGGGAGGGGTCGTTGGCCTCGAAGATCTGCCGGGCGGAGCCGGCGGTGTCGGCGCCGGTGATCGCGCGGATCCTGTGTTCGGCGAGGAACTCCCGGCACTGGCCGAGCAGGACGGTGTGGCTCATCGCCGATTTGACGTCGGCAAGCGTCGCGCCTCTGGGGCCCATCAGCTGGATGGCGACGGGCACGAAGGTCTCGCCGATGATGAACAGGCCCGAGCCGGGCAGCAGCGCGTGAATGTCGGCGACGCGGCCGTAGGTGGAGTTCTCGACCGGCAGCATCGCCAGCCGGGCCTCGCCGGTCTTCACCGCGGCGATCGCCTCCTCGAAGGTCTGGCAGGGCATCGGGTCGAGGTCGGGATAGGCTTGCCGGCAGGCGAGATGCGAGTACGCGCCCGGCTCGCCCTGGAAGGCGATTTTCTCGGGGGATCGGTCTGCGGGCCGCTCGGGTCGGGTCTGGGCTTCGGTCATGGTCTCCGCGCGGTCTCGCGGGCCGAGAGGGGCCCGTGAGAAAGCTCTCTCCGGTCAATGGGTCGCGCCTTATACGCCTTGCGGCCGGCCGCGGGAAGCGGGTAGGAAATCGCTCACCCAGCCGCGCCTCGCCGGCCGGTCGCAGCATCCGCGCGACGGCTCCGGGAGGGGGGCGAAGGGGGCCTCGGACGAGACGCGAAGCCGACGCCCGGCAAGGAACCAAAAAGGGGTCTGGATCGACATGGACACGATGGAGATCAACAAGATCGTCGGCGCCTGCGTGGGCGCGCTGCTGATCTATCTCGGCGTTCAGTTCTTCGCCGAACTGGTCTTCCACCCCGCCTCCCACGGCGACGAGCATGAATATGCCTATGCGCTGGAGGTCCAGGAGACCGGCGGCGGCGAGGAAGAGCAGATCGACGTGGCTGCGCTGCTCGAGGGCGGCGACGCCGGCCGCGGCGAGCGGATCTTCGGCAAGTGCAAGGCCTGCCACAAGGTCGACGGCTCGAACGGCACCGGCCCGCACCTCGACGGCGTGGTCAACCGCGAGATCGACGCGGTGGCGGGCTTCTCCTACTCCGGCGCGCTCGAGCAGGTCGGCGACGTGTGGTCCAAGGAGAACCTGTTCCACTTCCTCGAGAACCCCAAGGCCGTCGCCCCCGGCACCGCCATGGGCTTTGCCGGTCTGCGCAAGCCCGACGACCGGGCCGACCTGATCGCCTACCTCGCGACGCTGCAGTAACCTCCGCGCCCGACGCGGCCCGCCTCGATCCCGCGCGGATCGACGCGGATCGACAGGAGCCGCCCCCACGGGGGCGGCTCTTTCGATTCCGGGCGCGGGTCGCGCGGCGGGGCCGAGGCGGCGCCCTGCCCCGCGCTGCCGGTCGGAACGCGGCGGGGGCCCCCGCCGGGGCCGCGGCGTGTGGTCCGGATCAGGCCTGGGGGGGCGTCGCGCGCTCACGTCCTCGCGGGCGCGCTTGAAACGGTCGAGGGGGCGGCCTAACCCTTGAAGGGACGGAGACAAGGGAGATCCGCCGATGCGCAAGCGCCCCGCAGACCGACGCCGCCTCGACCAGCCCGCCCCTCCGGGCGCGGGCGCGGACGCAGGCCGGATCTCGCGGCGCGAACTGGGCCTGGGCATGGCTGCGTTCGGCGCGGCGCTGGGCCTCGCGCCCCGCATGGCGGGCGCCGCGGGCGAGGCGGCCGCGACCGGCGAAAACGGCGGCATCGTCGCCCACGGAATCTCCACCTTCGGGGACCTGAAATACGCCCCCGGATTCGCGCATTTCGACTTCGTGAACCCCGACGCCCCCAAGGGCGGAACCTGGTCGGGCCGCGGCACCGGCGCCTCGAGCACCTTCGACAGCCTCAACCCGTTCATCCTGAAGGGCGAGCCGGCGCAGGGTCTCGGCGCGCTCTTCGACACGCTGCTGACCGGGTCCCCCGACGAGATTGACGCCGCCTACGGCCTGCTGGCCGAGAGCCTGGAATACCCCGAGGACCGCACCTGGGTGATCTTCCGGCTGCGGCCCGAGGCGACCTTCGCCGACGGTTCGCCGGTGACCGCGCAGGACGTGGCCTTCAGCTTCGACGTCCTGCGCGAGAAGGGTCACCCCTCCTACCGCATCCGCTACCGCGACGTGGAGAGCGCGAGCGTGCTGGACGACCGCGTGGTGCGCTTCGACTTCCGCGAGGGCGTGGCCACCCGCGACCTGCCGGCGATGGTCGGGGGGATGCCCGTGCTCTCGAAAGCCTGGTGGGCGGAGCGCGACTTCGCGGCCTCCTCGCTGGAGCCGATCCTGGGCTCGGGCCCCTATTCGGTCGAACTGGCCGAGCCCGGCCGCCGGGTGATCTACGCGCGGCGCCCGGACTACTGGGCCGCCGATCTGCCGGTGAACGTCGGCACGAACAACTTCGACCGCTACGTGTTCGAGTATTTCAAGGACTACACCGCCGCCTTCGAGGCGTTCAAGGCCGGCGCCTTCACCTTCCACGAGGAGTTCTTCTCGAAGATCTGGGCGACCGAATACGGTTTCCCCGCCATCCAGAAGGGCTGGGTGATCAAGGAGCAGGTGCCCGACGGGCGGCCCTCGGGCACGCAGGGGTTCTGGTTCAACATGCGCCGGCCGCAGTTCCAGGACCCCCGGGTGCGCGAGGCGCTGTCGATGGCCTTCGATTTCGAATGGTCCAACGACACGCTGTTCTACGGTCTTTACGAGCGGACCACCTCGTTCTTCGAGAACGCGCCGATGAAGGCCGAAGGGATGCCCTCGGAGGCGGAGCTGGAGCTGCTGGAACCCCTGCGCGCCGACCTGCCCGCCGCGGTGTTCGAGGAGGAGGCCTACACGCCCCCCGTCACCGACGGCTCGGGCTCCGACCGGCGGGTGCTGCGCCGGGCGATGAAGCTGCTGGACGAGGCCGGGTGGACGGTGAAGGACGGCATGCGGGTCAACGCGGAAGGTCAGCCCCTGACGCTGGAGCTGCTCGACGACAGCCCGACGTTCGAGCGGATCATCGGCCCGATGATCGCCAACCTGCGCAAGATGGGCGTGGACGCCAAACTGCGCATCGTGGACGCCGCCCAGTACCAGCAGCGGCAGGAGGATTTCGACTACGACGTGGTCCCCGGCCGCTTCGTGATGTCGATGACCCCGGGACAGGAGCTGCGCTCGCTGTTCGGGTTGGACGCGGCCGGGCAGCCGGGCACGCCGAACCTGACGGGGCTGGCCAACCCGGCCGTCGACGCGCTGATCGAGAAGGTGATCGCGGCCGACAGCCGCGAGAGCCTCGACGCGGCGGCCCGGGCGCTCGATCGGGTGCTGCGCGCCCTGCACATCTGGACGCCGAACTGGTACAAGGGCGAATACAACATAGCCTACTGGGACGTTTTCGGCATGCCCGAGAACCCGCCCCCCTACTCGCGCGGGGACGGCTACTGGTGGTGGGACCAGGCGAAATACGAGAAGCTCAAATCGGAGGGCGCCCCGCTGTGACCCCGGAAGAGACCATGATCCTGATCGGCGTCGCCGGCGCCGCAGCCGCGGCCGCGGCCGCCGCCCTCGGCCAGGGCCGCCGGCCCGAACCCAAGCCCATCCGCGTGCCCGCCCGCGGCCCGCTGCGGCGCCCCGAGGGGCCCGAGGGCGACAGGACCCCGGATCGGAACACCGCCTGAATGGGCGCCTATATCCTTCGCCGCATCCTGCTGATGATTCCCACCCTGTTCGGGATCATGGCGATCAACTTCGCGGTCATCCAGTTCGCGCCGGGCGGCCCGGTGCAGCAGGTCATCTCCCAGCTCAGTGACCCCGGCTCGGCCACCGACCGTTTCACCGGCGGCGGCGGCGGAGAGGCCGGCGGCGGCGGGGGCGGCGCGCCCGGCGGCGACTACCGGGGCGCGCAGGGGCTCGACCCCGACTTCATCGCCGATCTCGAGCGTCAGTTCGGCTTCGACAAGCCGCCGCTCGAGCGCTTCGGGCTGATGATCTGGAACTACCTGCGCTTCGACTTCGGCGAGAGCTATTATCGCTCGATCTCGGTGATGGACCTGATCCTAGAGAAGATGCCCGTCTCGATCAGCCTGGGGCTGTGGACGACGCTGCTCGCCTACCTCGTCTCGATCCCGCTGGGGATCCGCAAGGCGGTGCGGGACGGATCGGTGTTCGACGCCTGGACCTCGGGCGTGGTGATCGTGGGCTATGCGATCCCGGGGTTCCTGTTCGCGGTGATGCTGCTGATCTTCTTTGCCGGCGGCAGTTACCTGCAGTGGTTCCCCTTGCGGGGGCTGGTGTCGGACGGGTTCGCGACGATGTCGACGGGGGACCAGATCCTCGACTACTTCCACCACATCGCCCTGCCCGTGCTGGCGATGTCGATCTCGGGCTTTGCGACGCTGACGCTGCTGACCAAGAACTCGTTCCTCGACGAGATCCGAAAGCAATACGTGATGACCGCGCGGGCCAAGGGCCTGTCGGAGCGCAAGGTCCTGTATGGCCACGTGTTCCGCAACGCGATGCTGATCGTGATCGCGGGCTTTCCCGCCGCCTTCATCTCGATCTTCTTCACTGGCGCCTTCATCATCGAGATCGTGTTCTCCCTCGATGGGCTGGGGCTGCTGGGCTACGAGAGCGTGCTGAACCGCGACTATCCGGTGGTGTTCGGGACGCTGTATCTGTTCTCGCTGCTGGGGATGGTGGTGAAGCTGATCTCGGACCTGACCTACGTGTGGATCGACCCGCGCATCGACTTCGAGAGCCGCGCGACATGAGCGGGACGCAGACGCAGGCCCCCCTCGGGCAGACCGCCGCCCCCGAAACGCCGGCCGGCCCCGCGCCGGCGCCCGCGATCGTCCCGCCGCCCCGGCGCAGGCTGTTCGCGATGGGCCCGCTGCAAAAGCGGCGCTGGGAGAACTTCCGCGCCAACGGCCGGGCGTTCTGGTCGCTGTGGATCTTCCTCGTGCTGTTCGTGGTGGCTCTGCTGGCCGAGTTCGTGGCCAACGACAAGCCGTTCCTGGTGATGTACCGGGGCGAGGCGATGATGCCGATCTTCTCGTTCCACGCCGAGACCGACTTCGGCGGCGACTTCGAGACCGAGGCCGACTATCGCGCCATCGAGGTCCGCTGCCTGATCCTGACCGGCGGGCTCGAGACCTGTTTCGACGACCCCGAGGGGCTGATCGCGCAGATCGAGGCCGGCGAGGACGTCGAGGGGGCCGAGCCCGGCGCGATCTACTGGCCGCTGATCCCGTTCAGCTACGACACCATCAGCTATGGCGTGGCGACGGCGCCCTCGCCGCCCGACGCGACGCACTGGCTGGGCACCGACGACCAGGCGCGCGACGTGCTGGCGCGGGTGATCTACGGGTTCCGCATCTCGGTCCTGTTCGGGCTGGCGCTGACCGCCCTCTCGACCGTGATCGGGGTGGTGGCGGGCGCCGCGCAGGGCTATTTCGGCGGCTGGGTGGACCTGACCTTCCAGCGCATCGAGGAGATCTGGTCGGCGATCCCGATGCTGTTCCTGATCATGATCATCGCCGCGGTCATCGAGCCGACGTTCTGGTCGATGCTGATCCTGCTGAGCCTGTTCCAGTGGACCGCGCTGGTGGGCGTGGTGCGGGCCGAGTTCCTGCGCGCGCGCAACTTCGAATACGTGCGCGCCGCGCGCGCGCTGGGGGTGGGCGACTGGACGATCATGTTCCGCCACCTGCTGCCCAACGCGATGGTGGCGACGCTGACGATGATGCCGTTCATCCTGACCGCCTCGATCTCGACGCTGGCGACGCTGGATTTCATCGGCTTCGGGCTGCCGGCCTCCTACCCCTCGCTGGGGGACCTGGCGCTGCAGGGCAAGAACAACCTGCAGGCGCCGTGGCTGGGCTTCACGGCCTTCTTCACCTTCGCGATCATGCTGTCGCTGCTGGTCTTCGTCTTCGAAGGCGTGCGCGACGCCTTCGACCCCCGAAAGGCCTTCCGATGAGCCGCATCCTCGACGTGAAGGACCTGAGCATCGGCTTCCGCGGCCAGGAGGGGGTGTCGACCGCCGTGCATGGCGTCTCGTTCCACGTCGACAAGGGCGAGACCCTGGCGCTGGTGGGAGAGTCGGGCTCGGGCAAGTCGGTCACCGCCCTCTCGACCGTGGGGCTGCTGGCCGAGGCGGCCGAGGTCTCGGGATCCGTGGTCTACGAGGGCACGCAGATGGTCGGCGCGCGGGCGCGCGACCTGCGCCGGGTGCGGGGCAACGACATCAGTTTCGTGTTCCAGGAGCCGATGACCTCGCTCAACCCCCTGCACACGATCGAGAAGCAGATCGGCGAGAGCCTGGCGCTGCACCAGGGACTGCGGGGGGCGGAGGCGAAGGCGCGCACGCTCGACCTGCTGAACCGCGTGGGCATCCGCGACCCGGAGGAGCGGCTGGGCGCCTATCCCCACCAGCTCTCGGGCGGGCAGCGCCAGCGGGTGATGATCGCCATGGCGCTGGCCAATGGGCCCAAGCTCCTGATCGCGGATGAGCCGACGACCGCGCTCGACGTCACCATCCAGGCCCAGATCCTCGATCTGCTGAAGAAGCTGCAGCGCGACGAGGGGCTGTCGATGCTGTTCATCACCCACGACCTCGGGATCGTGCGGCGCATCGCCGACCGGGTGGCGGTGATGAAGGACGGCCATATCGTCGAGACCAACGCCACCGCGCCGCTGTTCGCCGACCCGCAGCACGCCTACACCCGCAAGCTGCTCGCCGCAGAGCCCAGGGGCGAGGCGCCCCCCGCCCCCGCCGACGCGCCCGTGGTGGTCGAGACGCCGGGGCTCAAGATCTGGTTCCCGGTCCGGCGCGGGATGATGCGCAAGGTCGTGGGCCACGTGAAGGCGGTCAACCACGCCCAGCTCGCGGTCCATGCGGGCGAGACGCTGGGGATCGTGGGCGAGTCGGGCTCTGGCAAGACCACGCTGGCGCTGGCGCTGATGCGGCTGACGGCCTCCGAGGGCCCGGTGGTGTTCCTGGGCGAAGACCTGCAGGGCCGCGCGCCCCGCTCGCTGCGCCCGGTGCGCCGGCAGATGCAGATGGTGTTCCAGGATCCGTTCGGCTCGCTCAGCCCGCGGATGACGGTCGAGCAGATCATCGCCGAGGGCCTCTCGATCCACCGGCTCGAAGGGGTCGAGGATCCCCGCGCCGCGGTCGCGGGGGCGATGACCGAGGTGGGGCTCGACCCCGCGATGATGGACCGCTACCCGCATGAGTTCTCGGGCGGCCAGCGGCAGCGCATCGCGATCGCGCGGGCGATGATCCTCAAGCCCAAGCTGCTGGTGCTCGACGAGCCGACCTCGGCGCTCGACATGACGGTGCAGGTGCAGATCGTGGACCTGCTGCGCAAGCTGCAGGCGCGGCACGGAATGGCGTATCTGTTCATCTCGCACGACCTGAAGGTGGTGCGGGCCATGTCTCACAGGGTGATCGTGATGAAAGCCGGCGACATCGTCGAGACGGGCACGGCGGCCGAGGTGTTCTCGGCCCCGCGCACCGCCTACACGCGCGAGCTGATGCGCGCGGCGCTGGGCGGCGCAGCCGCATGATCGGGTTCAAGGGCCGCAAGCGCGACGCGGCCGAGCGCGGCGGCGCGGTCAGCGTCGCGCACACGCATCTCTACCTCGGCGCCACCGGCCGCCTGCCCGAAGAGGTCAAGCCGGGCGCCGGCGTGCCGGTGAGCGTCGAGTTCTCCGACGGCGTCGCGACCGGGGGGCGGCTCGTCGCGATGCCCGGCGGGCGCATCCGGCTCGAGGTTTCGGCCTACCGCACCTTCAAGGGCGCGAAGATCGGGCAGAAGTCCTGGATCCTGGAGATCGACCCCGAGGACGCCGCCCACTTCCGCGTGCGGGCGAGCGGCGACTGAGGCGACGCGGGGCCGTCCGTCCCCGGTTCGGCCGGCCTGGCGCGCCGCCCTGCCCGGTCCCCGCCCGGCGGCCCGCCGACCGAGGGGCGTCCCGCGCACGCCGCGACTCCGCCCGCAACGCCGCGCGGGCGCGCGCCCTGCCGCCGGCGCGCGGCCCGACGCGCGGCTCCCTCCCCCGTCGGCCTGCGCGGCCCCGCCGTCTTGCCGCGACGCCCGCCGCGCGCTATCCCGCGCCCGACCCCCCGTCCCTTCGCAGACCGAGGCCGCCATGATCCCCCGTTACGCCCGCCCCGAGATGACGGCCGTCTGGGCCCCCGAGACCAAGTTCCGCCTGTGGTTCGAGATCGAGGCCCACGCCTGCGACGCCCAGGCCGAGCTGGGCGTGATCCCCAAGTCGGCCGCAGAGACGGTGTGGACCGCGAAGGACAAGACCTTCGACATCGACCGCATCGACGAAATCGAGCGCGAGACCAAGCACGACGTCATCGCCTTCCTGACCCACCTCTCCGAGCTGGTCGGCCCCGAGGCCCGCTTCGTCCACCAGGGCATGACCTCCTCCGACATCCTCGACACCTGCTTCAACCTGCAGCTCGTCCAGGCCGCCGACATCCTGATCGCGGACGTCGACGCCCTGCTCGCCGCCCTCAAGCGCCGGGCCTACGAGCACAAGGACACCGTGTGCATCGGCCGCTCGCACGGCATCCACGCCGAACCCGTGACCTTCGGCCTGAAGATGGCCGGCGCCTATGCCGAGATGAAGCGCAACCGCAACCGGCTCGAGAAGGCGCGGTTCGAGATCGCCACCGGCGCGATCTCGGGCGCGGTTGGGACCTTCGCCAACATCGACCCCTATGTCGAAGAGCATGTCTGCAAGGCGATGGGGCTCGAGCCCGAGCCGATCTCCACCCAGGTGATCCCGCGCGACCGCCACGCGGCCTTCTTCGCCGCGCTCGGCGTCGTCGCCTCCTCGGTCGAGCGGATCGCCACCGAGATCCGCCACCTGCAGCGCACCGAGGTGCTGGAGGCGGAGGAGTATTTCTCGCCCGGCCAGAAGGGCTCCTCGGCGATGCCCCACAAGCGCAACCCGGTGCTGACCGAGAACCTCACGGGGCTGGCGCGGATGGTTCGCGGCTATGCGCTGCCGGCGATGGAGAACGTGGCGCTGTGGCATGAGCGGGACATCTCCCACTCCTCGGTCGAGCGCTATATCGGGCCGGACGCGACCATCACGCTCGATTTTGCGCTGGCCCGCCTGACGGGGGTGATCGACAAGCTGCTGGTCTACCCCGACAACATGATGGCGAACCTCAACAAGTTCAAAGGCCTGGTGCATTCCCAGCGGGTGCTGCTGGCGCTGACCCAGGCCGGCGTCAGCCGCGAGGACAGCTATCGCCTCGTGCAGCGCAACGCGATGAAGGTGTGGGAGCAGGGCGCCGACTTCCTGGCCGAGCTGAAGGCCGACGCGGAGGTGACCGCGGCGCTCAGCGACGCCGAGCTCGAGGAGAAGTTCGACCTCGGCTACCACCTCAAGCGCGTCGACGTGATCTTCGAGCGGGTCTTCGCCGAGGACTGAGCCCGCCCCCGGGGGTCCGATCAGGCGCGCCGCGGCCCCCGCGGCGCGCCTTTCGCGTCTGGCGCGGCCGCCGCGGGACGACGTCGTCTTCCGCGCCGCGGCGCCGCGCGGCCTGCGCCTTCAAATCGCGCGCCCGGAACGATGAAACCGGAGCGCCGGCGCCTACGTATATGCTGGCAGACGCCGCTGACGACCGGGCGAGGAGACCGCCGCCATGACCCCGCCGAAGTTCCACCGCCGCCAGTTCTTCGCGCTGAGCGCGGGCGCGCTGGCGCTGCCGCATGTGGCGCGCGCCAGCCAGTCCGCCCATGGTTTCGTGTTCGAGCCTCTGGACGGCGCCGGTCAGCGCATTGCGCTGGGCGACTACGCCGGCCGGCCGGTGCTGGTGGTCAACACCGCCTCGCGCTGCGGCTTCACCCCGCAATACGACGGGCTTCAGGCGCTGTGGGAGGAATATCGCGACCGCGGCCTGGTGGTGGTGGGCGCGCCCAGCCGCGATTTCGGCCGGCAGGAATACGAGGACGAGGGCGCGATCAAGGATTTCTGCGAGGTCAACTTCGCCATCGACTTCCCGATGTCGGGTCTGGTGCGCGTGAAGGGCCCCCAGGCGCATCCGTTCTACGCCTGGGCCGCCGAGGAGGGGCGCAGCGGCGGGCGCGACCTGCCCGGCCCGCGCTGGAACTTCCACAAGTATCTGCTGGGCCCGGACGGCGCGCTCGTCGGCGCCTGGGACAGCGCCGTGCGTCCCGAGGATCCCGAGATCCGCGAGGCGATCGAGGGGTTGCTCGCCGGCTGAGCCGCATCGCCGCGCAGACGCGAAGGGCCCCGGGGATCGCTCCCCGGGGCCCTTCTCGTTCGGCCGGCCGCGGGTTGCGCCCGCGGCCGCCTCACCAGTCGTATTTCCAGTTCACGCCGACCGAGGATCCGTCCGCGCCGCTGGTCTCGGCGTCGACGGTGACGTTGTCGAAGACGTCGATCTCGACCTCGACCGCGGTGGCGCCGCCGTCGACAGGCTGCTTGACGCCCACGTAGACGCCGTCGGCGAGGTTCTGGCCGGCCGAGATCGCGGTGGCGTCGCCGTCGGTGTCCACCGCCAGCACGTCCAGCCCGACGGCCGAGCGGACGCGCCCCAGCGCGCCCTCGCCGCCCGAGGCCAGCGTCGCGACGCCCGCGGCTAGCTGGATGCCCTGGGCTGCCGACAGGCTCTGGCGGTTGGTCCCGAAGATCACGCGCGGCAGGACTTCCTCCTCCGGCAGGGCGGGCTCGGATTCGAAGGCGAGCTGAGGGGCCGAGACGCGGCCGCGCACCGCGATGCGCCCGGTGATGTCGGTGCGCTCATGCTCGAAGGCGACGTCGAGCAGCGGGTCGATCTCGGGCCCGCCCAGGAACCGCACGTCCGAGCGGATCAGGTCGAAGTCCCGCCCCAGGAAGTCGAGCGTGCCGCGCACGCCCGAGACGCTGCCGGTGATGCGCGGCGAGGCGGCGAAGCCGGTCACCGCGAGATCGACCCGCCATTCCGAGGTCAGCCCGCGGCCGCGCACGAAGATGTTGCCCGGCGCCACGATCTTGAGGTCGAGCGTGGGGCCGGCGTCGGCCTCCTCCTCGACCTCCTCGGGAGGCTCGCCCTTGATCTCGATCTCGCCGAGATCGGGCAGCGAGGGGGGGGTGGCGTTGACCAGGCGCACCTCGGCGCGGTCGATGCGGATCTCGCCGGTCACGGCGGGGCCGATGATCGGGCCCTCGACGCGGATGTCGGTCGAGACGGCGGCGGTGACGTCGTCGCGGCGCACCAGCACCGCCTCGCGGGTGATGGCGGTGGCGGTCACCTGGTCGCCGGCGAGGTCCACGGTCGCCTCGACCGGGCCGCCGGCGCCGTCGGTGGCGGTCAGGCGGACCCGAAGCCCGCCACCCTCGCGCAGGTTGGAGCGGACCTGGAGGTCGTCGAGGATCGTCCCCGCCTCGAGGTGCTGGTAGCTGCCGTCGATCAGCTGGATGCGGCCCGCGGGCTGGGGCGCGTCGAGCGTGCCGGTGACCTGCAGGTTCACGTCGAGCTCGCCGGTCAGCACGTGGTCGGGCAGCGGCAGGAGGGGCCAGATGTTCTCGGCCCGGCCCTGCCAGATGACGGCCGCGTCGATCTGGGCGCCCGGGGGCGGCGCGGGGAACATGCCCGCGGGGCGCAGCGGCAGGGCGGCGGTGATCTGCACGCCGTCGTCGCCGAAGGGACCGCGGATCACGCCCTGGGCGTTCATCATCCGCCCGTTCCAGTCGGCGTCGAGATCGACGGCGAGCGTGCCCTCGGCCGTGGTGATGTTGGAAAAGCCGAGCTCGCGCGCCTGAAGGTTCACCGCGGCGCGGGCCGATCCGGGGCGGGTGTCGAAGTCGGCCGAGACGTCCAGCGAGCCGGAGTCGACCGGCGCGTCGACGATGGCCGCCAGCGTGGCGAGGTCGCCGATGGCGAGGTTCAGATTGCCGCGCGCGCCGCCCGAGGACAGCGCCGCCTCGCCGGTCAGCCCGCCGCCGGGCAGCGAGACGTTCAGCCCGCGAACCCCGGTGGTCCCGCCCGACAGGGTGACCGTCAACGCGCCCTGCTGGGCGATCGAGACCTCGCCCGCGTCGAGCGAGAGCGTCGAGACGGTGATCGTCTGCGGGTCGCCGTCGAGCTTGCCGCGGCCGTTGACCTGGATGCGGATCGGCTCCTCGTCGGCGGTGGCGCCCTGCCCCTCGACCGAGAAGGTCAGGGCCGAGAGGTCGCCGTCGGCCCGCGCGGTGACGCGCGAGAGGCTGGCCGTGTCGGGCACGTCGATGGTCGAGGCGACGACGGTCGCCCGGCCGGCGGGGGCCTCGATCAGGTTCGTGCCCTCGGCGTCGAGCGTCACCTGGGCGATGGTGGCGCCGCCGGCGTCGATGCCGTTGGCGGTGGCCCTGGCGGTGACGGCGGGCGCTTCCAGCAGGTCGGCGCCCTCGGCGTCGAGCTGCACGGTCCGGATCGTGGCGCCGCCGGCGTCGATGCCGCCGAGCGTGGCGGTCAGGGTGGCGCTGCGGCCGGTAGTCAGGCCCTCGGCGGTGGCCGAGGCCTCGAGGGTGGCCACGGCGGCGCCTTCGGCCGCGATGTTGCGCGCGGCGAGCGTCGCCTCGGCCCGGCCCTCGCCCAGCAGATCCTCGCCGCGGGCGTCGAAGTCGACCCGCTCGAGGGTGGCGCCGGGGGCGGAGACGCCGGTGGCGAAGCCCAGCACGGTGGCGGAGGGATCCTCGATCAGGTTCACCCCGTCCACGGTCACGTCGAGCACCTGCACCCCGGCGCCCTGCCCCGTCGCGTCCTCGGCCAGCAGGCGCACCGTGCCCTGGGGGGCGCCGGTCAGGTCCTGGAGGTCGGCCTCGATCGTGGCGCGGGCGAGGCGGGCGTCGAACTGGGGCGAGGTCGCCTGCGTGATCACGGCGGTGGCGCGCACGGCCGGCGCGCCGGTCAGGTCGGTGGCCTCGCCGGTGACTTCGAGGCGCTGGAGGCGGGCGACGTCGGCGGCGGGGTCTTCGTCGGCGGCCTCCTCGGCCGCGTCGGCGGCGGCGTCGGCGGCGACGTCGGCCGCGCTCTCGGCGCCGGCCTGCTGGGCGCCTTCGGCGGCCTGCCTGGTGGCCTTCTCGACGCCCGAGGCGCGCAGCACGGCGTCCTCGGCCGCGATGGCGAAGGCGGCGGTGACGTTGTCGCCCGTCGCGTCGCGCACGGTGACGTCGAGATCGGCGAAGGCGAGCGCGCCGTCGAAACCTTCCAACCCCTCGGCCCGGCCCACGAGATGCACGTCCTGCCTGCCGTCCGGCGTGGTCAGGTCCAGGTCCCCGCGCAGCGAGCCCGACAGCGGGCCGCCCGCGAAGTCGGAGAACGCGCCGAGGTCGGCGACCGCGATCCCCAGCGAGCCGTCGACCAGCGTCTGCGCGAGGTCCACCTCGGCCCGCCCCTCGAGCGTGGCGCCCATGGCCGAGCCGCTCAGGTTGCTCACCGACAGCACGTCGCCGGTCAGCGAGAAATCGGTCGCGACCTGCGCCGGTCCGTAGGGGGAGCCGGAGGCGTCGAGCGAGATGTTGCCCGCGGTGGTCTCGCCGACGGTCACGTCATGGGTGATGGCGACCTCGCCGTAGGATTCGCCCTGGAAGGTCAGCGCCTCGGCGGCGGCGCGGCCGGTCAGGTGGAGGGCGGTGAACGGCCCCTCGGCCCGGCCGGAGACATCGAGATTGCCGCCCGCGACCTGGTCGTAGGCGGCGGCGACCGGCTCGAGGTTCGGCGTCGAAAGGGAATAGTCGAGCGCCGCGGTGGACTGGGCCACGTCGGCCTGGCCCTGGGCGGAGACGCTGAGCAGCGGGCTCTCGATCGCGAGCGTCTCCAGCGTGGCGACCTGGCTCTCGAGCCCCCAGACGGCGCGGATGTCGAGGCGGGTGTCGCCCATGATCTCGGGGCCGAGGCGGTCGAGGCGCACGCCGGTGGCGTCGCCGTCGGCGGTGATCGTCAGCTCCTGCCCCTGCACGGCGGCGGCGATTTCCAGTTCGGCCGTGCCGATGTCGGCGGGGGCCGTGGTCAGGCCCGCCAGCGACAGGGCGCCGGAGGCCGAGAAGTCCTCGGGCACGCCTTTGAGCGCGCCGTCGAAGGCGATCCGCTCGAAGTCCACGCCTTCGGCGACGTCCGACATCACCGCGCCGGCCGCGAGGTTGAGATCAAAGTCCATCTCGCCGCTGTCGCGGGTGTAGGTCCCCACGGCGGAGGCCTGGATGGAGGGGGAATTGAAGGCGCCCCTCTCGATGCGGACCACGCCGTCGTCGTCCTCGCGCACGGCGAGGTCGAGCTCGGCCCGCTCGCCGAGCGCGGTGCGCGCCTGTTCGGAAAGCTCGGGCCCCGGGACCAGCGCCAGCTGCGCGTCGACCGAGACGGGGGCCTGGGCGTCGATCACGGCCGAGCCGTCGACGCGGATCACCTCGTCGACCTCGGCGGCGAGCGTCAGGTTCCAGTCGACCAGCGGGCCGGAGGCGTCGAGCTCGACGAAGTTGGCCGAGGTGTTGGGCAGCCCGCCCATCACGGCGACGAGGCCGCCCGGCGCCTCGCGCGCGTTCAGCGCCAGCTTCAGGCTCTCGTCGGAGAAGTCGCGCACGTATTCGAGCGCGATGGTCCCCTCGACCTGGTCGGTGCGCTCGATGTCGAGCTTCAGGGACTGGATGTCGCCTTCGTCGCGGAACGAGCCGGTGGCCTCGAAGTTCAGGGACTGGGGGGCGAAGACGCCTTCGGCGATGAAGGCGTCGACCAGCCGGATGCTGTCCACGCGCACCGTGATCGGCGAGCGGGGCCAGGCGAAGGGGTCGAAGCCGGCCTCGTCGATCTCGGAATCCTCGACCACCTCGACCTCGGGCGGGTTCGGGGCGCGCAGGATCCGCATCCCGGTCATGGCGATGTCGGTGATCTCGACCTCGCCGCGCAGGATGCGGCTGGCGTTCCAGGAAAGCTGCGCGCTCTGCGCCTCGAACCAGACGCCCTCGCCGTCGGCGATCTTGATGCCGGCGAGCACGGTCTGGCCGTCCTCGTTCTCCTCGACGCCCTCGGCGGTGATCTCGAGCTCGCCCTCGACCGAGATCTGGGAGAGGACGAACTGCACCAGGCTGTTCTGGAGCCCCAGCAGCGAGAACTGGGCGCTCGCCGGGCCAGGGGCCAGCAGCAGGGCCGCCAGCGCCAGCGGGCCGGCGAGGAAGAGGATCGCGCGCCGCATCAGTAGGCCTGTCCGATGGAGAAGTAGAAGCCGAAGGCGTCGTCCACCCTGCGACCGTTCAGCGGGAAGGCGAGGTCGAAGCGGATCGGCCCGACCGGGGAGTAGTAGCGCCCGCCAAGGCCGGCGGCATACTGCACCCCGTCGGAGAAGTCCGGCGCCACCGCGGTCGAGACCGAGCCCGCGTCGACGAACGCCACCACGCCGAAGTCGCCGTAGACGCGCGCGCGCGCCTCGACCGAAAGCTCGGCGACCGAGCGCCCGCCGGTGGGGTCGTTGTTGACGTCGATCGGCCCGATCATCTGGTCGCCGTAGCCGCGCACCGAACCGCCGCCGCCCGAATAGAGCCGCTTGGTCAGGGGCACATCGTTGAGCGTCTCGGCGAAGATCGAGCCGAGGCGCCCGCGGCTGGCGAGCACGTAGCGGTGCTCGTCGTCGATGGGCAGGTAGCCCGAGACGATGGTCTCGGCGCGCAGGAACGGGGAATCGCCGCGGTCGCGGAAGGCGTAGTAGGGCGTTCCGTAGAGCGCGGCGCGGATGCCCTCGGTCGGATTCAGCAGATCGTTGGAGCCGTCGTAGCGCACGAAGGCGGGCACGCCGACCAGGAACACGTCCTCGGAATAGAGCTGGTCGTCGATCCGCGAATACTCCAGCAGCCCGCCGCCGCCGTAGGTCCAGTAGCGGCCCTGCTCGCGCTCGAGGCCGGCGCTGAGCGTGGCGCCGGTCTCGTCGTAGGCGTTGTCCTCGATGTGGCGGACCTGGGCGAGGCCGGTCAGGGTCTGGCGCCGGCGCAGGAACTGGGGCTTGCGCCCCTCGACCGTCAGGCTCTGCTCGGAGGCGCCGAGCACGCCGGTGACGTCGACCCGCTCGCCGCGGCCGAACAGGTTGCGCTGGGTGTAGCCGCCGCGGACCTCGGGGCCCGAGTCGGTGTTGAAGCGCAGGCCGGCGGTGGCGGTGTTGCGCGGACCCTCGGTGACGTCGACCAGGATCGGCACGGCGTCGCCCTGAAGCTCGCTCGGCGGCTCGTCGGGGACCTTGACGATGACCGAGTCGAACAGCTCGGTGCCCATCAGGTCGGACTGGTAGCTGCGCAGGTCGCGGCTGTCGACGGGACGGCCGTGGCGGAAGTCGCGGTAGCCGCGGATGTGCTGGGGCTTGACCTGGTCCGCGCCGGAGATCTCGATCTCGCCGTATTCGGCATAGGGGCCGGGGCTGACCGAGGTCTCGATCTCGATCGTGGCGGCCTCCATGTCGGCGATGGCGCGGCGGCCCTCGAGCGTGGCCCAGGGGCGGCCGTCATAGAGGAGGGCGGCGACCGCCTTGTCCTCGGCGGCCAGGATCTCGCCCGCGTCGGCGCGGCGGCCGACGGGGGAGCCCGCCTGCTCGGGCGTCATCAGGTCGACCTTGCGGCGGCGGGTGGGGTCGCCGACCACCACGAACTCGTGCCGGATCAGGCGGAAGGCGGGGCCGGGATCGATGATCACGCGGGCGATGGCGTTTTCGCGCGGGGCTTCCTCGTCTTCGCCGGCCTCGGCCTCGGTCTCCTCGGAGGCGTCGTCCGAGCCGAACAGCTCGGAGAAGGTGTAGCTGGGCGGGCCCTTGCCGGCGTCGGGGTCGCGGGCCTGCGGCGTGTCGTCGGGCAGTTCCTCGACCTCGACGGTGACCACGGGGCGGTAGTAGCCGAAGCTGCGCAGGATCTTCTGCGTGGCCTCGACGTCCTGCTCGGCGCGCCGGCGCAGGATCGCGACCGAGGGCGCGCCGTCGTCCTGGCGGCGGTAGAGGGACAGCGATTCTTCCAGAGCGGTGGTGGCCTCGTCCCGCGGCGAGCCGACGATCTCGACCTCGTAGTCGACGCTGCCTTCGGGGCTGGCGAACTCCATCGGCGGGAAGTCGCCCTTGCGTTCGCCAAACAGGCCGCAGCCGCCGAGGGCCAGCGCGAGAGCGAGGGTCGCAGAAGCCGCAGCGCGGCGCGCGAGGGTCGGGCCGGCGGCGCCGGCGGACGGACGATTCATGCGCGGAAGTTCACCCCGTGGCGGCAGATCGGAAAGGCGCGGGCACACGATGCGCGGGCCTGCCCCCCGGCGCAAGACACGCGGGCGTCAATGTCTCTGGCGGTTCCGGGCTGCGGGCGGTCGGGGACGGTGAGCGCACAGCAGCTTGTAGGTCCGGTCGCCGCCGATCTCGGACCATTCGACAAAGGCGGTTTCGAGCACCCGCTCGTAGGGCAAGGTGCGGTTGGCGACCAGCCAGAGCCGCCCCGAGGGCTTCAGCAGGCGCGCTCCGGCCTCGAGAAACGCGGTTCCCAGCGCCAGCGAGACCTCGCGCCCGTCGTGGAAGGGCGGGTTCGCCACGACCGTGTCGTGGGAGGCCCGGCCGAGCGGCATGGCGCGCACGTCCGCCCAGTGAAAACGCGCCCGCGGGTCGTCGAGATTGCGCCGCGCGCAGTCGAGCGCGGCCTGCTCGGCCTCGATCAGGTCGAGCGCGGTCACCTTCTCCGATTCGAGGATCCGGGCCGAGAGATACCCCCACCCCGCCCCGAGATCGGCCACCGCCCCCGAGAGCGGCGGCAGCGCCTCGGCCAGCAGGGCGGAGCCGGGATCGACCCGGTCCCAGGAGAACACGCCCGCCTGGGTGACGAAATCGCGCCCGCCCGCCTGAACCCGCGGCGCGAGGGCGGCCTCGCTCAGCCACTCGTCAAAGATCGCGGGGGCCTCGCCCCGGCGGGTCAGCGACAGCACCCGGCCGTGGCGGCGGGGGGCGGCCTCGACCTCGAGCCCGGCCTTGCGCAGGGCCTTCTGCAGGCTTTCGACGCCGTCGGTCTTGGCGCCCGAGACCAGCAGCCGCCCGCCCTCGGCGACGCGCGCCCAGGCCCGGGCGATATTGGCCCGGTTCTCGGCGCGGGCGCGGGTCAGGCAGACGGCGGCGGCGGGAAAGCCTGTCGCGTCGGCCGCGCCTTCGGCGTCGGCGTCGGCGTCGGGCAGCGCGGCATGCGTCTCGCGCCCTTCGGCTTCCAGCGCCGCGTGCAGGGGTTTGGCGCCCTGCTCGCAGACCAGGGCGTCGCGCGCGAACACGCGGGAGGGACGGGCGCGCAGGACCAGCAGTCCGCGCGGCCCAAAGGGGGCGGGCTCGCCGTCAAAGGCGTCGGCGAGCAGTTCCATGGGATCGGGTTCGGCCATGCCCCCGCCGATAGCGCGAACCGCCCCCCGGCGCCAGAGCGCACCGCCCCGCCCCGCGCAGATCCCGGCGCGCCGCCGCGTGCAGGCGCCGAGGGCGCCCCGCCGAACACCGCGCGCGAGCGCCTGTTTTCCGGAGCCGTCCGTCGCTGATGCCGATCAGAGCGACTCGCCCCCACCGGTCAGGGATCGCCGCAGGCGACCCCCGAAGGGGGCTTGTCCTTGACCGGTGGGGGCGAGTCGCTCAGGCATCAACCAGCGACGGGCGGCTCCGGAGGACAGGCGCGCCCTCTGTTCTCTGGTGAGTTCAGAAGCGCCCTTCCCGCGCCGCAGGCGCGCATGCCGAGCGAGCCCCGCCTCGCGAGGCCCCTCCCAGGCGCCCCCGCCAGCCGCGCGCCGCGCGCGCGCCCTGCCAACGCGCGCGCGGCCCGACGCGGCGCATCCCCCCTCAGCCGTCGTATTCGATCAGCAGGTCCTTGGCGTCCACCTGCGCCCCGGCCGACACGTGCACGGCCTTCACCGTTCCGTCCCGCTCGGCGTGCAGCGCGGTTTCCATCTTCATCGCCTCGATGGTCAGCAGCATGTCGCCCGCCTTGACCTTCTTGCCGGCCTCGACCGCGATCGAGGCCACCACGCCGGGCATCGGCGCCGCGACATGGGCGGCGTTGGAGGCGTCGGCCTTGGGCCGCGCCTCGACCGAGGCCGCCACCTTGCGGTTGCGCACCGTGACCATCCGCTGCTGGCCATTGAGCTCGAAGAACACCTTGACCGTGCCGTCCTCGGCGGTGTCGGTCATCGCCGAGAGGCCGACCTGCAGGGTCTTGCCCTGCTCCATCTCGATCTCGATCTGGTCGCCCTCGCGCATCCCGTAGAAGAAGGTCGGCGTGGGCAGGACGCGGACCGGGCCGAAGTCGGCGTGGCGCTTCATGTAGTCGGTGAAGACCTTGGGATACATCAGGTAGCCGCAGAGGTCCTCGTCGTCGATCTCCTCGCCGTCGAGTTCGTCGGACACCTGCTTTCGGATCGCCTCGAAGTCCGCCGGAGCGATCCGGGCGCCCGGCCGCGTCTCGTCGGGCTTCTCGCCTTTCAGCGCCTTCTTCACCAGCTTCCCGGGGAAGCCCCCCGGCGGCTGGCCGAGGTCGCCGCGCAGCATCCCGATCACCGACTCGGGGAAACTGACGTCCACCTTGGGATCGAGCACCTGCTCGACGCTGAGCCCGGCCGAGACCATGGTCAGCGCCATGTCGCCCACGACCTTGGAGGACGGGGTCACCTTCACGATGTCGCCGAACATCTGGTTGACGTCGGCGTACATGCGCGCGACCTCGTGCCAGCGCTCGTCCAGCCCCATCGAACGCGCCTGCGCCTTGAGGTTGGTGAACTGACCGCCCGGCATCTCGTGGAGATAGACCTCCGAGGCGCCGGCCTTCAGCTCGCTCTCGAAGGCGGCGTACTGCAGGCGCACCAGCTCCCAGTAGTCCGACATCTCGCGGATGCGGGCGGGCTCGAGCTGGGTGTCGCGCTCGGTGTGGCGCAGGGCCTCGGCGATGGAGCCGAGGCAGGGCTGCGAGGTGAGACCCGAGAAGCTGTCCATCGCCGCGTCCACCGCATCCACGCCCGCTGCCGAGGCCGCCAGCACGGTCGCCGCAGAAATGCCCGAGGTGTCGTGGGTGTGGAAGTGGACCGGCAGGCCGGTCTCCTCCTTCAGCGCCTTGATCAGGGGGCCGGCGGCGGCGGGCTTCATCAGGCCCGCCATGTCCTTGAGGCCCAGCACATGCACCCCGGCCTTCTTCAGGTCCTTGGCCATGCCCACGTAGTATTTCAGATCGTACTTGGCGCGATCGGGGTCGTTGATGTCGCCGGTGTAGCAGATGGTCCCCTCGAGGACCTTGCCGGTTTCCAGCACCGCGTCCATGGCGACGCGCATGTTCTCGACCCAGTTCAGCGAGTCGAAGACGCGGAACACATCGACGCCCGAGCTCGCGGCCTGGTGGACGAAGCGCTGGACCACGTTGTCGGGATAGTTGGTGTAGCCCACCCCGTTGGCCCCGCGCAGCAGCATCTGGGTCATCAGGTTGGGCATCCGCGCGCGCAGGTCGCGCAGGCGCTGCCAGGGGCATTCGTCGAGGAAGCGGTAGGCCACGTCGAAGGTGGCGCCGCCCCAGCACTCGACCGAAAACAGGCCCGGGAGGTTCTTCGAATAGGCGTCGGCCGCGCGGATCATGTCGTAGCCGCGCATCCGCGTCGCGAGCAGCGACTGGTGGCCGTCGCGCATCGTGGTGTCGGTGATCAGCAGGCGCTTCTCGGCCAGCATCCACTCGGCCAGCGCCTGGGGCCCCTGCGCGTCGAGCAGGTCGCGGGTGCCGGGCACCGGGCCGTTCTCGGCCGACTTCGGCGGCACGGGCTTGCGGGCGTGAGCGGGGGGCTTGGGCCGGCCGGCGGTGTCGGGATGGCCGTTGACGGTGACGTCGGCGATCCAGCTCAGCAGCTTGGTGGCCCGGTCCTGGCGGGCGGGGAAATCGAACAGCTCGGGCGTGTCGTCGATGAACTTGGTGGTGTAGTCCGAGGCGAGGAACTTGGGGTGTTTCAGCAGGTTCTCGACAAAGGCGATGTTGGTCGCCACGCCCCGGATGCGGAACTCGCGCAGGGCGCGGTCGAGGCGGGTGATCGCCTCGTCGGGCTGCGGCGCCCAGGCGGTCACCTTCTCGAGCAGCGAGTCGTAGTAGCGGGTGATCACCGCGCCCGAATAGGCCGTGCCGCCGTCGAGCCGGATGCCGAAGCCGGTCGCGCCGCGGTAGGCGGTGATCCGGCCGTAGTCGGGGATGAAGCTGTTGGTGGGGTCCTCGGTGGTCACGCGGCACTGCAGGGCGTGGCCGTTGAGCTGGATCGCGTGCTGCCCGGGGACGCCGGTGGCCTCGGCGACCGTCGCGCCCTGCGCGATGCGGATCTGGGCCTTCACCAGGTCGATGCCGGTGACTTCCTCGGTCACCGTGTGCTCGACCTGGATGCGCGGGTTGACCTCGATGAAGAAGAATTCCTTGGTGTCCATGTCCATGAGGAATTCGACGGTGCCGGCGTTCACATAGCCCGCATGGCGGGCGATGCGCAGGCCCAGCTCGCAGACATGGGCGCGCTGCTCCTCGCTCAGGTAGGGGGCGGGGGCGCGCTCGACGACTTTCTGGTTGCGGCGCTGGACGGTGCAGTCGCGCTCGAACAGGTGCAGGATCGAGCCGTGGGAGTCGCCCAGCACCTGCACCTCGACATGGCGGGCGCGCTGGATCAGACGCTCGAGATAGCCCTCGCCGTTGCCGAAGGCGGCCTCGGCCTCGCGCTTGCCGGCGCGGACCTTCTCCTCGACCTCCTCGGGGCCGAAGATCGGGCGCATCCCGCGCCCGCCGCCGCCCCAGGAGGCCTTGAGCATCAGGGGATAGCCGACCTTCGCCGCCATCGCCTTCACGGCCTTCATGTCGTCGGGCAGCACGTCGGTGGCGGGCACCACGGGCACGCCGGCCGCGATCGCCGCGTTGCGCGCGCTGGCCTTGTCGCCCAGCATCCGCATCGCCGCGGCCGTCGGGCCGATGAAGGCGATGCCGGCCGCGTCGCAGGCGTCGACGAAGGCGGGGTTCTCCGACAGCAGGCCATAGCCGGGGTGGATCGCGTCGGCGCCCGAGAGCTTCGCCACCCGGATCATCTCGTCGATCGAGAGGTAGGCGCCGACCGGGCCCAGGCCCTCGCCGATGCGATAGGCCTCGTCCGCCTTGAAGCGGTGCAGGCCCAGCTTGTCCTCCTCGGCGTAGACGGCGACCGTGGCCTTGCCCAGCTCGTTGGCCGCCCGCATCACGCGGATCGCGATCTCCGATCGGTTGGCGACCAGGATCTTCTTGAAGTCTTTCATCGGGGAGCGTGCTCCGGCTTGGGCGCGGAAAGGTTCGGACATAGAAACCACACGCGATTGACCGGGGGCAAGGGGATACGCTGCGGCGCAGCGAGCCCGGGCGCTGCGCCGCGAACGCCGGCGGGGCCGACCGCGGCGGGCATCCTGGCGCAGGAGGCGCGGCGGGGATCGGCGGCGCGACTCGGTCGCGGGGGGCTGCGAAGACCTTCTGTTTCGGGAAACGCCGCCAGTCTGGCGCGGCGCGCGTTCTGTCCACGCCAGCCCGCCAGCGGACCCTGCCGGCGGCATCTTCAGGGCCCCGCCCTGCCCCTGCCACATCCGGCGCTAAGATCCGGGCGGCCGAGGGCCATCGAGCGCGGCCAGAACCCGGCGGAGGAGGCAGTCGCATGCAGTGGCGAGGACGGCGCGGAAGCTCGAACATCGAGGATCGGCGGGGCGAGACGCCGATCTCGCGCGGGAGCGGCTTTGGCCGGGGGACGGGGGGCTTTCCGGGAACGGGACGTCGGATCTCGCTGCCCCGCTCGAAGGCGGGGTGGGTGGTGTTCCTGGTGGTGATCGGGATCTCGTTCTTCGCCTCGCAGCAGGAGCAGGGCGGCGGCGGCGGCGGCGGCGGCGGCGGCGGCCAGACCCCGCTGAGCCAGTCGGACCTGGATGCGGGGCAGTTCGCCTCGGTGGTGCTGGCCGACACCGAGGAGGTCTGGGCGCGCCAGTTCCAGCAGGAGCTCGGCCGGCGCTACGAGCCGCCGACGCTGGTGCTGTTCTCGGGCGCGGTGCGCTCGGCCTGCGGGGGGGCTAGCGCGGCCTCGGGGCCGTTCTACTGCCCGGCGGATCGCAAGGCCTACCTCGACACCGAGTTCTTCGACGCGCTGGAGCGGGAGCTGGGCGCGGGCGGGGATTTCGCCGCCGCCTACGTGATCGCCCACGAGGTCGGGCACCATGTCGAGAACGAACTGGGCGTGCTGGAGCGGGCGCAGCGGATGAAGGCGGGGATGGACGCGGCCGGCGCCAACGCGGTGCAGGTGAAGGTCGAGCTGATGGCCGACTGCCTGGCCGGCGTCTGGGCCCAGCAGGCGCAGCGGATGTTCGACAGCCTGGACGAGGGCGACGTGGACGAGGCGCTGAACGCCGCCTCGCGTATCGGCGACGACACGCTGCAGCGCGAGGCCGGGCGCGCGGTGCGCCCCGAGACGTTCCAGCACGGGACCTCCGAGCAGCGGAAGACCTGGTTCGCGCGGGGCTGGAACGACGCGACGATCGCGGCCTGCGACACGTTCGGCGGCTGAGGCGGGCGATGGGGGGGCGCGACCGGCCGCCCGCCCTCCCTGAGGCGCGGAGGGGGCCGGCGCGCGGCCCCCTGCCCGGCTCAGGCCTCGTCGGGTTCGGCGAAGAGGTCGACGGCGAGCCAGTCGGCCTTCTCCCCCGCCACGCCGAGGCGGGCGAGGTCGGCGCGCAGGTCCAATCCGGCCTCGGCCAGCGCGGCCGTGACCATCGGCGCGGCGGCGGCGGCGTCCTCGGGGGCGGCCCATTCGACCAGGGTGGCAAGCTCGAGCCGGTCATCGGGCAGCGCCCGCTCGACCGCGATGTCGCGCAGGAAGCCGGGGCGGGTGCGCAGCAGACGGTGGATGAAGCCGACCCGGCGCAGGAACTCCTCGCGCGAGGCCGCGGGCAGCGTGAACCGGTCGAGGCGCACGAGGCCCGCCAAGGGCGCCCCCTCCTCGAACAGCGCGTCCTCGAAGGCGGCGTCGAGGGCCGCGTCGAGCCCGGGCGAGAGCGGCCCCTCGGGCGGGCTGTCGCGGCGCGCGTCTTCGGCGCCGTCTTGGGGCGAGGCGAAGGCGGGGGTCAGGTCGAGCGGCATGGCGGAAGTCTCCGGCGGAGCGGTCAGTCAGGCCATCCAACATCCTCGACCAAGGTCGAGGTCAAGGGGTTTTTCCACTCCGCCGCCCTGCCGGACCGGGGCCGCGGGTCCGCTCGCGCGGCGCTTCAGTCCTTGCGCGAGACGGGGGTGAGCAGGCGCGCCGGGCGCGCCGCTTCGGCCAGCTGGAACAGCGAGAAGGTCTGGTTGACGTAGTTCACGGCGCCCGAGACATGCTTCTCGAACGCCTGCAGCTCGGGGGTGCGCTGAGCCTCGACCAGGCGGACGGGGCGCTCCTGGGGGAGGGTTTCGAACTGGACGTAGAACCAGGGCTCGCCGCGGCGCAGGACGATGTCCTTCGAGGTGTCGTGCCACTCGAACGCCCACATCAGCGGGCGCGGCCAGGCGTGGATCGGGAAGCGGCCGCCGAAGATCGTGCCCGGCAGGGGATCGGCGCGGTAGTGCAGGAAGGCCGAGAGCTGGGTCATGAACACCGGCTCGTCGGCGACGAAGAGGTAGGGGAGGCTGACCTGCACGGTGGGCTTGTCGGGGTAGCGCCATTCGGCCTCGCCGACGACGTGCAGGTGCTTGTTGAGCTTCTTGGGGCGCACCGGGCTGGCGGCGCCGAACATGTTGCGAAGGCCGGGGCGGCCGTCGCCGTCGCGCTCGAACCTCAGGTGGAGGTCGAAGGGGCAGCGGATCACGAAGTAGCGGGATTCGAGGTTGATCACCGCGGGGCAGCGCGAGGCCGACTTGGCGTGGCGGCGGTTGAGCTCGGCCGAGCGGACGCGCTCGGGCGGCAGGAACACCACGCCGGCGTCGGGCTCGGTCAGCAGCCAGCCGACGTCGACGGGACCGGTGGCGCGAGGGGCCGCGGGACCGGAGGGGGCGTCGAACATACGGGAGAGGGACATCGGCGAGGGCTCCGGGAGGCGGCGTGTGCGGAGCGCAGACAGTGCCCCGGGCGGGCGGAGGCGGCAAGGAGGGAGGGCGGGGAAGCAAGCGCCCTGCGGGCGGGCTTGGCAGCGCTGCGCGTGGGGGTGGGGGATGGAGGGAGACCCAAAGGAGGGAGCCTCCGGCGGGCTCCTGACTCACCAGAGAACAGGGCCGCGCCTGTCCTCCGGAGCCGTCTCTCGCTGTTGATGCCTGAGCGACTCGCCCGCAGGGGTCAAG
>NZ_CAXBOD010000053.1:0-33756 GCF_963977235.1 uncultured Albimonas sp.
GGGGGGGGGGGGGGCGGAACGGCGATCAGATCAGGCGGCCGCCGTCGACCGGCAGCGCAATGCCGGTGGTGAAGGCCGCGTCGTCCGAGAGAAGGTAGGCCACCGCCGCCGCGATCTCGCCCGGCTCGCCGAAGCGGCGCAGCGGGATGCCCGACAGCATCAGGCTCCTGCGCGCGGCCTGGGCCTGGGCGTCGCCGGCCAGGCGGAAGCTCTCGTCGGTCATCGGCCCCTCTATGGTGCCGGGCGCGATGCAGTTCACGCGGATGTTGTCGGCGGCATGGTTGAGGGCCATCGCCTCGGTCAACAGCGTGATCGCGCCCTTGGAGGCCGAGTAGAGCGAGAGCGTCGGCGAGCCGGCAAGCCCCGCGGTCGAGGAGAACAGCACGATCGCGCCGCGCCCCACCTCCCGCATCTGCGGGACGAAGGCCTTGCAGGCCAGCCAGGGGCCCTTGACGTTGATCGCGAAGAGGCGGTCGAAATCGGCCTCGGTGTTGTCGATGGCCGCGCCTGCCTTGCCGAGCACGCCGGCGGCGGGCAGCAGCATCTCGACCGGGCCGAAGGCTGCCCTCGCCTCGGCCGCGAACCGCTCGATGTCGGCGGCCGAGCGGGCGTCGCCGACCACCTGGATCGAGGTCGGGCAGACGGCCGCCGTCTCGGCCAGCCGCCGGGCGTCCCTGTCGAACAGGGCGAGCCTCGCGCCCTCCCCGGCCAGCAGCGCGGCGATGGACCGTCCCAGGCCCCCGCCGGCGCCGGTGATCGCAACCACGCGGTCCTTGAAACGCTCGCCCATCAGTGCGCCCCGCTCGGTCAGAAGTCCCGAGGTTCGTCGATGCCCGCGCCGTCGTCCACTGCCTTTTCAGAGGCGAGGCGCCCGCCGCGGATCAGGTGAAGGCGCTCGGCGACCCCGAGCGCCATGCCCCCCGTCTGCTCGACCAGCAGCGCCAGGCCGAGGGCGCGCAGGCCCCTCATCGCCTCGGCGATCTCCTCGACCCCGCGCGGGGCGAGCGCCGCCGGGGGTTCGGCGAGCCGCAGCATCCGCGGACGGCTCATCAGGCCGCGGCCGACGGACAGCATCTGCCGGCCGCGGCCCCGTCGCGCGCCCGAGTTGACGCCCCGACGCTCCCTGAGGCGAGGGAAGCGGGCGTGGACGCCCTCTAGGTCCCCGGCGACGCCGGCCTTGTCGGCGCGACGGCGACAGGCGCCCATCCGCGGGTTCTCCCGGACGGACATGCCGCCGCAGCGGCGCAGCATCTGGAAGCTGCGCGCCATCCCCAGACGGGCGGGCCGCCAGGCGGGGAGGGAGGAGATGTCCACCCCCTCGAAGCGGCAGCGGCCCGCATCTTGCCGGCGGGCGCGTTGACCTGGGTCGACGGCCCCGAGCCGTTAGGCGCGATCTGGCCCACGAACTCGCCCGCGCTCACGCCCAGAGCCGATCGTGAACAGCGCGACGCCAGACAGCGTGGTCTCGCCTATGGGGGGCGCGGCGAGGCCTGCGGGATCGTCCGGCGCGCTGCGACGGGGAGGACCAGCGGTCCGGACCCTCGCCCCGAGATCTCGCATCAGGGGGCTCAATCCATGGTCTTCGCCTCGCCAGAGCTGGCATACGATACGACCATCTTGAGATCTGACGCGCCCCCGACCCGCCGGATCCGCCATGACCCCCAGCCTGTTCGCCCCGCCCGTCCTTCGCGGCCTGACCCTGCTCGACCGCGTCGTGGCGGCGCCGTTGTGCCGGCGCCGACCTCGATGCAGGCCCGCGCGCGACGCATCCGATAGGGGCCGGCCGAGATCGCCACCCTGGTCGAGGCCTTCGCCCAGGCCCCCCGCCGCCGGGGGCGCGCGGGGGGCGAAGCGATCCAGATCGATGCCGCGCACGGCGACCTGCTGGCGAGCGTCCCGTCTTCCTGTCGCCGCTGGCCAACGCCCGGACCGACGCCGGGGGCGGCTCGGCCGCCAACCGCCGCCGCCTGCCGCTCGCGATCTTCGCGGCGGTGCGCGCGGCGATCCTCCAGGACATGCCCCTCGGCATCCGCGGCAATCGCGTCGACTGGACCGAGCGCGGCATCCCGCTGGCAGAGACGAACGACCTCGGAGGCAGCCTGGCCGCTCCCGGCTGCGACGTCATTGTGGTCTCATCGGGGGGCGAGGCGCCGGCGACGATCCCCCTAGGGCCCGGCCGCCCGCCAAGTTTCGCCTCCGAGATCCGGCGCGCCGCGGGGCGGACCACGAAGGCGGCGGGCATGATCCGCCCGCCCCGGCCTGACGAGGGGGCGCTGGCGACCGGCCAGGCCCACCTGAGCGCGATCGGCCGGGGCTGCCTCAACATCCCTCGCTGTGTGGCCCGCGACCGAGGCTCCGGGCGTGCGCCGCGAGGGGGGAAACTCCTCCGCCTTCGGCGCAACCGGCGCCTCCCGTCGCACGCCGGGCCGCTGACTGTCGCGGCCCGCCGCCCAGCCCGATCGCGCCGGACGCCTCCCGCCCAAGGATCGCGCTTTCGGGGCGCCGGCTCCCTCCTCGCGCCGCCCCTCGCGCGAGCGAAGGGCGGGGGCGTCATCCCCCGCGGCGGCGGTCAGGCGGCGACGCGATCTCCCTGGGCCTCGCGAATCGCGGCCGACAGGTCGGCCAGCGAGTAGGGCTTGGGCAGGAACACGAAGTCGCGCAGCCCTTCGAGGTTGCGGCGGAAGGCGCCCTCGGCGTAGCCGGAAACGAAGACCACCGCCACGTCGGGCCGGGTCTCGCGCGCGGTCTTCACCCAGCTCGGGCCGTCGAGTCCCGGCATCACCACGTCCGAGACGATGATGTCGACGTGGAAGGCGGGATCCTCGAGGATCTCGAGCGCCTCCTCGGCGTTCTCGGCCTCGACCACCTGGTAGCCGCGCAGGCCCAGCGCCCGGGTCGCGAAGGACCGCACCGGCGCCTCGTCCTCGACCAGCAGCACCACGCCCTCGGCGGGGGCTTCGGCCGCCTTGCGCGCGTCCGCGTCGGCGGGCAGCGCCATGCGCGGCGCCTGCGCCTCCCCCTCCAGCCGCGGCAGGTAGACGGTGAACACGGCGCCCGAGCCCGGCGGACTGTCGGCGAAGATGAAGCCGCCGGTCTGCTTGACGATTCCGTAGGCGGTCGAGAGGCCCAGGCCCGTGCCCTCGCCCGGCTTCTTGGTGGTGTAGAACGGCTCGAAGATCTGGCCGATGCGGTCGGGCGGGATGCCCTGACCCTCGTCCGAGACCTCGATCGCCACGTAATCGCCCGGCGGCAGCACGGCGCGGTCGCGGCGGAACTCCTCGGCGAAGCGCACGTTGCGCGAGCGGACGCGGACCTGGCCGCCCGCGGGCATCGCGTCGCGCGCGTTGACCACCAGGTTCATCACCACCTGCTCGAACTGACGCTCGTCCACGCGCACCAGGCCGAGGCCCTCGCCATGCTCGAGCTTCAGGCGCACCTTCTCGCCCAGCAGGCGGTTGAGCAGATGGCTCAGCTCGGTCAGCGTCTCGACCAGGTTGGTGGTCTTGGGCTGCAGGGTCTGCTTGCGCGAGAAGGCCAGCATCTGGCGCACCAGGGCCGCGGCGCGGTTGGAGTTCTGGCGGATCTGCATCAGGTCGGAGTGGTCCCCGTCCGAGGCGTCGTGACGCATCAGCAGCAGGTCGGTGTGCCCGGCGATGGCGGTCAGCAGGTTGTTGAAATCATGCGCAACCCCGCCGGCAAGCTGACCCACGGCCTGCATCTTCTGGCTCTGCACGAACTGGGCCTCGAGCGTCTTGAGCTCGGTCGCGTCGCTCATCACCGCGATGAGCGAGGCGCGGCCATCCTCCTCGAGGCGGGAAAACGAGAGCTGCAGGAAAGTCTCGCGGTCGTCGCGCCGGCCCCGCGCGATCTCGGCGCGGCCGGTGGAGCGGCCGCGCGCGGCCTCGGCGATGCGCTCGGCGATCGAGCGGCCCAGACCCTCGGCCAGGCCTTCGAACTTCGCGCCGGCCACGGCGCCGGGACCCAGCAGTCGGCGCGCGCGCTCGTTGGCCGCGATCAGCACGCCGTCGATCCCCAGACGCGCCACGGCGACCGGCAGGCGGTCGAGCAGGTCGAGACCGGCCGAGGCGCGCGGGCGAGTGTCGCCGGGCATCAGCAGCCATCCCAGCTGCCCGGAGTCGGGGCCCGAGGCGTTCGCGCCCTCGACGCGGGCGCGCAGGGCGGTGGGCAGCGGCAGGCCGCGCAGCGGGCCGTCGTCGGAGGCCGCGAGGTCGTCGGGGGGCGCCAAGGCCGCGGGATCGAGATCCTCGAGCGCCGGGGCCAGGTGGCGCGCGGCGGCGTTGGCGCTCAGACCGCCGGGGCCGCGCATGATGGCGGGCAGCCCCAGCGCGTCGAGGGCCGCCGAGAGGCCGGCCGCGCCCGGCGGCGCCGGCGGATCGATCCGCCACAGCAGCCGGTCCGGCCCGAGGCGACGCAGCTCCACCCGACAGTCCCGGCCGCCAAACCGCAGCGTCCGGGCCTCGGCCGCGCCCTCGCTGCGCGCGACGCGCAGGAGGCGGTAGATCTCGCGGGCGGGCGGCGGCGCCTCGCTCGTCGGGCCGGGGGCGTCGAACAGCGCCTCGGCATGGTCGGGGGGGCCGGCGGGGAACGACAGGGGCGCGGCGTCCGGCGCCTGGGCCGAGGCGGCGCCGCGCGAAAGCCGCAGGGCGGGGTTCGCGGCCAGCAGCCGGCCCTGCGCGTCGGTCAGCGCGACGGGGGCGGGATCCTCGGCATGGAGGGCGTCTAGCGCCCGCGCGTCGGCGGTCTGCCGGCGGTCGCGCCGCCCGGGCCAGCCGCGCGGCGCGCGGGAGATGGCCGCGACGATCAGCCCGCCGAGGCCAAAGGCGCCCAGGGCCGCCTCGACATGGTCGCCGATCGCCAGCGCCACGGCGAGGGCAAGAGTGGCGACGCCGAGAACCATCAATGCCGGCGAGGGGCGGGACGCGCGCGCGGACAGGCCCGACGCCGCCGGCCCGGCGCGCCCCGGCGAGGCGGCGTCGGGCGCTGGCGGACCCTCGCCCGCCCGCTCCCGCGGCGCGCGGGACGACGGGGAGGCCGCGTCGGAGGTTGCCGCGCCGGAATTTGGGGGGGGATCGGCCAGTGACCCGGAATCGGAGTCGGAGGATCGGCGCGGCGCATCGAGGGTCATGCCGGGCGCCTCCCGGCGCCGACTGCGGGCCTCGTCAAACCCTGGCGAGCGCCCGCGCAAGGAGGCGCGGCCTCCCCTCCGTCACAGGTCGCCCGCGGGCGCGGCCCCCCGCGCGAGAAGCGGCGCAGCGCCGTCCCCCGAGAGGGCGCGCGCGGGCTTGCGCGGGCCCACGACGTCGAAGGCCGGTCGCCTCGTCCTGCGCCCGCCGGCGCCGCAGTCCCGCGAGACCGAGCCATTCTCATCCCTGCCTTAGCCTCCCCGTGGTCCAGCGCCTCCGGGACCCGACACGCCCGGTTTCCCGGACGACTCGAGGCCGCGCACGAGCGCGGGCGTTCCCCCGGCGAGCGCCCTGGCGACGATATCCGGCCGACCGCAAAGGGATCGCGCCGACGCCACGCCGCCACCGTGCGGGCACAGTGAAGACGCCAAACCCTTAAAAAGGGTAAAACGTTGCGGCGCAACTATCTTGGGTTGTAGGCAAGCCTGGCGGCGTAGAACCCGTCGCCCCCGTCGAGGGGCGTGAGGCGCAGCTCCGACTCCAGCTCGAACCCCGAGCCCGGCAGGAACGCCTGCACGCGGGCGCCGTTCTCCTCCTCCAGCAGGGAGCAGGTGGCGTAGACCAGCCGGCCGCCGGGACGCACGAACCCCGCGGCGCGGGCCAGCACCTCGGACTGCACCGAGGTCAGCCGCGCCAGCGCCTCGGGGGAGAAACCCCATTTCGCGTCCGGGTTGCGCCGCCAGGCCCCGCTGCCCGAGCAGGGGGCGTCGGCGAAGACCAGGTCGAAACTCGCGCGCGCCGAATCGGGGACCGGCCCGGGCAGCGGCGCGATGCGGGCGCCGGCGCGGGCGGCGCGGGGCCCGAGGTCCTTCATCCGGCCGGGATCGACGTCATGGGCGATCACCTCGCCCTCGCCGCCCATCGCCGCGGCCAGCGCCAGCGCCTTGCCCCCGCCCCCCGCGCAATAGTCGAGCACGCGCTCCCCCGCATGCGCCCCGGCGAAGGCGGCCGCGGCCTGGGAGGCGAGGTCCTGCACCTCGACCCAGCCCTCGAGATAGGCGTCGGCGCTTTTCAGCCCGCGCTCGCCCGAGGCGACGCGCAGCGCCTCGGGGAGGGCGGGGCCGGCGGCGAGCGCCACCGGCGCGGCGGCGACGCCCTGGGCGGCGAGGCTGGCGAGGGCGGCCTCGGGCGTCGCTTTCAGGCGGTTGACGCGCAGATCGAGGCTGGCGCGGCGGCGCAGGCTGTCCATCACCGCCTCGGCCGCCGCGCCATGGGCGGCGCGGAACAGCGGCGGCAGCCAGTCGGGAAGATCGAGGCGCAGGGCGTCGGAGGCCTCCATCGGGCTGCGCTCGGCCCGCTCGGCCAGACGCTCGCGCTCATGGTCGGAGAGGGGGGCGGGAGCGTGGCGGGCGCCCGAGAACAGGGCCTCGGCGTCGCCGCTCTCGGCGGCCAGCGCAAGGATCCGGGCGCGGCCGCCGTCGCCCGCGCCTTCGCCCGCCGCGGGCCAGGCCAGCGAGCGCCAGCGGCGCAGGGAGTCGTAGACGAGGTCGGCGATGGCGGCGCGATCGCCCGAGCCGGCGTAGCGGTTCGCCCGTCGCCAGGAGACCAGGAGCCGGTCCATCGGTCGCCCCGGCGCCCAGGCGTCGAGGATGTCGATGGCGGCCTGCAGACGGGCGGCGGGGGTCATGGCGGGTCTCCTGCGCTTCTGGCGGCAGCTGTCGGATCAACCTAGCGCCGCGTTGCAGCGCAGCAAAGGGGGGCCTGCGAGGCGGAGCCGCGACTGCGGCGCCAAGGCTGGCCCGCGGGAGCCCGAGCGCGTAGCCTCGGGCGCCGATCCGCCCCGAGGAGCCGCCATGACCTCTCGACCGCCCGCGCAGCCCGCCGCCCGGCGCTCCCGCCCTGCCCGACCTGCGGTCCTGGCCCTGGCGCTGGCCGCATCGCTCGCGCCGTCCGCGGGGCCCGCGCAGACCCAGGCTCAGCCCGAGGCCACCCACGCCCGCCGCCCCGTCCCGGTCGAGGCCACGGCCGAGCGCTTCATGGTCGCCGCCGCGCATCCGCTTGCCGCCGAGGCGGCCCGCGCGGTGCTCGCCGAGGGCGGTTCGGCGGTGGACGCGGCCATCGCGGCGCAGGCGATGCTGGGGTTGGTGGAGCCCCAGAGCTCAGGCCTCGGCGGCGGCGCCTTCGCGCTGGTCTGGCAGGCCGGGGAGGCCCGCCTGACAAGCTGGGACGGGCGCGAGACAGCCCCTGCGGCCGCCGGTCCCGACTACTGGCTTGGGCCCGACGGCGCCCCGAGGCCCTTCGCGCAGGCGGCGCCCGGCGCCCGCTCGGTCGGCGTGCCCGGCGTGCCACGGCTGCTCGAGGCGATGCACGCGGCCCATGGCAGGCTGCCGATGGCCCGGCTGCTGGCCCCGGCGATCGCGACCGCGCGCGAAGGCTTCGCCGTCTCCCCGCGGATGGCGGCCTCGATCGCCTCGGCGCCGGGGCTGGACGCGTTCCCGGCCGCCCGGGCGTATTTCTTCCGCCCCGACGGATCGCCGCTCGCGGAGGGGGATCTGCTGCGCAATCCCGACTATGCCCGGGCGCTCGAGACCCTGCGCGACGCGGGGGCCGAGGCGTTCTACACCGGCGCCCCGGCCCGCGCCCTTCTGGCGGCGCTGGACACGCCCGGCGCCCCCTCGCCGATGGTCGCGCAGGATCTCGCCGACTATCGCGCGGTGGAGCGGGCGCCGGTCTGCGTGGCCTATCGCGCCTGGGAGATCTGCGGGATGGGCCCGCCGTCCTCGGGCGGGCTGACGGTCGGGCAGATCATGGGGATGCTCGCGCATCACGACCTGGGCGCGCTGGGGGACGGGGCGCAGACCTGGCGGCTGCTGGCGCAGGCCTCGGCGCTGGCCTTCGCGGACCGGGGCCTCTACATGGCCGACGCCGATGTCACGCCGATGCCGCAGGGACTGCTGAACCCCGACTACCTGGCCGGTCGGGCGCAGGCGCTGGACCCCGCCGCGCCGCCCGCCGCGCCCTACCCCGCCGGCGAGCCGCCCTGGGACCACGCCCTGCTGCGCGCGCCGGATACGCAGGCGGAGCGGCCGGGCACCACCCACCTCTCGGTGGTCGACGCCCAAGGCAATGCGGTGGCGCTGACCTCGTCGATCGAGACCGGCTTCGGCTCGCGTCTGATGGCCAACGGCTACCTGCTCAACAACGAGCTGACCGATTTCAGCTTCGCGCCCTCGCATCAGGGCGCGCCGGTTGCGAACCGGGTCGAGGGGGGCAAGCGTCCCCGCTCCTCGATGGCGCCCACGATCGTGCTGCGCGAGGGGCGCCCGGTCCTGGTCCTGGGCTCCCCCGGCGGGGCGCGGATCATCGGCTATGTGGCGCAGACGCTGGTGCGGATCCTGGACCTCGGGATGACGCCCGCCCAGGCGGTCGCGGCGGGGCACGTGGCCAACCTCAACGGGATCACGCATCTCGAGGCGGGGACCGAGGCCGAGGCGCTGGCCCCGTTGCTGGGCGAGACCCGGGCCTTCGACATGAACTCCGGCCTGCACGTGATCGCCATCGCCCCGGACGGCCGGCTGACCGGCGCGGCCGATCCAAGGCGGGAGGGCGTTGCGCTGGGCGAGTAGAGCGCCGCGACACGCCTCGCGCCCGTGGCGAGCCTCCGCCCGCGGCGCGGTCCCGGCCGCGCGCCTGGCCCGACGCCCGCCAGGCGCCGCCCTCGCGCCCCCCTCCGGTCGGGGGCGGGGCGGGCGGGTGGGAGCCCCCGGCCGGAGGGGGGCGCGAGGGCGGCGCTCACCCGTCGAGGAAGGCGCGGACCTCGGCGAAGACGCCCTCGAACATCTCGGTCGTCAGCACCCGGGTGTTGGTGTTGTAGCGCGAGCAATGGTAGCTGTCGAAGACCTCCACCGCCCCCACCCGATGGCGCGCGGCATGGCCGAACGGATGGTCCTTCAGCTTCGCCCCCAGCGCCCGGATCACGCTGTCATGGCTGATCCGGCCCAGGCAGACGATGGCCCGCAGCCCCTCCAGCGCCTCGATGCGCGCAGCGAGGAACCGCCGGCAGGTGTTGATCTCGGCCCCCACCGGCTTGTTCTGCGGGGGCACGCAGCGCACCGCGTTGGTCACCATCGCCCCGTGCAGCGCCAGCCCGTCGTCGGGCGAGGCCTGGAACTCCCCCGACGTGAAGCCGAACCGTCCCAGCGTGGCGTAGAGCAGCCCGCCCGCGAAATCCCCGGTGAACGGCCGCCCCGTGCGGTTGGCGCCCGAGACGCCGGGCGCCAGGCCCACCACCAGCAGGCCTGCGGCGGGATCGCCGAAACTGGCCACGGCGCCGTTGAACCAGTCGGGCTCGCGGGCGCGGACCTCCTCGCGATAGGCGACGAGACGGGGGCAGAGGGCGCAGTCCGCCGGCGCCTCGGGAGGCGCGGGCGGGAGCGCAGGCGCGCTTGGGCTCATGGCAGGGGGGATCCGTCGACAGGCAGGGCGGATCGCCGGGCGAGACGGCGACGGCGGCGTCGCCGGCCAGAGGGCCCGCGGGGCGCCCCCGCACCCCCGACCGGCGCGGCCCGCGCCCGAAGACGCGGGCGGGCGGAGATCAGGCCTCGTCCTCGGCCTCGACCGGATCGGCCGCGCGCACCGGGCGGGGCGGACGGCCGATGATCTCCTTGAGCTCGTCGAGCTCGATGAAGTTGTCGGCCTGGCGGCGCAGGTCGTCGGCGATCATCGGCGGGCTGGTGCGGATGGTCGAGACCACCGAGACGCGCACGCCCTTGCGCTGGATGCCCGCGACCAGCGGCCGGAAGTCGCCGTCGCCCGAGAACAGCACCATGTGATCGATGCGATCGGCCATCTCCATGGCGTCGACCGCCAGCTCGATGTCCATGTTGCCCTTGATCTTGCGGCGGCCGGTGGAGTCCGTGAACTCCTTGGCGGGCTTGGTGACCATGGAAAAGCCGTTGTAGTCGAGCCAGTCGACCAGCGGGCGGATCGGGGAATATTCCTGATCCTCGACCAGGGCGGTGTAATAGAACGCGCGCACCAGCTTGCCGCGGCGCATGAACTCGTTGCGCAGAAGCTTGTAGTCGATGTCGAAGCCGAGGGCCTTGGCGGCGGCGTACAGGTTGGACCCATCGATGAAAAGGGCCAGACGTTCGTCACGGTAGAACATGCAATCTCCATTCGCCGCGAACCGCGTGCCTGTCAAATTTCGCCCAAGCAGGGCGAATCGGTCCCGGCGCGTCGCAGGGACCCTTTCGCCAACGCGAAACAGGATGCAACCATCGCCCCGCCGAAATCGACCGCCAACTGCGCCCCGAGCCCGAGATTCACGCGAATGCGTGCAATTTTGATCCGCCGAGGACCCGCCTCGACCGCGCGTTTCGTCCTGAATTGTTAACCATTGCGGCGACACTGGGGCGTCCGTTCGGATGCGTTCTCCAAACACCGGCCGGTTTACCTGATGGTCGCCTTAGTATTGGCGACGCCGGCCGACCGGAGCCGGTCGAAAGGCCCGCAGACGCCCCCGGCTCTTGACGCGGGCCTTGACGCGGGCGCCCGCGATGGGCGGGATGGCGCGGCGTCCGCCGCAGGACGCGCTGCGCCCCGACCGCCGCCCCGCGCCTCGACCGCCGACGGGGCCGGCCGGGCGCGTCGAATTCGCGCCGTTCGCGCCCTTGCGCATCCTCGGCGCAAGGCATATCAAGACGGTTCTCCCGAAACGCCTGCCGGAGACGACTTCATGGCCCGCGTCACCGTCGAGGATTGCGTCGACAAGGTTCCCAACCGGTTCGATCTGGTGATGCTCGCCGCGCATCGTGCGCGCGAGATCTCCACCGGTTCCGAGATCACCATCGACCGCGACAACGACAAGAACCCCGTCGTCGCGCTGCGCGAGATCGCCGACCAGACCCTGACCCCCGACGACCTCGAGGAAGGGCTGATCCAGTCCTACCAGCGCCATATCGAGGTCGACGAGCCCGAGGACGACGAGATGGCCCTGCTGATGGGCGGCGGCGAGGTCGACGCGCCCGTCGACGACGTCTCGGAGGAGCAGCTGCTGCGCGCCCTGATGGCCGAGCAGGCGGAAAACAAGGGCTGAGGCGCCGGACAAGAGGATCCCCCGCCCCGGACATCCGGGGCGGCTCCAGGGGGAGGACGATGTGGGCGACGGCTTCATTCGACAGTTCGAACTCGTCGAGCGGGTCCAGGCCTACAACCCCAACACGGACGAAGGTCTGCTGAACGCGGCCTACGTCTTCGGCGCAACCGCGCACGCCCCCCAGAAACGCGCCAACGGAGACCCCTACTGGGGTCATCCCGTCGCGGTCGCCGGCATCCTGACCGAGCTCAAGCTCGACGACGCCACCATCGCGACCGCCCTCCTGCACGACACGATCGAGGACTGCCCCGGCGTCACCTACGCCACCATCGCCGAGGATTTCGGCGAGGAGATCGCGGAACTCGTCGACGGCGTCACCAAGATCTCCAAGCTCAAGCTCTCCTCGAAGGAGACCGAGCAGGCCGAGAACCTGCGCAAGCTGCTGATGGCGATGTCCAAGGACGTGCGCGTCCTGCTGGTCAAGCTCGCCGACCGGCTGCACAACATGCGCACCATCCAGTTCCTCAAGCCCGAGAAGCAGGAGCGCAAGGCCCGCGAGACGATGGAGATCTATGCCCCGCTCGCCGGCCGCATGGGCATCCAGTCGCTGCGCGACGAGCTCGAGGACCTCTCCTTCCAGGTGCTGAACCCGCGGGCGCGGGATTCGATCATCCGCCGCTTCGGCCAGCTCAAGCGCGAATCCGGCGACGTGATCCCCCAGATCCTCGAGGATCTGCAGACCGTGCTCGCCCACGAGGGGATCGAGGCCGAGGTCTCGGGCCGCGAAAAGCGCGCCTACGCCATCTGGCGCAAGATGGAGGAGAAGGGGCAGGAGTTCTCGCGCCTCTCGGACATCTACGGGTTCCGGCTGATCTGCGCGACCGAATCCGACTGCTACCGCGCGCTCGGCGCGGTTCACCGGCGCTGGAAGACGGTGCCGGGGCGGTTCAAGGATTACATCTCGACGCCCAAGACCAACGGCTACCGCTCGATCCACACCACCGTCTCGGGGCGCAACGCCAAGCGGGTCGAGGTGCAGATCCGCACCCGCGAGATGCACGAGGTCGCCGAGACCGGCGTCGCCGCGCACTGGGCCTACAAGGACGGGCAGCGGGGCGAGAACCGCTTCACCGCCGACCCCTTCGCCTGGCTGCGCCAGCTGACCGACGACTTCCGCAACGCCGAGAAGCCCGACGAGTTCCTCGAGCATGTGAAGCTCGACATGTTCCAGGACCAGGTGTTCTGCTTCACCCCCAAGGGCCGGGTCGTCACCCTGCCCCGGGGAGCCACGCCGATCGACTTCGCCTACAACATCCACACCCGCATCGGGGACAGCTGCGTCGGCGCCAAGATCGACGGGCGCCGCGCGCCGTTGTCGACCCGCCTGCGCAACGGCCAGACGGTGGAGATCATCCGCGCCGAGGCCCAGCGCCCGCAGCCGGTGTGGGAGGAGATCGCCGTCACCGGGCGGGCCAAGCAGGCGATCCGCCGCGCCCTGCGGGCCGAGCGGCGCGAGGCCGACATCCGCATCGGCCAGGGCATCGTGCAATCGGCCTTCGAGCGCGCGCAGAAGAGCCTGTCGCGCAAGGCCCTGACGCTGGCGGCCGAGAAGCTCAACCACGACGGGCCCGACGACCTGCTGCAGGCGGTGGGAGCGGCCGAGGTCTCGGCCGTGCAGATCCTGACCGCGCTGTTCGGGCGCGAGGGCGACTATGACGCCCCCCTGCGCCCCGCCGCGCCGGGCGACCGCTCTCGCCTGCCGGTGACGGGCGTGTCGCGCGCGCGCAAGGTCCGCTTCGGGGAGTGCTGCCAGCCGGTCCCCGGCGACCGCATCGTGGGCATCGCCGAGAAGGGCAAGGGCGTCACCGTCCACGCCATCGACTGCCCCGTGCTCGCCGAGTTCGAGGAGACTCCCGAGGCCTGGGTCGATCTGCGCTGGGATCCCGAGACGGCCTGGACGCAGCCCCACCAGACCTCGCTGACGGTGACCTTCGCCAACCAGACCGGCGCGCTGGCCCGCGTCTGCACCGTGATCGCCGAGCTGAACGCCGACATCGCCCACCTGGAGCTGATCGAGCGCAAGCCGGATTTCTACCGCGCGCGCATCGACCTCGAGGTGCGCGACGTGAAGCACGTCTCCCAGGTGGTGACGATGCTCAACGCCCAGACCATGGTCCATGAGGCCGCCCGCCTGACGCCCGGCGCCGGCGCCCCCGTGAGCCGCCCCGCCCCCCTGCCCGCAGGCCCCGTGGTGCGCCTCGCCGGCCCCGAGGAGGCGCTGTCCCCCGAGACCGGGGCCCGCTCGTCCGGCGGCGCCCGGGGTCGGACCGGCCTGCCCGCCGGAGGCGGCTGACGGGATGTTCCGCCGCCGCGACCCCCTTCCCTGGCGCGACCGGCTGCGGGAGTTCCTGTCGCCGCGAAAGGGCTGGCAGCGGGGGTACCGCTATCTTGGCAAACGGATGCAGCGGCTGCCCGACAGCCCGCACCGCATCGCGCTGGGCTTCGCCTGCGGGGTGCTGGCCTCGTTCACGCCGTTCTTCGGCTTCCACTTCGTGATCGCCGCGGCGCTGGCGTTCGGGCTGCGGGCCAATGTGCTGGCCTCGGCGACAGGCACCTTCGTGGGCAACCCGCTGACCTTCCCGTTCATCGCCACGGCCTCGTTCTGGATGGGGCGCAAGATCACCGGGATCCACTTCGCCGAGCCCTACGACGGTTGGACCTTCGGCTGGCTGTGGGACAACCTCGACGCGATCTTCGTGCCCTATCTGGTGGGGGGGCTGCTGCCGGGTCTGGCCGCCTCGATCGCCTTCTACGTGGTGATGCGCCCGATGATCGGCGCCTACCAGAACCGCCGCCGCTCGAAACTGATGGAGCGGGCGAAGGAGCGGGTGCGCCTGGCCCATGAGCGGCGGCGCGCGGCCAAGGAGGCGAAGAAGGCCGCCAAGGCCTCGCCGATCCGCCGCGCCGGCGATCCGGCGAGCTGAGATCTGGCTGGGACCCCTTCGCCCGACGACCCGCCGCGCCGCTGGCGGACCGAGCGGCTGGCGATGCGCCCCGCGGGGCCGGCGGACCTCGAGCTGGCGGTCGCGCTTTTCTCCGTTCCCCGGATGCTGGCCCACCGGCCCGACCCCTCGCCGCCCTCGCGCGACGCGCTGGCTGCCGAGATGGCCGAGGCCGAGGCCGCCTGGGCGCGCGACGGCGTCGGGCGCTGGCGGCTGTCGCTGCGCGAGGATGGCGCGGCGGCGGGTTTCGGAGGACTGGGACCCCGGCCGGGGCGCGAGGGGCTGAACCTCTCGTTCCACGTCTCGCCGGCCATGCAGGGGCGCGGACTGGCCGGAGAGTTCGTCGCGGGCGCCCTGGCGCTGGCCTTCGGCGCGCTGCGCGCCTCGCGGGTCTACGGGCTGGCGCGGCCGTGGAACGCCGCCTCGCTGCGGGTGCTGGAGCGGGCGGGATTCGCGCCCGAAGCCGAGATCGAGCTGCACGGCGCCCCCAGCCTGCTGCTGGCGCGAGGGCGCTGAAGGGCGCTCGGGACTCGTGCCGAGGCCGCTCGGCGTCAAGACATCGCGGCGCGGCCCGCCTATGCTGCGCGCAACCGACTCTGCGAAAAGGACCCGCGCGATGACTCTGGCGCATCCCCTCGGCCGGCTGCGGCTGGGCGTGAACATCGACCACGTGGCCACCATCCGCAACGCCCGCGGCGGCGCCCATCCCGACCCGATCAAGGCCGCCAAGATCGCCGAGGCCGCCGGCGCCGACGGCATCACCGCCCATCTGCGCGAGGATCGCCGCCACATCACCGACCCCGACATCGAGGCGCTGGTCGCGGCCCTGTCGGTCCCGCTGAACTTCGAGATGGCCGCCACCGACGAGATGCAGGCCATCGCCCTGCGCCACCGTCCCCACGCCGTGTGCATCGTCCCCGAGAAGCGCGAGGAGCGCACCACCGAGGGCGGTCTCGAGGTCGCCAAGGAAGAGAACCGCCTGGCCCATTTCATCGCCCCGCTGCGCGAAGCCGGCTGCCGCGTCTCGATCTTCATCGCCGCCGACCCGCGCCAGATCGAGGCCGCGGCCCGCATCGGCGCCCCGGTGATCGAGCTGCACACCGGCGCCTACACCGACGCCCATCACGAGGGCCGCCTCGAGGCCCGCGACGCCGAGCTCGAGCGCCTGCGCGAGATGTCCGCCTTCGCCCACGGCCTCGGCCTCGAGGTCCACGCCGGCCACGGGCTGACCTACGACACGGTCAAGCCGGTGGCGGCGTTCCCCGAGGTGATGGAGCTCAACATCGGCCACTATCTCATTGGCGAGGCGATCTTCTCGGGTCTCGACAGCGCGATCCGGCGGATGCGGGCGCTGATGGACCAGGCCCGCCAGGAGGCTTTTGGCGAAGGCGCCGCGTAGGGCGCATTTCAATGCGCCATGGCGCGAGAGGCGGCGGAGCGCGGACGGCGCATTGACCTGCGCCCTACCCCTCCGCCAGCCGCCGCGCCAAGGCCCGATGCGTCTCGACCTCGGCCCCGAACCCCGCCATCGCGATCCGGCCCTCGCGGACCACGGCGCGGCCCTCGACATAGGTCTCGCGCGCGCGGGCGTCGGCGCAGAGCAGGAGGGCGGCGAGCGGGTCCCAGGCGCCGGCCTGGGCGAGACCGTCGGTCGCGAACACCGCGAAGTCGGCGCGCTTGCCGACCGTCAGCGCGCCGAGATCCTCGCGCCCCAGCACCCGCGCGCCGCCGAGCGTCGCGATCTCCAGCGCCTCGCGCGCGCTCATCGCGTCGGCCCCGCGGGAGACGCGCTGCAGCAGCATCGCCTGGCGCGCCTCGCCCAGCAGGTCTCCGCCGTCGTTGGAGGCGGAGCCGTCAACCCCCAGCCCCACCTTCACGCCCGCGTCGCGCATGGCGCGCACCGGCGCGATGCCGCTGCCGAGCCGGCAGTTGGAGCAGGGGCAATGCGCGACGCCGGTGCCGGTGCGCGCGAACAACGCGATCTCGGAGGCGTCGAGCTTCACGCAGTGGGCGTGCCAGACGTCCTCGCCGACCCAGCCGAGCCCTTCGGCGAAGTCGCCGGGGCGCTGGCCGAATTTCTCCAGCGAATAGGCGATGTCCTCGTCGTTCTCGGCCAGGTGGGTGTGCATCATCACGCCCTTGTCGCGGGCCAGCAGCGCCGAATCCCGCATCAGCCCCGGCGAGACCGAGAACGGCGAGCACGGCGCCACCCCCACCCGGATCAGCGCGCCGGGCCGCGCGTCGTGATGGGCGTCGATCACCCGGATGCAGTCCTCGAGGATCGCGGGCTCGTTCTCGCACAGCGCGTCGGGGGGCAGGCCGCCCGCGCTTTCGCCCACGCTCATCGAGCCGCGCATCGCGTGCAGGCGCACGCCCAGGCGCAGGGCCGCGTCGATCTCGTCCTCGAGCCGCGCGCCGTTGGGGAAGATGTAGAGGTGGTCCGAGGACAGGGTGCAGCCCGAAAGCGCCATCTCGGCCAGACCGATGAGCGCGGAGGAGTGGATCTCCTCGGGCCCCATGCGGCTCCAGATCGGATAGAGGGACTGCAGCCAGCCAAACAGCAGCGCGTCCTGCCCCGCGGGGACGGCGCGGGTCAGGGTCTGGAACAGGTGGTGGTGGGTGTTGACCAGCCCCGGCGTCACCACGCAGCCGGAGGCGTCGAGGATCTCGTCGGCCTCGGCCGGCAGGGTCGCGGTCGGCCCCACCGCCTCGATCACCCCGTTGCGCGCGAAGAGGCCGCCGCCGGCGATCTCGCGCCGGGTCTCGTCCATCGTCGCCAGCACCGCGGCGTTGCGCACCAGAAGCGTGCCCATCCTCAGGCCCTCTGCATCGCGAGGCGGGCGGCGAGGCCGAGGAAGATCGTCCCCGTCGCCGCCTGCATCGCCTGTGTCATCCGCCGCGAGCGCGCCAGCGCCCGCCCGATATGGCCCGCCGACAGCCCCACCGCCCCGTTGATCGCCATGCCCCCGATCCCCAGCACCGCGCCGAAGACCAGGAACTGCACCAGGATCGAGCCCGCCTCGGGCCGCACGAACTGGGGCACCAGCGCCAGCACGAAGATCCCCACCTTGGGATTGAGCAGGTTCACCAGCAGTCCCGCCCGGAAGGCCGCGCCGGGGCGCATCGCGGCGGCCGAGGGCCCTCCGCCGATGCCCTGCCCCCGCGCGAGGTCCCAGAAGGCCCGCCCCGCCAGCCAGACCAGGTAGGCGACGCCGGCCCAGCGCACGACCTCGAAGGCCAGCGGGTTGGCCGCCATCAGCGCGGCCAGCCCCACGCCCGCCGCGGCCGCATGCACGAGGCTGCCCGCCGAGATCCCGGCCGCCGCCGACACCCCCGCCAGCGGCCCCGAGCGCGCGCCCTGCCCCAGGCAGAACAGCATGTCCGCCCCCGGCGTCAGGTTCAGCGCCAGCGCCACGGGGACGAAGAGGGCCAGCGTCTCGGGGGCGACGGGAAGGCTCATCGGGCGGGGCTCCGGGGCGAGGGCGACATGGCTCCGCCCTACTCCGCGGGCGCGCCGGCGCGCAACCAGGCGCCGAGCACCGCGCGCTCTTCGGGGGTCATGCCGGTCTCGTTGCCCAGCGGCATGATGTTGGACATCACCGCCTGGGCCAGCATCTTGGGCGCATGGGCGCGGATCTGGTCGAGATCGTCGAACATCACCCCGCCCGGCGCCTCGTCGAAACCCTCATGCGTCGGCCGGGCGGCATGGCAGGTCGAGCAGTGGCTGGCCACCACAGCCATGGCCCGCTGCGGTTCGAGATCGGCCTGCAGCTGGTCGGGCCGCCAGGAGGACAGCCACATCATCCCGATCAGCAGGAACGAGGCCAGCGGCAGCTGCCAGCGGATCGCCCAGCCGTGCCGGCCCATGTCGTGGTTGTTGAAGAAGTGGCGCACGATGCCGCCGATCGCCAGCACGAAGGCCACCATCACCCAGTTCAGCGGATGCCCGAAGGCCACCGGATAGTGGTTGGAGATCATCATCGCGACGACCGGCAGCGTCAGGTAGTTGTTGTGGGTCGAGCGCAGCTTGGCGATCTCGCCATAGGCCGGGTCGGGCTCTCCGCCCGCCTTGAGGACCTCGACCACCTTCTTCTGGTTGGGGATGATCACCATGAACACGTTGCCCGACATCATCGTGGCGATCAGCGCTCCGGTGTGCAGCCAGGCCGCGCGGGCCGAGAACACCTGCCCATACAGCCAGCAGATGAACACGATGGCCACATAGAGCACTGCGAACAGCAGCGGCGGGTTGGCCTTCAGCGGGCTCTTGCACAGCCGGTCATAGAGGACCCAGCCCACGAACAGCGACCCGGCCGAGATCAGCACCGCGAGCGCGACAGGGATGTCGGCGACCGAGCGGTCGATCAGCAGCCCCTCGGCCCCCCACCAGTAGGTGACGGCCAGCATCACGAAGCCGGTCAGCCAGGTCGAGTAGGCCTCCCATTTGTACCAGTGCAGGATGGCCGGCATCTTCTCGGGCGCGACCGAGTACTTGCGGATCTGGTAGAAGCCGCCGCCGTGCACCGACCAGCTTTCGCCCTTCACCCCCTTGGGCAGCTCGGGGTCGTGGCGCAGCGAGTAGTCCAGCGCCATGAAATAGAACGAGGAGCCGATCCACCCGATGGCGGCCACGATATGCGCGGCCCGGACCAGAAAGCTGATCCAGTCGTGAAAAAGCGCCTCCATGGGCAGCGTCCCCCGTATGCGGTCTTTATTTCCTGGGAGGGGAGGTTATCTGCGCAGGACCGCCCCGGCCAAGGGCGTTTCGCGCTCGCCACGGGCGCTTCGGCGCCGCAGCACGGCGTCGCCCGCTGTTTGAAGGAGACGCCATGTTCGTGTTCCCCCAGGCCCCCGCCGAGATGACCCGCGACGCCTTCGTGGCGCGGTTCGGCGGCGTCTACGAGCATTCCCCCTGGGTGGCCGAGCGCGCCTGGGACGCCGGCCTGGGCGAGGAGACGGCGACCGCGGGCGGTCTTTCGGGCGCGCTGCACGCCCAGGTGGCGGCGGCCAGCGAGGACGAGCGTCTGGCCCTCCTGCGCGCGCACCCCGACCTCGCCGGCAGGCTGGCGCTGGCGGGGGGGCTGAGCGCCGACTCGACGGCCGAGCAGGCCGGCGCCGGCCTCGACCAGTGCAGCCCCGACGAGCTGGCAGAGTTCCAGTCCCTCAACGACCGCTACCAGGCCCGCTTCGGCTTCCCCTACATCCTTGCGGTGAAGGGCCGTCACCGGGAGCAGATCCTGGAAAACTTCCGCGCCCGCGTCGAGGCCGAGCCCGAGGCCGAGCGCGCCGAGGCCATCGACCAGGTCCGCCGCATCGCCCTCCTGCGGCTGGAGGCGATGGCGGAAAACTGAACGGGGCCCGCGACTTCCGCAACGGAAGATGCTGATGGCCCGACATAATCCTTGCCCGTCATTCATCTTTGGGGCTAACGTTCATCATCTTCAGAGTCCCTGACAGTCAGTCAGGCTGCGTATCCGGGTGTGCGTAAAATGCTTCGACCGATCACTTTCGCATCGCTTCTCGTTCTGGCTCTGTCCCCGCTGGCGCCGGCGCAGGCCGTCGTCATCTTCGACAGCGGGGTGGACGAGAGCAATGCGAACGACAGCTCGCCCGCCTATCTCGCCCAGTACGAAATCGCGACCCAGTTCGACCTGACCTCGGAGGTCACGGTGCGCGAGGCGACGCTGCTGGGCTCGGCGGAATCGCCTGCAAGCTTCACGCTCAACTTCTATGCCGACGCCGCCGGCGCGCCGGCCGCCACGGCAAGCTACAGCTTCGCCGTCGCCTCGGCCGACTACAGCACCGCCTCTGCGACAGGCGGGCGGCTGACCTATACGCTCGACTTCTCCGATGTGGTTCTGGCCGCTGGCACGTGGTGGTTTTCGGCCTACGCGTCCTCGGCCTGGTCGTGGGGCGCGGCCAATCCGACATCGCTTGCCACCCAGTACCGCACCGCCGGCAGCGAACTGAGCTGGACCGCCTACAACCGCGGCCATGCCTTCACGCTGAGCGACGGCGCCGCCACGACGCCGATCCCGCTGCCCGCCGCCGCGCCACTTCTGGCCGCCGGGCTCGCCGGACTGGCGCTGGTGTCCCGCCGCCGCAGCCGACGCGCCGCCTGACCCCGCCCCCGCGCGCCCTGGCCGGAGGGCGGCGGGGTGGGTGGGCGGGAGCCGGCCTCCGGGCAGGGCGCGCGGGGGCGCCGCCGCAAGGCGGGATCCGCGAACGGCCGCCGCAGCAAGCGCTTGCGGATCGAAGGCGTCACGCGGCGAGCGTCGCGGCCTCCTCGAACAGGATCGCGTGGCGGGCGGCCAGTTCGTGCGGATCGCGCGAGTAGCCCCCGCCCAGCGCCGCGGCCACCGGCAGGCCCCGGCCGCGCAGCGTCTCCAGCACCAGCCGGTCCCGCCGCCGCAGCCCCTCGAGGCTCAGCGCCAGCCGCCCCAGCCGGTCGCCCTCCCACGGATCCACCCCCGCGTTATAGAAGACCAGATCGGGCGCCGCCCGCTCCACCGCCTCGTCCAGCGCCGCGGCGAGCCGCGCGAGATAGTCGTCGTCGCGGATCCCGTCCTCCAGCCCCACGTCGAGATCCGAGACCGCCTTGCGCGCCGGAAAGTTCTTCTGCGCGTGGATCGAGAAGGTGAACACCCGCGGATCGCCCGCAAAGATCCAGGCGGTGCCGTCCCCCTGGTGCACGTCGCAGTCCACCACCAGGATCCGCGGGGCCGAGCCCTCGTCGGCCAGCGTCCGCGCCGCCACCGCCACGTCGTTGAACACGCAGTAGCCCGAGCCGTAGTCCGGCCCCGCGTGATGCGAGCCCCCGGCCGCGTTCACCGCCAGCCCCCGGTCCAGCGCCAGCCGCCCCGCCAGCAGCGTCCCGGCCGAGGACAGCTGCGCGCGCCGCGCCACCGCGGGAGTCGAGGGCAGGCCGATGCGCCGCGTCTCGGCGGCGTCGAGCGTGCAGGCGATGACCCGCTCGACATAGCCGATGTCATGGGCCCCCGCGACCTGCAGCGCCTTCAGCGGCGCGGGGGCCAGCCAGCCGCCGGTTTCCATCAGCCCGCGGGCCTCCAGCGCCTCGCGCAGGTAGAAGTATTTCGACATCGGGAACGGGTGGTTGGGCCGCAACGAGACCACGTAGTCGGGATGCCACACGATGGGCAGACGCATCAGCCGCCCCCCGCCTTGCGCCCTGCCCCACCGCCAGACCCGCCGCCAGCCCCGCCGCCGGATCCGCCGCCAGCCCCGCCGCCGGGCGCCTCGCCGCCGCCCTCGCCCTCGTCGCTCCCGGGCGCGGGCAGCAGACGGTCGACCACCTCGGCGGCGGCCTCCCGCGCCGCCGTCAGCCGGGCGGCGAGCGCATCGATGTCGGCCTCGCCCGACACCCTCAGCAGGGCGGCGATCGGGCCGGGGCCGGCCGCGGCGGGGTCGAAGGCGCCGCCGGTGGCGACCCGCAGGGCCTGCAGCAGACGCGACTGGAGGTCGTGAGCCTCTGCCAGCACGGCGACGTCGGCGGCCGCGAGTCGCCCCGCCGCCTCGAGCGCCGCCAGCGCGCGGGGGGCCGAGGCGCCGCCCATCGGCAGCGTGGCCTTGTCCTCGCCGCTCGGCGGCGGCGCGTCCTCGTCGCCCGGCGGGGGCGCGTCCTCGTCGCCCTGCGACGGCGCGTCCTCGTCAACCGGCGGGGGCGCTTCGCCTGCCGCGGCCAGAAGGGCCGCCTGGGCCGCGAACTCGATGTCCATCAACCCGCCCCGGTGGCGCTTCATCGCCCAGGGGTCCTCGCGTCCGCCCTTGTCGGCCTCGGCGATGCGCGCGCGCATCTCGGCCGCGCCGGTCCAGGCCTCGGAGGCAGGTCGCGCGAGCCGCAGCGCCGCCTCGACGGCGGCCGCCACGTCGGCGCGCAGATCGTCCCGCCCCGCCACCGGACGCGCGCGGGTCAGGGCCATCCGCTCCCAGGTCCAGGCCCGCTCGGCCTGGTAGTCGCGGAACCCCGCGATCGAGGTCGCCACCGTCCCCTGGCGCCCCGAGGGCCGCAGCCGCATGTCGATCTCGTAGAGCTCCCCCTCGGCCGTCTTGGCGGTCATCGCCGAGATCAGCGCCTGGGTGAAGCGGGCGAACCAGGCCGGCGAGGACAGCGGCCGGGGGCCGTCCGAGGACTCCTGCCCCGCCGCGTCGTAGAGCACGATCAGGTCGAGGTCCGAGGTCGCCGTCATCTCGCCCGAGCCCAGCCGCCCCATCGCAAGAACCGCGGCGCCGCGCCCCGGAGGCGGCCCGTGGCGGCGGGCGAACTCGGCCTCGACCAGCGGGAACAGCGCCCGGATCGCGGCCTCGGCGATGGCCGAAAAGCCCTGCCCGGCCTCCTCGGCCCCCGCGATGCCGCGCAACAGCTGCACGCCCATGCGAAACCGCATCTCCTTGGCCCAGGCGCGGGCGGCGTCGAGCTGACGTTCGTAGTCGTCCTCCCGCCCCAGCCACTCGGTCAGCTCGGCGGTCAGGGCGTCGGCGTCGGGCAACGGCTCGAAGAAGTCGGTGGCCAGGATCGCGTCGAGCACGCGCGAGGATCGCCCCAGCGCCTCGGCGAGCCGGGGGGAGGCCGCGCAGACCTCGGCCAGCAGGTCGATCAGCCGGGGGTTCTGCTCGAACAGCGAGAACACCTGCACGCCGGCCGGCAGGCTCGAGAGGAACCGGTCGAACTGGGCCAGCGCGTCGTCGGGCGAGGCGGCGGCGTCCAGCGCCTGCAGGATCCGCGGCTCCAGCCCCGCCAGCAGCGACCGCGCGCGGGTCGAGCGGGTGGCCGGGATCGCGCCCTGCCGCCAGCGGTCGATGATCCCCTCGGCGTATTCGGGCCGCTCGAACCCGCGCGAAGCGAGGTCGGGGGCGGCCTCGCGCGCCGAGGGCGCAGGCGCGCCGGGAGGCTGGAAGAACGCCTCCGAGATCGCCGAGACCCGCTCCATCCGCGCCAGGATGTCGGCCTCGAAGGCGTCGCGGTCGGCCCAGCCGGCCAGGGCCGCGACCCGGTCGCGGGCCTCGGGGCCGGTGGGCATGGTCTGGGTCTGGCGGTCCTCGATCATCTGCAGGCGATGCTCGAGCTCGCGATGCGCGACATAGGCGGCGTCGAGCTCGTGGGCCGCCTCCTCCCCCACCCAGCCGGCGGCGCTGAGCGCCCGCAGGGCGCTTCGGGTGCCGCGGTCGCGCAGCGCGGGGTCGCGGCCGCCGCAGATCAGCTGGCGGGTCTGCACGAAGAACTCGATCTCGCGGATGCCGCCGCGGCCGAGCTTCACGTTGTGGCCGGGGACGGTGATCGGGCCGCCGCCGCCGCGATGGGCGCGGATCCGCTCGCGGATGTCATGGGCGTCGCGGATGGCGGCGAAGTCGAGAAAGCGCCGCCACACGAACGGGCGCAGGCGGTTGAGGAAGGCCTCGCCCGCCGCCACGTCGCCGACCGAGGCGCGGGCCTTGATGAAGGCGGCCCGCTCCCAGGTGCGGCCGAGCGATTCGTAGTAGCGTTCGGCCGTCTCCATGCCGATGCACACCGGGGTGACCGAGGGATCGGGCCGCAGCCGCAGGTCGACGCGGAACACATAGCCCTCGCCGGTGGGTTTGGAGAGCAGCTGGCTGACCCCCTGCACCACCTTCACCAGGCGCGAACGGGCCTCGGCATAGGCCTCGGGGTCGTGGCGCTGCTCATCGAACAGGAAGATCAGGTCGATGTCGGAGGAATAGTTCAGCTCCCGCGCGCCGCCCTTGCCCATGGCGAGACCGAACAGCCCCGCCGTGCCGGCCGCGTCCTCGGGGTCCAGGGTCAGGCGGCCGCGGGCGAAGGCGTCGGCGAGAAGGCCGCGCAGGGCGCCCTCGACCGCGGCGTCGGCGAAGTCCGACAGCCCCGCCGTGGTCGCGTCCAGGTCCCAGACCCCGCCCAGGTCCGCAAGCCCGGTCAGCAGCGCAAGCCGCCGCTTGCCCCGGCGCAGGATCCCCGCGCGCTGGGCGGTGTCGGCCTGGGCCACGGCGCGGGCCTCGGCGATCAGGGCCTCGAGCGCAGGCTCGGGCGGACCGGTCAGCGCGTCGGCCAGCCATTCGCGCTCGCGCCCGATCAGGCCGTGCAGGAACGGCGAGGAGCCGCCCGCCCCCTCGATCAGCGGGCGAAGTTCGGGCGCGCAGAGATGGGCCGAGAGCGCCTCCCACGCCTCGGACCCGCGGGCGGGATCGTGGGCGAGCGGGGCGCGGTTCAGGCGGGAGGCGAAGGGCTGGGCTGTCATGGGGGCATCCTCGCCGCCGGGCCGGGCGTGTCAACGCGCGAGCGTCGGCGCCCTCGGGCCTTGCGCAGGGGAAGCGCGAGGCGCATCCATAAGGAAAGCACACTAAAAAGCCGGAGGAATCGCCCGTGGCCGCCGCCATCCCATCCGTCGCCGTTTCGGCGCCCCATCGCTACCGCTGGGTTGTGGTCTTCGCCGCCGCGGTGCTGCTGGCGCTGAGCATGGGGCAGATGGTCAACGGGCTGTCGGTGTTCTTCGTGCCGCTGGAGACCGAGTTCGGCTGGGCGCGAGGCGACGTGGCGCTGATCAACACTGCCGGCGTGGTGGGTCTGGCGGCGGGGGGCATCGTGATGGGGCGGCTTGCCCCGCGCCTCGGCACGCGGGCGGTGTGCCTGTTCGGCGCGGTGGTGATGGGCCTGTGCGTGACTGCGGCCAGCCAGGCGCAGGCGCTGTGGCAGTTCTATGTGCTGTTCGCGGTGGCGGGCGCGCTGGGGGGCGCGGCCTTCTTCGCGCCGCTGATCGCGCTGGTGGGCAACTGGTTCGTGGCCGGCGCCGGCATGGCGCTGGGCATCGCCTCGGCCGGCCAGGCGCTGGGCCAGGGCGCGGTGCCGCTGCTCTCGGCGATGATGATCGAGTCCCTGGGCTGGCGCGGCGCCTTCATGGGGCTGGGGGCGGCGACGCTGGCGGTGTGCGTGCCGCTGGCGCTGCTGATGCGCGAGCCTCCCGCGCCCGCGGGCGGGGTCGCGGGGGCGGACATGACCTTGCCCACCGTGCTGCCCCACCGCACGGTGGTCGCGCTGATGAGCGTGGCGGTGGTGGGCTGCTGCACGCTGATGTCGGTGCCGCTGATGCATCTCGCGCCCCTGATGCAGGGCTGCGGTCTGGCGGCGACGGATGCGGGCGGGGTGATGGTGGCGATGCTCGCCTCGGGGATCCTGGGGCGGCTGGTTTTCGGGCGGCTGGCGGACGTGATGGGGGCGCTGCCGGCCTATGCCACGGCCTCGTTGTGGCAGACGCTGATGGTGTTCGGCTTCACGCGGTTCGCGACGCTCGACGGGTTCTACGTCTACGCGGTGCTCTACGGCTTCGGCTATGCGGGCGTGATGACCGGAGTGCTGACCACCGCGCGGGCGCTGTCGCCGGCGGCCAGGCGCGCCTCGGCGATGGGGATCATCGGCGCGTTCGGCTGGCTGGGCCACGGCATCGGGGGCTGGCAGGCGGGGGCGCTGTTCGACCTGACGGGCGGCTACGAGGCGGGCTTCGGCGTGGCCCTGGCGGCCGGGACGATGAACCTCGCGATCCTCACCGGGCTGATGGTGTACCTGCGCCGCGCCGGCGCGCCGGCGGCGGCCTGAGGGTTCAGCCGGCCCTGGCGAGGAAGCCCGCCAGGTCCCCATAGCCGGTGAAGCGGCGTTCGTGCGCGAGGCCGAGGCGGGCCGCGGCCTCCTCGGCCTTGGCGTCGAGCTCGGGGTCCTCGACCTGGGCGAGATGCACGAGGGTGGTGTAGTTGCCGAAGATCATGTCGCGCAGCTCGGGGTGGCGGTCGAGGCCCATGGGCCGCCAGACGAAGGCGTCGAACTGACGGACCAGGAAGTCGGTCAGGTAGAAGCAGGTCATCTCGGCGTCGCCGCGGGCGGCGAAGATCTCGTTGCCGTCGAAGAAGCTGTAGCAGTGGGGACCGGGGATCATCTCGACGCCCAGCTCCGCGCAGCGTGTCGCGAGCAGGCCGCCGGTGCCGCAGTCGGCGTAGATCACCTTCACCGCGTCGAAATCGCCGAGGGCGCGGGCGCGGCGCACCTCGGCCTCGACCGCGTCGGGGATCAGGTCGGGGCGCAGGTGCAGCTGGGCCGGCAGGCACTTGAGGTCGAGATGCGTCCAGTCGTTGAGGCGGATCAGGGCCAGGATCTCCCGCGCGAGCGCCCCGCAGGCGATCAGGCGCACCCGCGGCGCGCCCTCGGGCGCGGCGGCCGGGGCCGAGAGGCCCTCGACCGTCAGGGCGCCGTCGTCGAGCCCGGGCGCGACGGGCGGGGGGGTGTGCGAGGTCATCGTGTCCTCCGCGCGGCGACGGGTCGTGGTCAGGTGCGGGGCGGCCCATCGAGCGTCGGGGCGCCCTCCGAGCGACCGCCCCCGATCGAGGCCGCCGCAGCGCGGCCCCCGCGGCGCCCGGGGTCGCGAGATCCGGGGGCGTGAGGACCGTGAGCTTGCGGTGCGGGGGCGAGAGCCCGTGCGACGGAGCGCCCTTCGCCAGGCGCGCGGGCGATCAGCCCGCGGGGACCTGGTTGTGCTTGCGCGCGGCGACCAGCGTCTTGGCCGTCTCGACCGCCACGGCGGCGTCGCGGCAGTAGGCGTCGGCGCCGATGGCGCGGCCGAACTCCTCGTTGAGGGGGGCGCCGCCGACGAGCACGATGATCTGCTCGCGGAGCCCCTTCTCCTTGAGCTGGTCGATGACGACCTTCATGTAGGGCATGGTCGTGGTCAGCAGCGCGGACATGCCCAGGATCGCGGCCTCCTCCCGCTCCAGCGCCTCGAGGTAGTTCTCGACCGAGTTGTTGATCCCGAGGTCGACCACGTCGAAGCCCGCGCCCTCCATCATCATCGACACCAGGTTCTTGCCGATGTCGTGGATGTCGCCCTTCACGGTGCCGATGACCATGGTGCCCATCTTGGGGGCGTCGGTCTCGGCCAGCAGGGGGCGCAGGATGGTCATGCCGGTCTTCATGGCGTTGGCGGCGAGCAGCACCTCGGGCACGAACAGGATGCCGTCGCGGAAGTCGTCGCCGACCACCTTCATGCCGGCGACCAGCGCCTCGGTCAGGACCTTGTAGGGCGCCCAGTCCCGCGCAAGCAGGATGTTCACGCCCTCGGCGACCTCGTCCTTGAGACCGTCGTAGAGGTCGTCGTGCATCTGCTGCACGAGCTCGTCGTTGTCGAGCTCCGAAAGGACGATGTCGTCGTCTTCGTCCGCCATGGCCTGGCCTTTCTGCGTCTGGACGGCGCGCCGGGCATCCGGGGCGTCGCGCGTCGCGGTCGTTGCGGGGCACGATAGAACGCTTGCGCAGGCGACGCACGGCGGAAACGCGACGCAATGTCCTCGTCCCGCGTCGTCGAGGGCGGCCCGCGGGGCGTTTCGGCCGTCGTTCGGGCGGGCGGCGCCCCGGTTTCGCTGCGCCTGCGAAGGGGCGGGCGGCTCAGGCGCCCGCAGCGTCGGCCTCGGCGAGCGCGCGCAGCCGCGCGACCATCGCGCGCAGGCCGTTGGAGCGCTGGGAGCTGAGATGCTCGGTCAGGCCGAGGCGGGCGAACTGGGCCTGGGCGTCGGTGTCGAGGATCTCGCGCGCCGGGCGGCCGGAGTAGAGCGCGCGCAACACCGCGATCAGGCCGCGCACGATCAGCGCGTCCGAATCCCCGTCGAAATGCAGGAGGCGGGGGGCGCCTTCCTCGATCCGCGGCACGATCCAGACCTGGCTGGCGCAGCCGTCGACCCGGGTCTCCGGGCCCTTGAGGGCGTCGGGGAGCGGGGGCATCTTCTTGCCGAGGTCGATGACATGGGCGTAGCGGTCCTCCCAGTCGTCGAGGAACTCGAAGTCGGCGGCGATGTCCTCGAAGGCCTGCGGGGCGTCGGTCATGGCGATCTCCTGATTGGGCTCCACCTAAGGCTCCGCGGCCGGCGCGGCAACACCCCCTGGCGTACGTCCGGGACGGTCGGGGCGGCCCTCGCGTCCGCTGCGCGGCCGCAACGCCCCGCCCGACCGTCCCCCTCGCGGGCGCGGGTCGGCCGGCGACGCGTGAAGGCGGGCCGCCGCGGGCGTGGGGCGGGGCCGGGGCGTGGCGGAAACCGGGGGCGGGCCTTTCCTTTCGGGGCGCGCTGTGGCGTGATGCGCGCCGCCGCCAGCAGCGGCGCCGGGGCCTGCCTTTTTCTTTCGGAGCGCGCGGGCGCGGCGGGCCTGAAGGCCAGACGACGAGCGCAATGACGGGGACGACGAGCATGGTTCTGCGGCGAGGAACGCGCGGATGGGGACGGCCGGCCGCGGCCGCGACGATGGCGGCGGCGCTGACGCTGTCGGGGTGCGGCTGGGGGGAGGAGGAGGCGCCGCCGGCCGACGCCGGCACGCCTCCGGCCGAGGGAGCGCCCGGCCCCGCCGGCCCGAGCTACGTCTACCGCCCCGCCTCCAGCGTCGAGTCGCTGGAGATCGGCCACACCTACCGCGGCCGCCTGCTGACCGCGCATGGCACGGCTCCGGCGACCGGCTGGTTCCGCGCCGCGCTCGAGCCGCGCAACGCCGGCCGGCCGGGGCCCGACGGTTTCCTCGAGTTCGACCTGGTGGCCGCGCCGCCCGAGCTGAACGGCGGCGAGCCGGGAACCCCCGCCCGCCTGCCGATCCGCGCCGACCGCACGATTCCCGCGGCCGACCTGGTCGGCGCGCAGGGCGTGCGGGTCTATGCCGGGGGCAGCGCGGCGGCTCTGCGGGTGACGGTGTCCCCGACCCAGGCTTCCCAGACCACGGGGCCGCGCACCCAGGCGGTGTTCACCCCCGTCGCGCCCACCCGCGACACCGAGACGGGCAACGACGCCTCCGCCCCGCCGACGCCCCCGCGCATCGGCCAGTAGGGTCTTCGGCCAGTAGGGTCTTCCGGCCGCCGCGGTTGGGCAACCCGCGGCGGTCTGGCGGGCGCCGCAAGGCGCCCGAGACAGGCCGCGGCGGACGGAACCAGCGACGAGCCCGCGCCGAAGGCCGCCATCCGCCGCTCCCGGGACCCTGGCCTGAAGACGCGGCCACCCTCCCGCCCGGCGGCCTTCGCCCGACCCGTCGCCGCCCCTCAGCGAGCGCCTCGACCGACCCGCCGCCTGGCGCCCCGTCGCCGCGACGGGGACGGCCGGGCGGGGCGATGCGGACGCGCAGCGGACGCGAGGGCCGCCCGCGCCGGACGCAAACGCCAGCGGGCGGAGCCGGCCCTCGCCCGCTCCGCCCGCTCGCCTCGCCCCGCAGGGCGCGGCCGTCACCTCGCCCCGCAGGGCGCGGTCAGTCAACCCGCCCCGCAGGGCGCAGTCAGTCGTCGAACTCGACGATCTCGATATCCGTGCCGTTGGCGCTCAGCGCGATCTCGCCGCGCTTGAGCTGCAGGGCCAGGTTGCCGAAGGCCGCCCGCCGCCAGCCCGACAGCGCCGGCACGTCCGGCTCATCCTCGGCGGCGATCAGGTTCAGGTCCTCGGACGAGGCCAGCAGCTTGGGCGCCACCCCCAGATCCTCGGCCCGGCTCTTGAGCAGCACCTTCAGAAGGTCGATCAGCGCCTCGGACCCCTTGCGCGAGGCCTTGGGCGCCTCCCGCTCGGGCGTCTCGTCCTCGGGCGTCTCGAGGCCCCGGGCGACGGCGGCCAGGATCTCGCGGGCCACGTCGCCCTTGCGGGCCTCCCGCTGCAGGAAGCGCGAGCGCTGCAGCTCGTCCATCGAGGTCGGGCGCGCCGAGGCGATCTCGAGCAGCGCGTCGTCCTTCATCAGGCGCGAGCGGGGCACGTCACGCTCCTGGGCGCGGCTCTCGCGCCACTCGGCCAGGGCCGAGGCCACCGCCAGGAACCGGGGCGAGGAGGAGCGGGTCTTCAGCCGCTTCCACGCCTCGGTCGGCTCGTTGCGATAGGTGGCGGGGTCGGTCAGCACCGCCATCTCCTCGCCCACCCAGGGACCGCGGCCGGAATCGCGCAGCTCCTGGTCGAGGTGCAGGTAGATGCGGCGCAGGTGGGTGACGTCGGCGACGGCGTAATTCAGCTGCTTCTCCGACAGCGGCCGCGCCGCCCAGTCGGTGAAGCGAGAACTCTTGTCGAGCCCCTGCTTGCAGATCTTGCGCACCAGGGTCTCGTAACCCACCTGGTCGCCATAGCCGCAGACCATGGCCGCGACCTGGGTGTCGAACAGCGGCTCGGGGATCAGGTCGCCGAGCTTCCAGAAGATCTCCAGATCCTGGCGGGCGGCGTGGAAGACCTTGATCACCGAGGTGTCGCGCATCAGCGCGAACAGCGGCTCGAGATCCAGGTCCGTCCCGATCGGGTCGATGATCGCCGCGGTCTCGTCGCCCTCGCCCGGATAGGCCACCTGCACCAGGCACAGCTGGGGCCAGTAGGTCCGCTCGCGCAGGAACTCGGTGTCGACGGTGACGAAGGGGTGCTTGGCGCAACGGTCGCAGAACTCGGCGAGCGCCTGTGTGTCCTTGATGACATTCATGAGGAAGGCCGGTCGTCCTCCGGGAGCAAGCGGGGCGCGGTCATCGCGCCCGGGTGCGTGGGGCTATAGACCCAATTTGCAAGCGGGCACAAGCGCGGCGGACCCTGGCGCCCCCTCTCTCGCGCTTCACAGCCCCTCGAACGCGCGCGCCGTGTGCTCGACAAGCGCCGCGTCGCCCGGGTTCAGCGCCCGGATCCGGGCGGCGAGCGCGGGGTCGAGGCTGTCGATCCCCGGACGCCCCCGCGTGCGGCGCACATGCCCGAGCGGGGGGAAATCGATCCCCAGCTTCTCGCCGATGCGCGTCACGAACCGGTCGATCTGGGGCAGCGCCGCCGCGAGCCACAACTGCGTGTCCACCGCCGCGCGGGCGGCCTCGAGATCGGGCCTGCCGTCCGCGAGCTGCCGGCACTGGTAGTCGTGCTGATAGACCTCGGGCCGCGCCTCGATCGCGGCCACGAACTCGGCCAGCTCCAGGTCATAGAGCCGGTGGTCGAGACAGTCCGAGCGCGCCCGGTCCCGCTTGCCCCGCATGAAGGCGTGGTCCGAGAGGAACCGCTCGGCCGGGTCGCGCAGGATGGTGATCCAGTGGCGCGGCCGCGGGCTGGGCGGCGCCTGGCCCAGGATCATGTGCGCGCCGTAGAAGGGCTGGTCCTCCATCAGGTGGACCGGTCGCCCCGCCAGCCTGCGCCCGAGGATCCCGAGATCCTCGGCCAGGTTGATCGCCGCCCGCCGCAGCGGTCCGTGCAGCGCCAGCACGCCCGTCTCCGACCGCTCGGCCGAGCCCCAGGGCGTGCGCATCGGCGCGTGCGCCCCCAGCCCCTGCATCAGCGAGGCGGCAAGCGCGGTGCCGGCCGTCTTTCGGATATGCACGAACACGATCTGGTCCGTGGCCGGATCTGGCGTGACCTGATGATAGAGCAAGAGCGGGCTCCGAGGCAGGGGAAGGCGCCCCGCCGGTATCGCATGGCGCAGACGCGAGAGCCAGACGCCGGCCCGGCCCGCCCCCTGCGCGAAGGGCGCGCCGGAGGCCCGGCGCGCCCCTGACGCGGCGCGTGGATCGGCGCGGGTCCTGCCCGCCCGGCGCTCAGTCCCGCGGGATCAGCCGCAGGCCGAGGTCGCGGAGTTGCTCGTTGGTCGCCTCGGAGGGGGCCTGCATCATCAGGTCCTCGGCGCGCTGGTTCATCGGGAACATGATGACCTCGCGGATGTTCTCGGCGCCGGCCAGCAGCATCACGATGCGGTCCACGCCCGGCGCGATGCCGCCGTGGGGGGGCGCGCCGAACTTGAAGGCCGAGAGCATGCCGCCGAAGTGGTCGTCGACGAATTTCTGGTCATGGCCGACGATCTCGAAGGCCTTGTACATGATCTCGGGCTTGTGGTTCCGGATCGCGCCCGAGCTCAGCTCGACCCCGTTGCACACGATGTCGTACTGGAAGCCCTTGATGTCGAGCGGGTCCATCGTCTCGAGCGCCTCGAGCCCGCCCTGGGGCATCGAGAACGGGTTGTGCGAGAAGTCGAGCGCGCCGGTGTCGGGGTCCTTCTCGTACATCGGGAAGTCGACGATCCAGGCGAGCTTGAACTCGTTCTTCCAGTCGTCGTTCGGCTGCAGGTCGGCCCAGATCGCGTTGCGCGCGCGGCCTGCGACGTCGATGAACTTGGCGGGCTCGCCGGCCAGGAAGAAGGCCGCGTCGCCGAGCGACAGGCCCAGCTGCTGGCGGATGGCTTCCGTGCGCTCGGGCCCGATGTTCTTGGCGAGCGGACCGGCGCCCACGGTCTCGCCCCCCTCCTCGCGCCAGAAGATGTAGCCCATGCCCGGCAGGCCCTCCTTCTGCGCCCAGGAGTTCATCCGGTCGCAGAACTTGCGGGAGCCGCCGCCCGGAGCGGGGATGGCGCGGATCTCACTGCCCTCCTGCTCGACGATCTTGGCAAAGATCGCGAAGCCGGAGTCGCGGAAGTGCTCGGAGACGATCTGCATCTCGATCGGGTTGCGCAGGTCGGGCTTGTCGGAGCCGTATTTGAGCATCGAGTCCGCGTAGGGGATGCGCGGGAACACCTTCGACACGGGGCGCCCGCCGCCGAATTCCTCGAAGACGCCGCGCATCACCGGCTCGATGGCCTGGAAGACGTCCTCCTGCTCGACGAAGCTCATCTCGATGTCGAGCTGGTAGAACTCGCCCGGCGAGCGGTCGGCGCGGGGGTCCTCGTCGCGGAAGCAGGGCGCGATCTGGAAGTAGCGGTCGAAGCCCGCGACCATGATCAGCTGCTTGAACTGCTGGGGCGCCTGGGGCAGCGCGTAGAACTTGCCGGGGTGCAGGCGCGAGGGCACCAGGAAGTCGCGCGCGCCCTCGGGCGACGAAGCCGTCAGGATCGGCGTCTGGTACTCCAGAAACCCCTGGTCGGTCATCGAGCGGCGCAGCCAGGAGATCACCTTCGAGCGCAGCACGATGTTGTGGTGCAGCTTCTCCCGGCGCAGGTCGAGGAAGCGATACCGCAGGCGGGTCTCCTCGGGGTATTCCTGCTCGCCGAAGACCGGCAGCGGCAGCTCCTCGGCCGCGCCCAGCACCTCGATGCCGCGGACATAGACCTCGATGTCGCCGGTCTCGAGCTTGGGGTTGCGCAGGTCCTCGGCGCGCGCCCTGACCGTGCCGTCGATGCGCACCACCCACTCCGAGCGCACCTTCTCGACATCCTTGAAGGCCGGGGAGTCGGGATCGCAGAGGACCTGGGTCATGCCGTAGTGGTCGCGCAGGTCGATGAACAGCACCCCGCCATGATCCCGCACGCGATGCACCCAGCCGGAGAGGCGGACGTCCTGGCCGACGTGCTCGGCCCGGAGCGCGGCGCAGGTGTGGGAGCGGTAGGCGTGCATGATCATCCCCTCGGGAGGCGTCGGAAGCGGTCGGAAGGTCGGCGAGGGGCATCACCGACCGGCCCCCCGATGTCAAGGGCGGCGCGCCCGCGAGCGCGGGTCAAGGGCGGCGCGCCGGCGGGCGCGGGTCGAGGGCGGCGCGCCGGCGGGCGCGGGTCGAGGGCGGCGCGCCGGCGGGCGCGGGT
>NZ_CAXBOD010000054.1:0-31540 GCF_963977235.1 uncultured Albimonas sp.
GGGGCGAGTCGCTCTGATCGGCATCCGCGAGAGACGGCTCCGGAGAACAGGCGCTATGCGAGGGGCGGCGGCCGGGCGCCGTCACTCCAGGCCGGCGAGGCGGCGCCAGGTGGTCTCGGTCAGGGGCGCGTTCTCGGCCCGCGCGCGGGCGACGAGGATGCGGGCGGCGCGGGTCTCGGACCAGCGGCAGAGGCCGCGCAGGACCGAGGCGAGCTCGCGCCCCAGCGGCGTCAGCGCGTAGTCGACCCGGGGCGGCGCGCTCGGGGTCACGCGGCGGGTGACCAGGCCGTCCCGCTCCAGCCGGCGCAACGCCTGGGTCAGCATCTTGGGCGTCGCCCCCTCGACCTTGCGCGCCAGGACCGAGTGCCGCTGCCTGCCCATCGCCAGCGCCGAGACCACCAGCACCGCCCAGCGGTTGGCCAGGATCTTGAGCAGCGCATGCGAGGCGCAGTCGCGGCGAAACGCGTCGAAGACGATCGGCGCCCAGTCCGCGCCGCCCGGGTCCGGCGCCCCTTCGGCGCAGGTTTCGGCGAGCGAGCCGGCCGCCGGGGGTGGCGGCGGGGGCGGGGGCGGGGGCGACCGGCGGCGAGCCGCCTCCCGTCCCGCCCGGCCCTCGCCTGCCGCCGCGATCGCGACCGCGGCGGCCATCGCCCCGGAGGGCGCCCGCCGCGGCCTGGCAACGCCGCCCGCGCCGGAGTTTTCCCCTCCCTGTGGACGGACGCGCGCCGGGCCGAGCGCGGGCCGCGCGTCCGGCTTGACGGAGGCCGGGCTCCTTGCGCCTCCCCCGGTCTCGCCCGGGGCGTGGCGCTTCGACCGGTCGGCAGGGTCGCTATCCATCGGGTACCTGCTATCTTGAAGGCAGCGGCGTCCTCTCGGAGTGTCCGTAGCCCAGCAACCGTTAACCCGATCCCAAGACCGAGCCGGAGCCCCCCATGCGCAAGATCGTCCAGACCCTCACCGGAGGCCCCGACGTATTGGAGCTGACCGAGGCCCCCGATCCCGTCCCCGGCGAGGGCGAGGTCCTGGTCGCGGTCGCCGCCGCCGGCATCAACCCGGTCGACGCCGCCTTCCGCGCCGGCCTGTTCCCCGCGCTCCCCGACCTGCCCTTCACGCTGGGCTGGGACATCGCCGGCACGGTCGTCTCGGCAGGCCCCGGCGCCGGGCGCTTCCCGAAAGGAACCCGCGTCTTCGGCATGCCCCGCTTCCCCAGGGAGGCCGGCGGCTACGCCTCGGCGATCGCGGCGCCCGAGGCCGAACTCGCCGCCACCCCGGAGGCCTGGAGCGACGCGCAGGCCGCGGCCATGCCGCTCGCCGGCCTCACCGCCTGGCAGGGGCTGGTCGGCGCGGGCAAGCTCGCCCCGGGCCAGACCGTGCTGATCACCGCGGCTGCGGGGGGCGTGGGCCATCTCGCCGTGCAGATCGCGGCCGCCCTGGGCGCGCGCGTCACCGCCTCGGCGAGCGCGGGCAAGCACGCGGCCCTCACCGCCTGGGGCGCGGCCGAGACCCTCGACTACACGCGCGAGGCGCCCGAGGCGCAGGGCCCGCGCTTCGACCTCATCCTCGACGCCTTCGGGGGCGAGACCTCGGCCACGCTGCTCCCCGCCCTCAAGTCCGGCGGCGCGCTGGTCTGCCTGCGCGAACCCTCCCCCGAGGCCCGCGCCCAGGCCGAGGCCCAGGGCAAGTCCATCCGCCGCATCGGCGTGCGCCCCAACGGCCCGCAGCTTGAAGAGCTCGCGCGCCTGGGGGCCGAAGGCCGGCTGACCCCCGCCGTCGCCAGGACCTTCCCCCTGGCCGAGGCCGGCGCCGCGCAGAGCTTCCTCGCCGACGAAAAGCCCGTGGGCAAGGTCGTGCTGCTGCCCTGAGCGGCGCGCGGCGGCCCCGTCCCCCTCTTGCCGCGGGCCGCGCGCGTCGCTAGGTCCGTGACGGACGCATTCGGGAGGCCCATGCATGTTCACCGGCATCGTGACCGACATCGGCGAGATCGGCTCGCTCGAGAAGCGCGGCGACCTGCAGGCGCGGATCCTGTGCTCGCCGGCCACCGCGCGGGCGGAACTCGGCGCCTCGATCGCCTGCGACGGCGTCTGCCTGACGGTGATCGCCTCGGGCGAGAGCGAGGACGGCCGCGGCTGGTTCGAGGTCGACGTCTCGGCCGAGACCGTCGACAAGACCAACCTCGCCGCCTGGACTCCGGGGACCCGCATCAACCTCGAGCGTGCGCTGAAGGTGGGCGACGAGCTGGGCGGCCACATCGTCACCGGCCATGTCGACGCGGCGGCCGAGATCGTGTCGATGCGCGACGAGGGCGACTCGACCCGCGTGCTGTTCCGCGCCCCCGACGCGCTCGCCCGGTTCATCGCGCCCAAGGGCTCGGTCTGCCTGAACGGAACCTCGCTGACGGTGAACGAGGTGGGCGATATCGAGGGCGGCGGCGCCACTTTCGGCGTCAACCTGATCCCCCACACCAAGACCGTCACCACCTGGGGCGACCGCAAGCCGGGCGACCGGGTGAACCTCGAGATCGACACCCTCGCCCGCTATGTGGCCCGCCTGGCCGAAACCTCTCAGCTCTGAGGCCGCGGCCGCGCCAGCAGCAGGATCGCGCCCATCACCGCGAGGTAGGTGATCGCGTTCGAGGGCAGCAGCGCGTTGACCGAATAGCCGTTCCAAGGCGCGAACAGCAGCGCGAAGACCACCGGCGCCAGGCGCGGAACCCGCGGCGTCGCCAGCCTGTCGAGCCGCGTGCGGCGCAGGACCCAGGCGACCTCGGGCGCGGCCGCGAGGTTGATCCCCCGCGCCGCCAGCGCCAGCGCGACGCCCAGCGTGATCAGCGAGAACCGTCCCCAGTCCCAGCCCGCGACATAGAGCGGCCCGGTCAGGAACAGCAGCGTCAGGAAGTTGATCGCCGCCGTCCAGGTTCCGGTCCGCGCCGCGACCAGCGCCACCAGCAGCAGCGGCCAGACCAGCACGCAGACCGCCCGCACCCCCGTCCAGACAACCTGGAAGGGCGTGCCGAAGTACAGTTTCATGGTGTGGCTCAGGGCGTCGAGCCCCGGATAGGGCAGCACGTTGCCCTGCACCTGCGCCTCAACGCCATTGCCGTGGACCAGGACCATATGGCCGGGCGAGGTCGGCGTCTCGGCGCCCAGCAGCGCGAAGGCCATCGCCAGCGCGATCACGCCGGCCAGCACCGGCGCCACGCGCAGACCCACCCCGTAGGCCGCACAGCCGGCAAAGGCCGCCGCGGGCAGCATCAGGAACACCGAGGCCTCGTGGATCGCCAGCGCCGGCAGGCTCAGCGCGGCCATGATCCAGACGCTCGCCCGCCCCGGGACCAGCAGCGCGGCGAGGAACGCGGCCGCCACCACATGCATCGGGTCGCTCGCCACCTCTCGCGCCAGCGCCAGCGGCGGGCCGATCAGGAAGGCCGCGACCAGCGCCCAGTCGCCCTGCGAGGCCCGCTTCAGCGCCCAGCCCGACAGCGCCATCCACAGGGCCGCGAACCCCGCGGCGATCGTGGCGAGCAGCCAGAACGGGACCCGGTCGCCGACGATCCCGCCCAGCCCCCACCCCAGCAGCGCCCGGCGCATGTAGCCGTCGACGTAGTCGATCAGCCAGAAGCGGATGAAATAGTCGTGCAGGCAGCCATACTCCGGCGTGCAGGCGGGCGCGGACTCCCTGAGGCAGAGCGCCGCGAGCAGCACGCAGGCCAGACCGAACGCCGCCCTGGCCCACAGCGGCGGCCCCGCGCCCTCGGCGCCGCGCATCTCCCCCTCACGCCAGGTGCCCACGGATCGTCCCTCCCCTGATGGTCCCCTCGCCCCGGCGCGGCCACGCGCTCGGGACGTCGCACGATCCGCGATGCGCGCTCAAAAGACCGGGCGACCAAAGGTCCCAGCCGCCCGATCCCGCCCCGCTATCCAAAGGAGAGCGCCCCGAAATGAAACGGCGGCCCGCAGGCCGCCGCTCCTGTCCGTCCCTGCCGGCCCTCAGTTGGTCGGCTGCTCGTCGGTCATCGCGCCGTAGACCATGCTTTTCAGCCAGGGGCGCATCTCCGAGCCCTTGGGGCGGGACTGGATCATGAACACCACCTGCAGGTCGTTCATCGGGTCGTTCCACCAGGCCGTGCCCGCGGCGCCGCCCCAGCGATACTCGCCCTTGCGGCCCATGTCCGGGGAGATCCCGTCCGAGGTCCGCACCGCGACCCCCAGCCCGAACCCGTAGCCCGCGCCGGGGAGGTAGTACTTGCCCGGCTCGATCCGATCGCCCAGGTGATCGGCGGTCATCCAGGCCACCGTCTGCGGCGACAGCAGCCGCGCGCCGTCCAGCTCGCCCCCGTTCAGCAGCATCTGCGCAAAGCGCGAATAGTCGTCGAGGGTCGAGTGCAGCCCCCCGCCGCCGCTCTCGAAGGCGACCTTGATCCGGGGGTCGGCCATCCCGTAGGGCCCGATCTTGGAATACGCGGGATAGGGCTCGGCGATGCGATCGTGCAGGGCGGGATCGTCCACCGCGAACATGGTGTCCTCCATGCCCAGCGGCGCGAAGATCATCTCCTCGAACACCTCGCCCAGCGGCTTGCCCGCCACCACCTCGATCACCGCGCCCAGCACGTCGGTCGCGCGCGAATACTCCCATGTCTCGCCCGGCTGATGCTCCAGCGGCAGGGCGGCGAGGTCCTGGGCGTTCTCGCGGTTGGTGCGCGCGGAATCGCCCGCCCGCGCCTTCAGATAGGCCTCCCGCGCCGGCCCCTGGCCGAAGAACCCGTAGGTCAGGCCCGAGGTGTGGCGCAGCAGGTCCTGCACGGTCATCTGGCGCTTGGCCGGCTCCAGCGTCGGCTCGCCCTTGGGGCCGTAGCCGGTGGCGACCTTCATCTGCGCATACTCGGGCAGGTGCTTGGACACCGGGTCGCCGATGTCCAGCTTGCCCTGCTCGACCAGCATCAGCGCGGCCACCGAGGTGATCGGCTTGGTCATCGAGTAGATGCGGAAGATCGCGTCGCGGCCCATCTCCGGCCCCTCGGGGCGCACCTGACCCAGCACGGCCGTGTGCACGATCTTGCCGTGGCGCGCGATCAGGATCGAGGCGCCGGGCATGTCGCCGGCCTCGATATGCTCCTGCAGCTTGGCGTCGATCGCGGCCAGCCGCTCGGCCGAGAAGCCCAGGCTCGCGGGATCGCCCTGGGGCAGCGGCTCGGCGAGCGCGGGCAGCGAGACCCCCAGCGACAGCGATATCGCCGCGCCAAACGCGGCGCGAGACAGCGCCGCGCCGAAGGCGGCGGGGGAAAGCGGTTTCATCGGACGTCCTCCCTGGACGGTATGGCCTCGCCCGGCCGGTGTTCCGGTCCGGTCGCGCCGCCGGCAAGCGCGGCGCCCCACCACGCTAGCCAGACCGCCCGCCCCCGCCAAGCAAACTCCGCCGACCGCCGGCAGGCGGCCCCCTCTCCACAGTCTGTCTCCCCCGCCCTGCCGCCGGCAGGCGCATCCCGTCTGGCCTCGCGCCCGCTTCCGCGGTAGGACCGCGGCAACATCTGCAAGAGGCCCCAGGCGAGACTCATGGCTGGAAGCGACGACTATTCCGACGCCCTCTCCTCGGTCGAGGAGATCATCGAGGACGCGCGCAACGGGCGCATGTTCATCCTGGTCGACCACGAGGACCGGGAGAACGAGGGCGATCTGGTGATCCCCGCCCAGATGGCGACCCCCGACGCGATCAACTTCATGGCGATCCACGGCCGCGGCCTGATCTGCCTGTCCCTGACCGCCGAGCGGATCGAGGAGCTCGGCCTGCCGCTGATGTCCTCCAACAACCAGTCCCGGCACGAGACCGCCTTCACCACCTCGATCGAGGCGCGCGAGGGCGTGACCACCGGCATCTCGGCCCACGACCGCGCGCGCACCATCTCGGTGGCGATCGACGGCCGCTCGGGCCCCCAGGACATCGCCACGCCCGGCCACGTCTTCCCGCTGCGCGCCCGCGACGGCGGCGTGCTGGTCCGCGCCGGCCACACCGAGGCGGCGGTCGACATCGCGCGGCTCGCCGGCCTCAACCCCTCGGGCGTGATCTGCGAGATCATGAAGGAGGACGGGACCATGGCCCGCCTCCCCGACCTCGTCGCCTTCGCGCAGCGCCACGGGCTCAAGATCGGCGCGATCTCCGACCTGATCGCCTACCGCCGCCGCCACGACAACCTGGTGCGCGAGGCCTCGGCCCGCCCGGTCCACTCGCCCCACGGCGGCGACTGGCTGCTGCGGGTGTTCACCGACGCCACCTCGGCCTCCGAGCATCTGATCCTCTCGAAGGGCGACCTCTCGGCCCCCGGCCCGGTGCTGGTGCGCATGCATGTTCTCAACCCCATCGACGACATCATCGGCGCCGATCCCGTCCGCCACGGCACGGTCGAGGCCGCGATGGAGACCATCGCCGCCGAGGGCCGCGGCGTCATCGTGCTCTTGCGCGACCACTCCCCGGGCCGGCTCGCCGCGATGCTCTCGGACGCGCCCAAGGGCGTCTCGCCCCACACGCTGCGCCAGTACGGCATCGGCGCCCAGATCCTCGCCGCGCTCGGCATCCACGAGATGGAGCTGCTGACCACCTCGGCCGCTCCGCGCCCGGTGGGGCTCGAGGGTTACGGCCTGTCGATCACCGGCTCCCGCCGCATCACCAAACCGGAGGGCTGAGCCATGGCCAGCACCGAACAGGAAGGCGCGCTGGCGCTGCCGCAGTTCGAGGGCTTCTCGCCCAACATCCTGCTGGTCGTCGCGCCCTTCTACCGCCAGATCGCCGACAACCTGATCGCCGGCGCCGCGGCCACCCTGAAGGCCGCCGGCGCCACGCATGACGTGATCGAGGTCCCCGGCGCGCTCGAGGTGCCCACCGCCATCCGCATGGCCCACCAGCGCGGCGGCTACGAGGGCTATGTGGCGCTCGGCTGCATCATCCGCGGCGAGACCTACCACTTCGAGCTGGTCTGCAACGAGAGCGGCCGCGGCCTGACCCTTCTGGGGCTCGAGGGGCTGGCCATCGGCAACGGCATCCTCACCCCCGAGACCATGGCCCAGGCCGTGGTCCGCGCCGATCCCGACGACATGGACAAGGGCGGCGGCGCCGCCGCGGCCTGTCTGCACCTGGTGGCGCTGGCGCGCCGTTTCGCGGGATGACCGCCATGACCGACACGCCCGAAACCCCCGAGCCGGCCCCGGCGCCGCGCCCCGAGCCCTCCCGCCAGGAAAAGAAGCTGATGCGCTCGGCCGCGCGTCTCGCCGCCGTGCAGGCCCTGTTCCAGATGGAGAAAAGCGGCGAGGACTGGCGCGAGATCCGGCGCGAGTTCGTCAACCACCGCTTCGGCCACTCGATCGAGGGCGAGGAATACCGCGAGGCCGACCCCTACCTGTTCGAGTCGATCCTCGAGGGGGCGGTCAACCGCCAGGCCCAGATCGACCAGACCACCAACGTGGCCCTCGACGACGCCTGGCCGATCCACCGCATCGACCCCACCCTGCGCGCCATCTTCCGCGCCGCGGGGGCCGAGCTGTTCGACTCGACCGTCACCCCGCCCCGGGTGATCATCTCCGAGTTCGTGGACGTCGCTCGCGCCTTCTTCCCCGAGGGCAAGGAGGGCGGTTTCGTCAACGCGGTCCTCGACAAGGTCGCCCGACAGGCCCGCCCCACCGACTTCGCCTGAGCGGCTCGCGGGACGAAGGGGGGCCGCGCACGGGCCACGGGGCGGCGCGCAAGACGCGCCCTGCCCCGTCCTGACGCCCGGGGCGGTCCTTTCCGGCTCACGCACCACAAACACGATCCGCGCCAGATGCCCCCTGCCTGTCTCGCCCGCGCCATGAACGCCGCGTCCCGCAGAGCGTTCATCGCGCCGTTCGCCGCGCTCGCCATCGCCGGCAGCGCGCTCGCCGCGCCGGCGCTCCGCCCTCTGGATCCAGACACCTGCGACGTGATCCGCCGCTACGACGCGCGCGAGGATCTGCCCAGCTTCCGCGACCAGTTCATCCACATGGCCTTGGGCACAGAGCTGTGCGAGGACCGCGCCGCCTACTGCGCTCGCGACCACATTCTGCGCCGGGAAAGCGGCGTCAGCTTCTGGTACTTGCGGCTGCGCAGCTGGGAAGGACGCAAGGAGCTGCGCCGTCAGATCGGGTTGGCGATGGAGGAGGCGTTTGGCGTCATCTTCGATACCCTGGAGATGACGCCGCAAGACGATTTCGAGATCGTCACGTCCGAGTTCGACAGCGCTCGCTTCCCGGTCATCGGCATGATGCTGAGCGATTATTCGGAACGCCAGATTGCTCTCAACTCGATCTTCGAGCGCGCGCCCAATTTCCTTTCCCCCGCCAAGCGGAAGCTTTTGCTGGCCGCGCGCAAAGGCTGCTTCGTATTAACGAGCGAAGATGAATTTTCGCGGGGTTCACCCTCCATCTCGCTCATCTTTCTCGATTTCAATCTACCGGAAGAATTGCTGGTCCGCTGCGCCAAGGAAGAAGTCTACAACGCCTTCCTTCCCGGCGACCCCATCGGCGACGCCTCATTGTTTGACGACCCCTGGGGACGCGAAGCGCCCGCCGATCCCGCGCAGGGTCCGGGGTTTTCGGAGCGGGACCGGGCGCTGCTGCGCCTGCTCTATACCCCCGACCTGCGCGCAGGCATGCCGCGCGCCGCGATGGAGGCCGCCGTCGATCATGTGCTCGCGCGCGATTGCGGCATCGCCGGTCCCTGACCGTCCCGCCGGTCTCGCGCCTTGCGTGTCGCGCCGGTGATTAAATCAACCGATCTGATTTAAAACGCCGCCCGCGCGCATGAAAAAGGGGCCGCCGAAGCGGCCCCCTCGTTGTTCTTACCTAGCGTCAGGCGCTCACAGAGCCTCGTCGGTGATCGCGTGGGTCCAGGCGCCCTCGGGCTGCTTGGTGATCACGGGATCCGAGCCGCCGGCGAGCAGGCTGTCGACCGTGCGCTGGTAGTCGGCCTCGTCCAGCGCGCCGTTCGAACCGGCGGTCAGCTTGGCGATCTCGCCCATCATCCGCTTCTGGTGCTTCTCGGTCTGGGCGCCGCTGGCGTCGTTCTCGAGCACGATCTCGGCGGCCTCGTCGGGGTTCTCCTCGGCCCACTTCCAGCCCTTCATGCTGGCGCGGACGAACTTCACCATGTTCGCCTTGAACTCGGGATCTTCCAGATTGTCTTCAAGGACATAGAGCCCGTCCTCGAGCGTCGCGACCCCCTGGTCCTCATACTTGAAGGTGACCAGCTCGTCCTCGGAGATGCCCGCGTCGATTACCTGCCAGTACTCGTTGTAGGTCATCGTCGAGATGCAGGCCGCCTGCTTCTGGAGCAGCGGATCGACGTTGAACCCCTGCTTGAGGACCGTCACCCCGTCCGCGCCGCCCTCGGTCGGAACGCCCAGATGCGCCATCCAGCTCAGGAACGGATACTCGTTGCCAAAGAACCAGACGCCCAGCGTCGAGCCGGGGAAGTCCTCCGGGCTGGTCACGCCGGATTCCTTGAGGCAGGTCAGCATCATGCCCGAGGATTTGAACGGCTGGGCGATGTTCACCGCCGGCACCCCCCGCTCGCGCGCGGCCAGCGCCGAGGGCATCCAGTCGACCATCACGTCGGCGCCCCCGCCGGCCAGCACCTGCACGGGCGCGATGTCGGGCCCGCCGGGAAGGATCTCGACCTCGATCCCCTCCTCCTCATAAAACCCTTTGTCCTGAGCCACATAATAGCCCGCGAACTGGGCCTGGGTGACCCATTTGAGCTGCAGGGTCACGTCCTGCGCCTGGGCCGCGCCGGAGGCTACCGCGACACCGCCTGCCAGCGCGACCAACGTTCTCTTGAACATGAGCTTCACCTCTCCTTGTTGGACTTGGTTCCGTCTGACCCTTGAGCAGAACCTGCTCCAAGGCCAGACATTGCATCCGATCGCCCACTAACTTTTCTAGAAAAGCCTGCGTGGGAAGCCGAACCCCGTGATCTTTAGCAAGAGCTTCTGCCATGGGTTGATCCGGTACAACGACCGAAATAGCCGTCTCGCTTCGGACTCTCCTTGGTCGAGCGCTCGAACGACACGGTCGAACTGACGCTGTCGCACGACGCTCATGGTGGCGTGTTTCGTGTGAGAATGCGTTCTCAGCAGCCACTTCGTCTTCCAGCGGTCGAACGATATCGCATCGAAGTGGCCGACGTAGAGAGCCTCCAAGGGGGCGCCGAGTTCGTACGACCATCGACAGGCGCCCTCGCCCCTCACGTTCGTCCAGTGCGCTTCGATCAGCAGATTATCAGAGACCGGCAACCGGACGAACTGCTTGCCCAGCGCATGGCCAATCAAGCCGGATTGAAACTGGCGACCGCGCCATCCGTAGAGAACAGCTTTCCAGAGCCGAGTACGACGATGGATTGCAAGTCGGAACCAGGTCGAACCGCAAATCGCGTCCTCATCGTCGCCGGACGTGTAGACCGCTTCTGCAACCGGCATCCGAAGGCTGACCACCTCGGGCGGAGCAGCATCGAGGCCTGCTCCGAGGTCGTCCACGCCGAAGACGAACTCATCCGCGTCCACAACCAGCATCCAGTCGCAGTCGTCCTGCTTCGCATGGTGCGTATAGATGGCCGTTTGGCGCTCCAGAAAGACGACTGGCTTTTCAAAGCCAAGCGTTCTCCAGTAGTCTCGGTTGCAGGATACTACACTAACCCGATCGTCGGCGAACGACAGTTCGTCCGGCAAATCCCCATCGTAGTAGAGATAGATCCGCGATGCGCCGATGCTAAGGTAATAGGACGCGAACTTGTGGAGCACCTCTGGCTCCTCAAGGACGATCGCAACGACGGAAAACAGCCCCATCAAACTATCTCCAGGCCAAGACGACCGATAGGCCCACACATCGCCCGAGTCCTACGGCGTTCGCACAGCATGGCGACATCGCACCCGAGGTTCAGCAGCGTACACGAGCGTTCTGTTGAAAGGATTGACTGGTTCATGGCGGTATCAGTGCGGATCGCATCCTTGTACAGCGCGCGACGAATTGTGTTCACGTCTTCTGTCACCCCCATCTGCGTCGCTCACAATCGCTGCGAAGGGTGCCAGAAGGTCACCCAGCGTTCAGCCAGCGACGCGACCCCGTAGAAGGCCGAGCCCGCCACCGCGGCCACCGCGATCTCGGCCCAGACCATGTCGACGTTCATCCGCCCGACCTCGGTCGAGATGCGAAAGCCCATGCCCACGGTGGGCGTGCCGAAGAATTCCGCCACGATGGCGCCGATCAAGGCGAGGGTCGAGGCGATCTTCAAGCCGTTGAAAATGAAGGGCGCGGCCATCGGCAGGCGCAGGCGCCACAGCGTCTGGCGCGGGGTCGCGGCCCAGGTGCGCATCAGGTCGCGCTGCATCCGGTCGGCGGCCTTCAGCCCCTCGACGGTGTTGACCAGCATCGGGAAGAACACCATCACCACCACGACCGCCGCCTTCGAGGGCCAGTCGAAGCCGAACCACATCACCATGATCGGGGCCACGCCCACGATCGGCAGCGCCGCCACGAAGTTGCCCACCGGCAGCAGCCCGCGCTGCAGGAACTCCGAGCGGTCGATGACGAGCGCTGCCAGGAACGCCGAGCCGCAGCCCAGCGCGTAGCCGATCAGCACCGACTTCAGGAAGGTCTGCTGGAAGTCGGCCCACAGGATCGCGGGCGAGGCGACCAGCCGCTCGAAGATCATCGAGGGCGGGGGCAGCAGCACCGGGGGGATCTGCGCGCCGCGGGCCACCGCCTCCCACAGGAACAGGAGCGTGGCGCCGAACACCAGGGGGGCCGCCAGCGCCGCCGCCTTGCCCCAGCGCCGGTCCGCGTCCGCCAGGCGGGCCAGCGTCGAGACCAGCGCCGCGGCCAGCGCCCAGATCGCCGCGGTCTGGATCCAGTAGAGCGCGCCGGCCCCGTCTCCGGTCCCCGGCAGGGCGACGGCGAGGAACAGCCAGCTCAGCGCCCCTGCCGCCAGCGCCAGCCCCGCCGCGCGCATCCGGGGGCTGCGGGCCGTCTCGCGCGCCGCGCTCATCGTCCGAACCCCATGCGCGCCAGCGTGACCCGGCCCGCCAGCCCGATGATCGCCACCAGTGCGGCGGCGAGCGCCGCGGCCGCGAACAGCGCCGCCCAGATCTGCACCGTCTGCCCGTAGTAGCTGCCTGCCAGCAGCCGCGCGCCCAGGCCCGCGACCGCGCCGGTGGGCATCTCGCCCACGATGGCGCCCACCAGGCTGGCCGCGACCCCGATCTTGAGCGAGGCGAAGAGATAGGGCGCCGAGGCCGGCCAGCGCAGTTTCCAGAACGTCTGCCCCCCGCTCGCCGACCAGGTGCGCATCAGGTCAAGCTGGATCCGGTCGGGCGAGCGCAGGCCCTTCACCATCCCCACCACCACCGGGAAGAACGACAGATACGTCGAGATCAGCGCCTTGGGGATCAGCCCCTTCAGCCCGACCGCGTTCAGCACCACGATGATCATCGGCGCCAGCGCCAGGATCGGGATGGTCTGGGAGGCGATCACCCAGGGCATGATCGAGAGGTCCATCGCCCGGGAATGCACGATCCCCACCGCCAGCAGCATCCCCAGCGTCGTGCCGAACACGAAACCCAGCAGCGTCGCCGAAAGCGTGATCCAGCCATGATAGACCAGACTGCGCTTGGAGGTGACGTTCTTCTCGACCGTCGTCTCCCAGATCTCGACGACGACCTGGTGGGGCGCGGGCAGCACCGGCCGCTCCTGGGCCATGGTCCCCGCGGCCATGTCGAGGAAGGCGACCTCGGTCTTGGCGCGGGCCGCCTGGTCCCGCTCCCACGGCAGGTTGAGCGCGAGCGCGCCCAGATACCAGACCGCCACGATCGCCGCGACCACGGTCGCGACCGGCAGCAGCGTGCGCGAGACGCTCATCGTCCCGCCTCCGGTCGGCCGGGCTCAGTCATAGGAATGCCCCGCCCTGAGCCCCTCGCGCACGCGGTGGGCGACGGCGAGGAACTCCGGGCTCTCGCGGATGTCGAGCGGGCGGTCCAGCGGCAGCGGGCTCTCGATCACGTCGACGATACGGCCGGGGCGCGGGCTCATCACCACGATGCGGGTCGAGAGATAGACCGCCTCGGGGATCGAGTGGGTGACAAAGCCGATGGTCTTGCCCGTCTCCCGCCACAGCCTCAGGAGCTGCTCGTTGAGGTGATCGCGCACGATCTCGTCCAGCGCGCCGAAGGGCTCGTCCATCAGCAGCAGGTCGGCGTCGAAGGCGAGCGCGCGCGCGATCGAGGCCCGCTGCTGCATGCCCCCCGAGAGCTGCCAGGGGTATTTCTTCCCGAACCCCTCTAGGTCGACCAGCGCCAGCACCCGGTCGATGCGGGCCTGCTGCTCGGCCTTCGAGAAACCCATGATCTCGAGCGGCAGGCGGATGTTTCCCGCGATGGTGCGCCAGGGATAGAGGGCGGGGGCCTGGAAGACATAGCCATAGGCGCGCGCGCGGCGGGCCTCCTCGGGGCTCATGCCGTTGACCGAGAGGACGCCGGAGGTGGGATGCTCGAGGTCGGCGATCACCCGCAGGAAGGTGGTCTTGCCGCAGCCCGAGGGCCCGATGAAGGAGACGAAGTCGCCCTGCCGGATCGTCAGGTCCACGTCCGAGAGCGCATGCACCGGCCCGTCGTTGGTGGCGAAGGTCAGGCACAGGTCGCGCGCCTCGATCACCGGGCGCGCGCCGGCGGCTGCGGGGGCGGCTCCGGTCATGCGCCTGCGCCTTCCGCTGCGCGGCGGCGCCCCGCCGTCCCGATCGCGCCGACCGCCCGGTGCAGCCCCATCCTTGCCTCCCCCACTTGCCACGATGTCTGCGCCCTGCGCGCGCGCTCGACCCTGCGGAGCCGCGCGGCGCGGGGCGGAGCCAACTCAACCACTCCTGACCCGGGCCGGCAACCGCGACGCTGCGCCGCTCGCCCCCCACCGGCTCCGGCGTCCGTCGGTCGCGCGGGAGCGGCCCTGCGGCGTCGATGACAAGTCTGGCGAACTCGTTCATTGTCGCCCGCGACACGGGGTGCGAGGTCGCCCACGACACGGGGTGCGAGGGCCTCGGACCCCATGGAGACGAGATGACAGTTCACAACAAGGTCGAGAGTCTTCAGGCGCTTCGGTTCGTCGCCGCGCTGATCGTGGTGCTGTTTCACGCGCACCTGTCGGTGATGGCGACCGGCGCGGCGCCGGCCCTGTTTGGCCTGTTCGCCAACGGCGAGCTGGGGGTCGACATCTTCTTCGTCATCTCGGGCTTCGTGATCTATGTCTCGGCGACGCGGCGGCCGGATTTCTCCGCCGCAGGCTTCCTCTTCGACAGGTTCTGGCGCATCTATCCGATCTATTGGGTGGTCTTGTCGGCGCAGTTCGCCTCCGAGGCGCTGTCGCTGGCCACCGGTCTTGGAAACGTCCGCCCCGAGGCTTTCGAGACCGGACCGGTCGCGGCCTCGTTGCTGTTGCTGCCGGTCACCAAGTCGTGGATGGTGCTCGACGTGGCCTGGACCCTGACGCTCGAGGTCACTTTCTACCTGATCTTCGCGCTCAGCTATGTCCGGGGCGGGCATCGAGCCGCTCTGATCTGCGTGAGCGCCTGGTTCCTGGCGGGCGGCCTGTGGCGTGGCCTCGCCGGGTCGACCGAGGCCCCGCTCCTCCTGGCCAACGAGAAAGTGCTGGAGTTCGCCTTCGGGCTGATCGTCGCCCGGCTGTTCGTGCAGGGACGCATGCCGTATGCGCGTCTCGCGCTTGGCGTCGGGGCGCTGGGGCTGGCAGGGGTGCTGTTCGCGCTGCCGTATCCCGCGTTTCGCGCGGCGCCGCAGTGGCTCGTCGCCGGTCTGCCCGCCGCCTGCCTGGTCTACGGGTTGGCCGCGAGGCCTGTGACGATGCCCCGCTGGCTGCTGCTGGCGGGGGAGGCGTCGTATTCGCTCTACCTGATCCACTTCCTGCTGATCGGTCTGATCGCGAGCGTCTCGCAGAAGCTGCTGGGCGTGCATCCGATGGCCTCGCTGTTCACCGGCCTGCCGGTGATCGCGGCGCTGATCCTGAGCTCCATCGCGCTGACCGTGTGGGTCGAGCGTCCGATCCTGCGGTGGGGCAGGCGCCGCCGGCGGCGGCCGGCGGCGGTGAGCTGAGCGGTCGGGCCCCGCTCAGACCCCCGAGGGGATGTTGAGCGGGTCGCGCTCGATGGCCCGCGGCGCGGTCAGGGCCTTCCAGGTCGAGAGCGCCTTGTTCGGCGCCGGGAAGGCCGGGCGCGGGATGAACTTGCCCCGGCCGGGCTGGGGCTGGGAGTTCTGGCCCGCCGCCCACACCACGTCCCCGCGCGAAAGGGTGAAGCGCGCCTGGCCCGTCACCTCGAACCCCTCGAAGACGTTGTAGTCGATGATGGATTTCTGCGTGGCGGCCGAGATCGTCTTGCTGGCCTTGGGATCCCACACCACGATGTCGGCGTCCGCCCCGGGCAGGATCGCGCCCTTGCGGGGATAGATGTTGAGGATCTTGGCGATGTTGGTCGAGGTGACGGCGACGAACTCCTCAGGCGTCAGGCGGCCCGTCTCGACGCCGCGGGTCCACAGGACCGCGAGCCGATCCTCGATCCCGCCGGTGCCGTTGGGGATCTTGGTGAAGTCGCCGAGGCCAAAGCGCTTCTGCTCGGTCGAGAAGGCGCAGTGGTCGGTCGCCACCACCTGCAGCGAGCCGGCCGAGAGGCCCGCCCACAGCCCGTCCTGGTGCTCCTTGTTGCGGAAGGGCGGGGACATCACCCGGCGGGCGGCGTAGTCCCAGTCCTTGTCGAAGTACTCGGATTCATCGAGCGTCAGGTGCTGGACCAGCGGCTCTCCGTAGACGCGCATGCCCTTCTGGCGGGCCCGGCGGATGGCTTCGTGGGCCTGCTCGCAGGAGACGTGGACGATGTAGAGCGGCACGCCGGCCGCATCCGCGATCATGATCGCGCGGTTGGCGGCCTCGCCCTCCACCTCGGGCGGGCGGGAGTAGGCGTGGCCCTCGGGCCCGGTGACCCCGTCGGCCATGTATTTCGCCTGCAGCTCGGCGACGATGTCGCCGTTCTCGGCATGGACGAGCGGCATGGCGCCCAGCTCGGCGCAGCGCTTGAAGGAGGCGAACATCTCGTCGTCCTGCACCATCAGCGCGCCCTTGTAGGCCATGAAGTGCTTGAACGTGTTGATGCCGCGGTCGACGGCCCACTTCATCTCCTCGAAGATGGTCTCGTTCCAGCCGGTGATGGCCATGTGATAGGAGATGTCGACCGAGATCTGGTCCTTCGACTTCTTGTCCCAGGCCTCGATGGCGTTCCTGATGGATCCGTCCTCGCCCGGCAGGCAGAAGTCCACCAGCATGGTGGTGCCGCCGGCGGCGGCGGCAAAGGTGCCGGATTCGAAGGTTTCCGCCGCGGTGGTGCCCATGAAGGGCATCTCGAGATGCGTGTGCGGGTCGATCCCGCCGGGCATGACATAGGCGCCCTCGGCGTCGATGGTCTCGTCGCCCTTCAGGTTCTCGCCGATCTCGAGGATCGTCTCGCCGTCGATCAGGACGTCGGCCTCATACATGCGGTCGGCGGTGACGATCGTGCCGCCCTTGATCACCTTGGTCATCGCTTCGTCCCTGTCTCTTGATCAGTTCGCGCCGCGGAGGGTCTGCGCCCCGGCCGGCGGCTCCATCTTGATGAAGTTGTACATGATGGCGTTCAGGAGGGTCAGCGTCTCGTCGGGATCGTCCCGGAGACGGTTCTCCAGCACCAGCGTCCTCAGCCTGCGGGCCGCGGCGAGGGAGCTCCGGGGCGGGGTCTCGCGCTCCATTTCCTCGACAGCGAAGTCGCAGGCCTCCAGCGCTTCCGCGCGCCAGTTTATCCGGGCGAGGGCGTCGCCGTCCTCGTGAGCGCGGATCTCCTCGGTCGTCATATTGGCGAACGGCACGGTCCGCAGCACGGCGGCGGCGGCGTGGTCGGCGGGGGAGAAGCTCTCCTCCGCAACCAGGCCCAGCCGTCGTCCGATGCCGCGGAGCAGGTTCCTCACCCCACGATCCCCGCCGTCTCCAGCACCGCGCGCAGCAGCACGTTCGTGCCCTTGGCGGCCCAGTCCTGGGTGATCTCCTCGTCCTCGTTGTGGCTCAGCCCGTCCACGCAGGGGCACATGATCATCGAGGTGGGGGCCACCTTGTTGATCCAGCAGGCGTCGTGGCCGGCGCCGGAGATGATGTCCATGTGGGAGTAGCCCAGGGAGTCGGCCGCGTTGCGCACCGCGCTCACGCAGGTCTCGTCGAAGGTCACCACGTCGAAATGGCCGGCGACCTCGATCTCGATCCCGAGGCCGATCTCGGCCGCGATCTCCGGGGCCTCGGCCTCGAGGCGCGCGCGCATGGCGTCGAGCTTGGCCTGATCGGGGGAGCGGAAGTCGACGGTGAAGACGGTCTTGCCCGGGATCACGTTGCGCGAGTTCGGGTAGACCTCGACATGGCCGATGGCGCCGACCGCGCCGGGCTGGTTGTCCATGGCGATGGTGTGGACCAGCTCGGTGATCCGGGCCATGCCGAGGCCCGCGTTCACGCGCATCGCCATCGGGGTCGAGCCGGTGTGCGCGTCCTTGCCGGTCAGCGTGATCTGCAGCCACCACAGGCCCTGGCCGTGGGTGACGACGCCGATGTCGGTCTCCTCGGCCTCGAGGATCGGGCCCTGCTCGATGTGCAGCTCGAACATCGCCTTCATCGGGCGATTGCCGACCTCCTCCTCGCCCTTCCAGCCGATGCGCTCCAGCTCCTCGCCGAATTTCTTGCCGTCCGCGTCGGCGCGCGCGTAGGCCCAGTCCAGCTCATGCACGCCCGCGAAGACGCCCGAGGCGAGCATGGCGGGGGCGAAGCGGGTGCCCTCCTCGTTGGTCCAGTTGACCACCACGATGGGGTGCCTGGTCTTCACGTTCAGGTCGTCGAGGGTGCGGATCACCTCGAGCCCGCCGAGCACGCCCAGGATGCCGTCGTAGCGCCCGCCGGTGGGCTGGGTGTCGAGATGCGAGCCCATGTAGACCGGCGGCAGGCTCGGGTCCTCGCCCTCGCGCCGGGCGAACATGTTGCCCAGGCGGTCGACGCCCATGCTCAGCCCGGCCGCGTCGCACCAGGACTTGAACAGCGCCCGCCCCTGCGCGTCCGCGTCGGTCAGCGTCTGGCGGTTGTTGCCCCCGCGGACGCCCGGGCCGATCTCGGCGAGGTCGTGGATCGACTCCCAAAGCCGGTCGGAGTTGATCTGGAGGTTCGAGCCAAGCTCAGCCATGGGAATTCAGCCTGTGGTTTCCGCGGCATGCGCGGCGGTGTGGAGATCTCGGGCGAAGAGGCGGGCGCCGCCGTCGGGTCCGGCTCGGGGACCGGCGCGCGGGACGGAAGGCGTCGCGCTTGCGTGCATCGTGGAGGTCCTCCGGCCTGCGCCGGGACCGCCCCCGGACCGGCGAAAGCTCTTGCGGCGAGTTAACCGTCTGGTCAAAGTTCACGCTAGCAGGACGGCCTCGACCGTCAACAGGAAAACCCCGGAGGCGAGCCGCCCATGACGGCGACAGCAGCGCGCACCCCAGCCTCAGGATCGGGCGCCTCGGGATCGGGCGCCCAACCGAGCGGCGCCCCGCGTCCGCCGGCATGAGCGCCGCCGAGCCCCCCCGCGCGGCCCGCACCAAGCGGCGCACCCGCATCCAGCAGGAGAACGAGGAGAAGATCCTCGACAGCGCGCTGGAGGCGTTCTCCCAGCACGGGTTCAAGGGGGCGACGCTGGACGCCATCGCCGAGGGCGCGGGCATGTCCAAGCCCAACCTGCTGTATTATTTCCGCCGCAAGGAGGACATCCACGCCGCCCTGATGGAGGGTCTGCTGGACGAGTGGCTCGAGCCGCTCGAGGCGCTCTCGGCGCAGGGCGACGCGCTGCGCGAGATCCGCGCCTACCTGCGCCGCAAGCTGGACATGGCGCGCGAGCGCCCGCGCGAGAGCCGGCTGTTCGCCTCGGAGGTGATGTCGGGCGCGCCGCGGATCGAGGACTATCTGCACGGCCGGCTGAAGGCGCTGGTGGAGGCGAAGGTCGAGGTGATCCGCGCCTGGATTGCGGCCGGCAAGATCCGCCGCGTCGACCCCTATCACCTGATCTTCGCGATCTGGTCCACGACCCAGCACTACGCCGACTTCGACGCGCAGGTGCGCATCGTGATGGGGGTCGAGGGCGACGGCCATATCGACGATGCGGCGCGGTTCCTTGAAGACCTGTTCCTCAAGGGCCTGGCCCCGGACCCGTAGGGCGCATTTCAATGCGCCGTTGCGGTTCCCCGGGCGCGGCGCATTGGAATGCGTCCTGCGCGAAACGCCCCCGCGGGGGGCGGGGGCGCCGGGGCCGGGCCGCCTACGGCCGGGTCGTGCCGTCGCCTTCCACGAGATACTTGAACGAGGTCAACTGCTTGGCGCCCACCGGGCCGCGGGCGTGCATCTTGCCGGTGGCGATGCCGATCTCGGCGCCGAAGCCGAACTCACCGCCGTCGGCGAACTGGGTCGAGGCGTTGCGCAGCAGGATCGCGCTGTCGAGCCGGGCGAAGAAACGCTCGGCCACCGCGTCGTCCTCGGTCAGCACGGCCTCGGTGTGCTGGGAGCCGTGGGCCTGGATATGGGCGATGGCGGCGTCGACGTCGTCGACCACGCGGGCCGCGAGGATCATGTCGAGGAACTCGCGACCCCAGTCGGCCTCGCTCGCCGGGACCACCCGGGGGTCGAGCGCCTGCACGGCGGCGTCGCCGCGGATCTCGACGCCGGCGTCGATCAGCATGGCGAGGGTCGCCGCCCCCTGCCCCGCGGCGTAGTCGCGGTGCATCAGCAGGCACTCGGCCGAGCCGCAGATGCCCGTGCGCCGGGTCTTGGCGTTCAGGATCACGCGGCGCGCCTTCTCGGGGTCGGCGGCGGCGTCGGCGTAGACGTGGCAGATGCCTTCCAGGTGGGCAAAGACCGGCACGCGGGCCTCGGCCTGCACCCGGCCCACGAGGCCCTTGCCGCCGCGGGGAATGATCACGTCGATCGCGCCCTGCATGGTCAGCATCTCGCCGACCGCCGCGCGGTCGCGGGTGGGGACGCGCTGGATGGCGTCGGCGGGAAGGCCCGCGGCGCGCAGCCCCTCCTGCAGGCAGGCGTGGATCGCGCCGGCGGAGTGGAAGCTCTCCGAGCCGCCGCGCAGGATCGCGGCGTTGCCCGACTTCAGGCACAGACCGCCCGCGTCGGCGGTGACGTTGGGACGGCTCTCGTAGATCACGCCGATGACGCCGAGCGGCGTCGCCACCTTGCGGAAGCGCAGGCCGTTGGGGCGCGTCCATTCCTCGAGCACGCGGCCGACGGGATCCTCCTGGGCCGCGACCTCGCGCAGGCCCTGGGCCATGGCGGCAACGCGCGGGGCGGTGAGGAGCAGGCGGTCGAGCATCGCCTCGCTCAGGCCCTTCTCGCGGCCGAACGCCATGTCGCGGGCGTTGGCGGCGAGGATCTCGGCCTCGCGCGTCTCGATCGCCTCGGCCGCGGCGCGCAGGGCGGCGTCGCGGGCAGAGGCGGGGGCGTAGGCGAGTTCGGCCGCCGCCGCCTTCGCGCGCCGGCCGAGATCGGCCATGACCGCCGGGACGTCGAGGGTCTTCGCGTCGTCTGCGATCGATCCGTCCATCACTCGGTCTCCTCCGTCTGCGATTGGGCCTGGGGCGCGGCGCCCGCGGCGTCGGCGTCCCAGATGACGATGTTGTCGCTGTGGGCCACCTCGGCGCGGCCGGGATGGCCCAGCGCGCCCTCGACCTCGCGCGAGTGCAGGCCGGTCACCGCGCGCGCCTCGGCGTCGCCGTAGCCTGCGAGCGCGGCGCCGACCGAGGCGCCCTCCTGCGTGACGATGGCCACCGGGTCGCCGCGCTCGAACACGCCTTCGACCGCGCGCAGGCCCGCGGGGAGCAGCGATTTTCCGCGACGAAGCGCGCCGGCGGCGCCCGCGTCGACCACCAGCCGGCCCATCGGCTTCATGCCCGCGATCCACTGCTTGCGGGCGGTCAGCGGCGACTCCTCGGCCCGGAACAGGGTGGCGAGCGCCCCCTGCCCCAGCGCGCTCAGCGGCCGGTCGACCTCGCCCTTGCAGATGATCATCGCGCAGCCGCCGCGCGTCGCGGTCTTGGCGGCCAGCAGCTTGGTGCGCATGCCGCCCGAGCCCGCGTCCGAGCCCACGCCCGCGCCCATCGCCTCGATCTGGGGGGTGATGCGGTCGACGGCCTCGAAACGGCGAGCCTCGGGGTCGCGGCGGGGATCGGCGGTGTAAAGCCCGTCGACGTCCGAGAGCAGCACCAGCAGGTCGGCGCCGGCCATCAGCGCCACGCGGGCGGCAAGGCGGTCGTTGTCGCCGAACTTGATCTCGTCGGTGGCCACCGTGTCGTTCTCGTTGACCACCGGCAGCACGCCCAGCGACAGCAACTGGCGCAGGGTGGCGCGGCCGTTGAGATAGCGGCGGCGGTCGCGAGTGTCGTCGAGCGTCAGCAGCACCTGGCCCGCGGTGACGCCGTGGGGCTCGAGCACCTCGGCATAGGCCTGGGCGAGGCGGATCTGGCCGACGGCGGCCGCGGCCTGCGCCTGCTCGAGCGCCAGCGCCCCGCGGCGAAAGCCCAGCACCCGGCGGCCGAGCGCGATCGAGCCCGAGGAGACGACCATCACCTCGGCCCCCCGCGCCCGGATCGCGGCGAGATCGGCGGCGACCCCGCGCAGCCACTCGCGGCGCAGCTCGCCGGTGGCCGCATCGACCAGCAGGGCCGAGCCGATCTTCACAACCAGGCGCGAACAGGCCAGAAGCGCCGCAGACGAGGCGCCCGCAACGGGGGCCTCGCCCGACGCGGCGCCTGCGGCGGGATCGGCGCGCGCGTCGCTCAGGGGCGCCACTGCTCGGTCTCCTGCGCGTGGCCCTCCTCGATCGCCGCGGCTTCGGCCTCGGCCCGGCGCTTGGTCATCACCTCGCGGCGCAGCAGACGCAGCGCCTCGGTGACGTTGTGGCCCGAGACGCCCGACATCGGCAGCACCCGCGCGGCGCCGGCTTCGGCGAGGGCGGCGAGCTTGTCCTCGACCTCCTCCTCGCGGAGCGCGTCGATCTTGTTGAGCGCGGTGATCACCGGCTTCTCGGCGAGCCCCCCGCCATAGGCCGAGAGCTCCTCGCGGATCACCTGCCAGTCGTGGGCCACGTCCTCGGAGGTGCCGTCGATCAGGTGAAGCAGGACGGCGCAGCGCTCGACATGGCCGAGGAACTGGTCGCCCAGGCCGCGGCCCTCATGGGCGCCCTCGATCAGGCCGGGGATGTCGGCGACCACCATCTCGGCCCCGTCCACGCCCGCCACGCCCAGGTTGGGGTGCAGGGTGGTGAACGGATAGTCGGCGACCTTGGGGCGCGCGTTCGAGACGGCCGAGAGGAACGTCGACTTGCCCGCGTTGGGCAGACCCGCGAGCCCCACGTCGGCGATCAGCTTCAGGCGCAGCCAGATGGTCCGCTCGATCGCGGGCTGACCGGGGTTGGCGCGGCGCGGAGCGCGGTTGGTCGCGGTCTTGAAGTGCAGGTTGCCCCAGCCGCCGTTGCCGCCCTTGGCCAGCAGCACCCGGTCGCCGAGGTTGGTGAGGTCGGCGATCACCGTCTCCTCGTCCTCGTCGAGCACCTCGGTGCCGGCGGGCACGCGCAGGACGATCTCCTCGCCGTCGGCGCCGGTGCGCTGCTTGCCCGCGCCCGCGCGGCCGTTCTTGGCGAAGAAGTGCTGCTGGAAGCGGAAGTCGATCAGGGTGTTGAGCCCCTCGACCGCCTCGACCCAGACGTCGCCGCCCCGGCCGCCGTCGCCGCCGTCGGGCCCGCCGTATTCGACATACTTCTCGCGGCGGAACGACAGGCAGCCGTTCCCCCCCGCGCCAGAGCGGATATAGACCTTGGCGAGGTCCAGGAATTTCATGCCGCGTTCCTTTCCGGGCAGGCCGCCAGCGCCGCCGAGAGCGCCTCGCGGCTCAGCGCCATGCGCCTCACCATGGCGATCTCGGCGCGCGCGGGCGCCGTGCCGAGCTCGACCCCGTCCGCCGCGAACCCGAGGCGCGACAGCACGGTCAACGAGCCGATGTTATCCTCGAACGCCTCCGCCCGCAGCATCTGCAGGCCGAAACGATCCATCACATGGGGCAGGAAGGCGGCGAGCGCCTCGGTGGCCAGCCCCTGGCCGCGCCACCCCTGCCCGATCCACATCGAGACGTCGCAGGGCTCTCCCCCGCGTCCCCGGGCCGAGAGCCCGAGCTCCCCGATCAGCCGCCCGTCGAGCCGCACGCCGACCGCGAAGCCGGGGCGGTTGGCGAACCGCCGGGCGGCGATGCGCGCCGCGGCCCGGGCCTCGGACATCGGGTGGTCGACCGAGAGCATGTTGCGCGCGGTCTCGAGGTCGCTCAGCGCCGCCAGCGCCGGGGCGTCGGCCGCGGTCATCGGCGTGATCGTCAGGCGCGGAGTGACCAGGCGGAACTGCTGGGACAAGGCCCAGTCCTCGCGCCCCAGCTCCATCGCGAAGCCGTCGGCCGAGGCCCCGCGCCCGAGCGAGAAGCTGCGCGCGCTCCCCGTCAGGCGAAAGCCCAGCTTCGCGAGCACCCGGATCGAGGGCGCGTTGTCGGCAAAGACCCGCGCCGTCACCTGGCCGAGCCGCATCCCCCCGAAGGCGTGCGCCAGCAGGGCGCGGGCGGCCTCGGTCGCATAGCCGCGCCCGCGCGCCTCGCGCCCCAGCCAGTAGCCGAGCGAGCCGTCGGGCGCGATCGAGCACAGGCCCTGCGCCTGCCCGTCGTCGATCACGCGGGCCACCTCGCCGGCCAGCGCCATGGCGACCAGCGCCTCGCGCACGGTGTCAGCGCTGTTGGGATAGGGGATCCGCGTGGTCATCCGCGCGACCAGCGGGTCGGTGGACAGCGCGGCCAGCCGCTCGGCGTCGCCGGGCGCGGGCAGGCGCAGCCGCAGGCGCGGGGTCAGGAGCTCCGTGCCAGCCACCGGTCCCGCTCCAGCCTGTAGCGCCATGTGGGCGCGACGGCGCCGCGCGCGGCGGAATACGCCTCGCCCTCGCCCTGATAGTCCAGCCCCGCCCGCGTCAGCACATGGGCCGAGGCGGCGTTGTCCTGGTAGACCTTGGCGGTCAGCGCCCGCGCGCCCGCCTCGAACAGGTGGTCGCGCACCGCCACCACCGCCTCGGTCGCGTAGCCGGTGTTGCGGAAGGCGGGGCCGACCACATAGGAGACCTGAAAGACGTTCTCCTCGGCCTCCTTGTTGAGGAACACCAGCCCGACCATCTCGGGCCCGTCCGAGCGGGTGGCGTCCATCACGTAGAGCGGGCCCGAGCGCTTGCCCGCGAGCGCCCGCTCGATGGTCTGCTCGGCGGCGCCGGGGGGATAGGGATGCGGGATCAGCGCCAGCGACTTCGCGGCGCGCGCGTCCGAGAGATAAAGCGAGATCAGCCCCGCATCGCGTCGCCGCGGCGGTCTCAGGACCATCCGGTCCGCTTCGATCAGGGGCGCGATCTGCAATCCGTCCAACATCTTTCCCAACTCCCTCCCAAGGGACTGCTTCCCTTGCCGGGGCGCCTCTAGCGGACGGCTCTCCGGCGGCCGTCAAAATCGGCGAGGCGGGCGGCGGAGTTCCCGCGCGGCCCGCGCCTGAAATGCGGGAGGGCCGGCGGGGTGTTCCCGCCGGCCCTCCCGATGATCATCCCGGGTGGGGTGCGGCGGTTACTCCGCAGCCTCCGGAAGCGGGATCACGGACACGAAGGTGCGGTTGCGGAAGCCCTTGGTGAACTTCACGGCGCCCTCGACGGTGGCGAACAGGGTGTGGTCCTTGCCCATCCCGACGTTGTCGCCCGGCCACCACTTGGTGCCGCGCTGACGGATCAGGATGTTGCCGGGGATCACGGCCTCGCCGCCGTATTTCTTGACGCCCAGGCGACGGCCTGCGGAGTCGCGGCCGTTGCGGGAGGAGCCGCCTGCCTTTTTATGAGCCATCTGGATGTCTCCTTGCGCTGACGGTTACTCGGCCGCGACGGCCGCGGGAGCCGAGGCGGCGCCGACGGCGGCCTTGACGCCGGTGGCGTCGCCGCCCGAGGCGAGGATCTCGGTGATCCGCACCTTGGCGAATTTCTGGCGGTGACCCTTGCGGCGGGCCGAGGAGTGCTTGCGGCGGCGGCGCTTGAACGAGATCACCTTGGGACCCTTGGTGAACTCGACCAGCTCGGCTTGCACGGCCGCGCCGCTCACGAAGGGCGCGCCGATGGTGGGCTCGCCTTCGCCGCCCAGCATCAGGACCTCGTTGAACTGCACGGTCTCGCCGGCCTCGGCGGCCAGGAGCTCGATCTCGAGCTCGTCGCCCGAGGCGACCTTGTACTGCTTGCCGCCCGTCTTGATGACAGCGAACATCGCGTCTTCCTTCATGTCTCCGCGTCCTTCGGCGCCGCTTTCGCGGACTTTTCGGAGCGGGATCGCCGGCCCTGGCCCGCGCTCCCCGTCTCCGCCTCGGACGGCGCGCCCCCGGTCGGGAGCGTTCGGCGCCGGTCGCGCCAGACTAAGACGCGGCAGGGAATCCCGCCGCGACCGGAGCCGGGCTTATGCCGCCGCCCCCCCGCGAAGTCAAGCGGCGCCCGGGCGTCGCTCACACGGCTTCCCATAAGGCTTCCCGCGCGCGAGCGCGAGCGCCGCCCAACCCGCCTCCCCCCTGCCTCGCTCGCCCCGCCCGCCCGCGCGACGGCCCTGTCGCGCCCGTGCCTTCCGCTCCTCCTGCCTCGCGCTCATCCCGCCCTGCCGTCCCGCCCGTTCCTGCGGCCCTTGCGAAAAGCCGCGCCAGGCGAGCTCGCCGCCTCCCCTGTCCCGCCGCCACTGCCAGCCCCTCGCGACCGGCGGCGCCCGCCCCCCCGCCGCGCCTGTCCGGGGCCCGCCCCGCGCCGGCCCCGATTTCGCCGCCCGCGCCGGCCCCGCCTGCGACCTTCGCGCCCTGCCCCCCTCGGCGCTCGATTTCTCGCCGAACAGCCCCTTGCATCCCTCCCGCACCCCCGCTACACGTCGCGCCGTCCTGACCACGGACGTGCGGAGAGGTGCCGGAGTGGTCGATCGGGGCGGTCTCGAAAACCGTTGATGGGGCAACTCATCCGTGGGTTCGAATCCCACCCTCTCCGCCACTTGCCCCCGCGAAAGCGTTCTCTCGCCCTGGCTGCGGGCGGATTTTTCCGTTGTTTTCGGGGGTTATGCGGGTGGGGCTGAGCACCGGCCTCTGCGCCAGAAGGCCCGGATGCCTTCTCTCACGGCCGATATTCTCCGGACCTGATGACTGCGCGGATTTGGTGAATTGTTTGCAAGTATCTGGAGCTGGAAGGTTTTTTCTAGGCGGAAGCTGAACACTTCGACGTCGGTGGCACTCGCCGAGACGGAACAGAGATCGAACTATCGCCAGCGATCGTGTGCCCAGTTCAGCCAGAACATTCGCCACTGACTATACCCGATTAGCGCTTTTGCGTCCGTTCGCTGCGCCCCGCGCAAACGGCCTGGTCGCGGACGAAGGGGCCGTTCAGAGAACTGAATTCAACGACCTCTTCAGATACCGACCTCTCGCTGATTTCATGTGAATCTAAACAGTAAGTATGGCTCGGGTCTGCGAAGCCGGGGCAAAGCCCTCCCCCATCGCTCGGCATTGTGATCGGCGACGGTTTGCTTCATATCAGTGGATGCTGATACCTTATTCCTTCCAAGCATTGACGGCAGGCTATGAGTTCGAAGGATAACCAGGAAAAGCGGCGGCGGAGGGGGCGGCTGCTTGCGCTCTTGCCACTGGCGGTGTTCGGCCTGCTGGGTGCGGCCTTCTATTGGGGCCTCTGGAACAACGACGACCGGTTGCCCTCGACGCTGATCGGGAAACCGATCCCGGAGTTCGCGCTCCCGCCCATCGAAGGGCGGCAGGACGGCCTAGCGTCGGCGAACCTGCAAGGCCAGGTTTCTCTCGTCAATGTCTGGGCGTCATGGTGCGTCCCCTGCCGCACGGAGAACCCGCTTCTCGTCGACCTGGCCGAAGCGGGCACCGTTCCGATCTACGGTATCAACTACAAGGACGATGCCGAGGAAGCGCTGGGTTTCCTCGACGAGCTCGGCGATCCCTTTACCCGCATCGGCGCGGACCGATCAGGCCGCGTTGCGATAGACTGGGGCGTCTATGGAGTGCCGGAAACATACATAATCGATGCCGAGGGGCGCATTGCATACAAGCATGTCGGCCCCTTTGATCAGGCCTCGCTTGAGGAGGACATTCTGCCGGTCGTGCGCCGGTTGCAGGCGGAGAGCGACCCGTGAGGCGACGTGACGTCCTTGCCGGAGTCTTGGCGCTTGCGGCAAGCCCTGCCTCCGCCCGACCACCGATCCCTAATCACGGGACTCCGCGTGAGCTCCTGTCGCCGCCTTTCGTGGATGGAGATGGACGGGATCTGACGCTGGCGGACTTCGAGGGACGTGTCGTGCTTCTGAACATTTGGGCGACCTGGTGCCCGCCTTGTCGCGAGGAGATGCCGACGCTCGACGCGCTGCAAGCGCGCCTCGGCGGATCGGATTTTCATGTTCTGCCGCTGTCGATCGATCGGGCCGGTCTCGAACCTGTGCGCCGCTTCTATCGAGAGACCGGCATTCGCAACCTCGATCTCTATATCGCGGAGGATACGCGCGCGATGCTGGCCTTGGCCGTGGTGGGCCTGCCGACAACGATTCTGATCGACCGCATTGGGCGCGAGCGCGGGCGCCTCGCAGGCCCGGCCGAATGGAACAGCCCCGAAGCCGTTGCGCAGATAAGCGCTCTTATTGACGAACGTAAGCAATAGGACATGGAAAAGCACGACGACCGCGCCAGCCGTTCCGCTCCGTGCGCACACGTGGTGGCGGTCTACCGATCAGTTTGGAGATGTGGATTTGATTGAACTTTCCGCTCTTGGACTAATGGCGGCATTGCTGGCCGGTGCCGTTTCCTTTCTGTCGCCCTGCGTGCTGCCGCTCGTGCCCGGCTACGTATCCTACGTTGCCGGACGTACGGTCACCGGCAGTGCAGCGCCTTCGAAGGGGCGGGCCGTCTGGCTCAGCTTCTGTTTCGTCCTTGGCTTCTCCACGATATTTATCGCGCTTGGGGCCTCTGCCACCGCGCTCGGTCAGGCGCTGCTGCAGTGGCGCTACGAACTCAACCTCGTCGGCGGCGCGATCGTGATCCTGTTCGGTCTGTTCATGATCGGGGCAGCGCGCCTGTCGGCCATGGAGCGCGACCTGCGTTTTCATCTCGACCTGCCGGGCGGGCAACCGGTCGCCTCCTACGTGCTCGGACTCGCCTTCGGTTTCGGCTGGACACCGTGCATCGGGCCGATCCTGGGCGCCATCCTGACCGCCAGCGCGACAAGCGCGACGATTGGCGAGGGCGTCGCCCTGCTTGCCGTCTACTCGGCCGGCCTTGGGGTCCCGTTTCTGGTCGTTGCGGGGTTCACCGACAGTATTGCCGGCAGGCTGCGCGGCATCGGTCGTTGGGGTCGCCGCCTACATCAAGCTGCAGGCGGCGTCATGATCCTGATGGGCTTGGCGATGATGACCGGGCGGCTGAGCGCCTTGGCTTACTGGCTTCTCGACACATTCCCGGTCCTTGGGCGGATCGGATGAACAGATGAAATTATACGAGAAACATATCCTCCCTCGGCTGACGCATCTGGCGATGGGCCAGGATCAGCTTCTTCCCTACCGGCGCCGCGCCATCTCCGGGCTGCATGGGCGTGTGCTGGAGATCGGAATCGGCTCGGGCCTGAACATTGCGCTCTATCCCGAGGCCGTGCGCCAGATCATCGGTATTGATCCGTCGCCCGAACTCCTCTCTCGGGCCGCGCAAACCTCCCATGGCCTGATGCCCGCGGCCGAGATCATCGAGGGCGTGGCCGAAGCATTGCCGCTGGAGGATCGCAGCGTCGACTGCGTCGTCGCCACCTGGGCGCTCTGCAGCGTGTCGGAGCCGGAGAAGGCGCTCGCCGAGATCCGGCGCGTTCTCAAGCCGGACGGCATCTTCCGCTTCGTCGAGCATGGTTTGGCGCCGGAGCCCGGTGTCCGGCGCTGGCAGCGCTGGCTCACGCCCGTCTGGAAACACTGCGCCGGGAACTGTCACCTTGACCGTCCAACGGCCGGCTTGATCGAGACAAGCGGCTTCCGAATGGAGCGGCTCGACACCGGCTACGCGACAGGTCCGAAGCCCTTGGTTTTCATGTATGAGGGGCAAGCTCGCCTCTACTAAGGAAGCTTGGAAAAAGAACAACATCGGCTTTCGATTCGTGGCGCAACACTAATGGCAAGGCAATCAATTCTCGCCTCGAACTTTGGCTGCAGGCTCCGCATTATGAGGTATTATGAGTAGTCAGCAAAATAACCGGCAGGCCAATCTGACGCGCGGCATCCGCGTCGAGATCGCCAGCCTTGTCTACAACCTCATCGAGGTCGTCGTGTCCGTCACCGTGGGACTTCTAACCGGCAGCGCGGCGCTGGTGAGTTGGGGTCTCGACAGCACGGTCGAAGCCACCTCAGCCGGGACGCTGATCTGGCGCTTGAAGGGTGAGAAGGATGGTGGCGACAAGCGCACGGTCCTGCATCGCAAGAAGATCGCGCTCTATGTGGTCGCCTGTGCTTTCTGGATTGTCGTCGCGGCGATCCTCTACGAGGCGGTGTCCGCTTTCATCTCGCAGGAGGCGCCGGGCTTCAATTGGTGGGGGATCGCGATCCTGTGTGCTTCGCTCTTGGTCAACCCGTTCCTCGCCTGGGGCAAGTATCGCTATGGCAAACGGCTCGATGCGCCCGCCCTGAAGTACGATGCCAAGGACACCATGATCTGCCAGTATCAGACGATCGTGGTGTTGGCCGGGATCGGTCTGACGCAATGGATGGGCTGGTGGTGGGCCGATCCGGTCGCGGCGCTTCTGATCGTGCCCTACGTTGCGTGGGAAGCGTTCGAGGCCACCAAAGATGCGCGGTCGGTCGATCCGGACGAGGCCGAAGCTACTGCCGACGCGTGACGTTGCGCATGATGAACCGGGATTTAGGCATGGGCGGCAGTTCTCCGGTTTCAAACTCTAGATCCTGCTCCGGCACATCGTAGTCGATGGCGTTCACCAAGAAACTGCAAAACGCCTTCATCTGGCTGATCGCGATCCACTCGCCCGGACAACGGTGGTTCCTGTGGTGATCACCACCGCCCTGCGGAATGAAGTCGTAGGGGGTGACCTCCCGATCGTGAAACCGCTCGGGCCGGAACTCTTGCGGCGCGTCCCACGAGCGAGCGTCGGTATTCGTACCGTAGAGGTCGAGCAGAACCCGGTGTCCTTTGGTAAAGCGATATCCGCGCCACTCGAAATCGCTCTTCACCCGTGCCGCGACCGCGGGAAAGAACGGATACAGACGGCGGACCTCTTGCACGAAAGGTTCGAGCTGTCCCTCGTCATCCTTCAGCTTTTGCCGCCACTCGGGATTCCGATGCAGGGCATGCGCCGCCTGGGCGATGAACGCAGAGACCGCGACGATCGGGCGTACCACGTTCAGAAGCTCCACGGCGGCAACCTTGGAGGTCAGCAGCTCCCCGTTCAGATCACGCCAGGTCGCGACGATATGGGCAGCGCTTTCCTGTGCCGGCCGGAGGCTTCCGTCGCGCACCCGCTCGATGATGCCGGCCGCCCAACGCTCCGCGCGATGCCGCGCCAGACGCGCGCCCCAGTGCTTCCAGCCGACCGCCCCGGCGTCCTGGAATAACGCCGTCATCTGCGCCGTCCGCGTCTCGACCTCCGCTTCGGGAAGCGGCACGCCCGACCAGGCACAGGCGGCTCTGGTGAGGATTTCGCGCACTTCGTCGTAGAGAACGACCTTCTCCGCCGCTTGCCAGTCCCGTGCGTAGCGGTCCAACAAATCCCGCGTCCTGTTTTCGAGAGCTTCGATCCGCTCCGACGCCATGAGTGATATGAACATCCGCTTGCGATGACGGTGGGCCTCGCCATCGAGCCCCTGGATGCCCTTTTCGCCGAGCAGGGTTTTCTGGATACGCTTCGGCATCGAGCCCGCGCGCACGAGCCCATCTTCGGAATAGAAGACCTCGGCTGCTGCGGCACCGGTCATGCAGATCGTCTTCTGCAACAGGATGCGGGTCTCGAACAGGTCGCCTTCAAGATCGCGGCATGTGTCCGGAATGAATCCATATGGGTTGCGCAGCAGGGCGAGCGTGCTGTCGATGCCCTTTGCGGATGGAATGCTGGACATCGATTATTTCCCCGTAACGTTTTCTTCTCGGTGGTTACGTTCGGGCTTGTTCTGCGCCGAGCGGAAGCTGTCCCAGAACAGCAGGGCCGCGCCGCAGAAAATCGCCACATCCGCAAGATTGAAGGACGGCCAGTGGTATGTTCCGTAATGGAAGTCCAGAAAGTCCGGGACGGCCTGATAACGCAGCCGGTCGAGGACATTGCCGAGCGCGCCGCCGATGA
>NZ_CAXBOD010000055.1:0-31117 GCF_963977235.1 uncultured Albimonas sp.
CTCAAACCGACCATGCACTAAGATTGCCCCCGGACCACCCGATGGGGGCAGGCCAGGTGTCGTCAAGAGCTCACGTCTTCTTGCGGCGTTCTATCAGGTGTCGGTGTCGCCTTGTTGAAACGCATTACGGAGTATGTCTAGACTCGAACGGAGAACACCTCGCTAAGCTGCGGGTCCGCCGAAGCGGCCGTTCAGTCGCTCGGCAGCATTCGTCAAAAAGGGGCTCAGGTGCAGTCGATTGCCGCACAGATCACGAACGGCCGTTCTCGCTGTTTCAACCAAGGTGTTCGGTCTGGATCGCCCACTCCACTGGAAATGGCTCGAGCACTCGCGCCAGCGTGACCTCCGGCCCCTGCTTCCCGTTTAGTATCGCTTCGACGATGTCGGGGGCGAGCAAGGTCAGGCGCAGGACGCGTGTCATGTAGGAGGGCGCGATCCCCTCGCGTTCGGCAAGTTCGGCGATGGTGGCATACTCACCAGACTCCAGCATCCGCTTCCAACGAAAAGCGCGGGCCAGCGCCTTGACCAGTGAGCTGTCGGCCCTGTGCGGCTGGGTGGCGCCCTCCGGCAACTGCATTTCCTTCCGGCCGCCGCGCTTCACAATGCGGAACGGCACGTGGAGCGTCACCGTCTCAGGGATCGGCGTCGCGCGGGTCATGCTGCTGCGCCCATATCGCCGGCCAGCATCTCGCGCGCGAGGTAGCCGAGGCCGTCAATGCGCAGACGAACGTTCAGCCCGCCCTCTCCAATATCCACACGCTCGACCAGCAGCGCCACGATCCGCGCCTGTTCGGCGGGGAACAGTTCGTCCCACAGCGGATCGAGCTGATGAAGGGCCGCGCGGGCGTCGGCCTCGGTGATGTCGTCGGCGTGGATGCGCGCCGCCTTCCACGTGCCCGCCACGATCTCTGGCTGGCGGAATACGGCGCGAAGCTGGTCGATGACGGCCGCCTCGATCTCGCCGGCGGGCACCCGGCCCACCGGGCATGATCCGGCGCCGTGCTTCAGCACCGTCTGGCTGACGTAGTACCGGTAGAGTCTGTCGCCCTTGCGGGTATGCGTCGGGGAGAAGGCCGCGCCGTCCGGACCGAAGAGCAGCCCCTTCAACGGCGCGGGCGTCTCAGCGCGGGTGCGCATCGCCCGCTTGCGGGGGCTTTCCTGCAGGATGGCGTGGACGCGCTCCCACGTCTCGCGGTCGACGATGGCATCGTGTTCGCCGGGATAGCTCTCGCCCTTGTGGACCGCCTCCCCGATGTAGGCGCGGTTGTTCAGCATCCGGTAGAGGTACTTCTTGTCGATCCGGTTGCCGCGCGGCGTGCGGATGCCGTGCTGCGCGACCTCGCGGGCCAGTTCGGTCCCCGAGCCGATCTCGAGGAACCGCGCGAAGATCCAGCGGACGTGCCCGGCAGCGTCTTCATCGACCACCAGCCTGCGGTTCTCGACGCGGTAGCCGTAGGGCGGCACGCCCCCCATCCACATCCCCTTCTTGCGGCTGGCGGCGACCTTGTCGCGGATGCGCTCGGCCGTCACCTCGCGCTCGAACTGGGCGAAGCTGAGCAGGATGTTCAGCGTCAGCCGCCCCATCGACGTGGTGGTGTTGAAGCTTTGCGTCACCGATACGAAGGTGACGCCGTTCCGGTCGAACACCTCGACCAGCTTTGCGAAGTCGGCGAGCGACCGGCTGAGGCGGTCGATCTTGTAGACCACGACCACGTCGACCAGCCCGTCCTCGATGTCCTCCAGCAGCTGCTGCAAGCCGCGGCGGTCCAGCGTGCCGCCCGAGACGCCGCCGTCGTCATACTGGTCGCGGACCAGCACCCAGCCCTCGGAGCGCTGGCTGGCGATGTAGGCCTCGCAGGCCTCGCGCTGCGCGTGGAGGCTGTTGAACTCCTGCTCCAGCCCTTCCTCGGAGGATTTCCGGGTGTAGATGGCGCAGCGCAGCTTTCGGACGACCTTCGGTTTTTCAGGCTGCTTCGTCATCTCCGCGCCCTCTGATTCTTGAGGCCGAAGAACACCCAGCCGTTCCAGCGCGTGCCGGTGATCGCGCGGGCGATGGCGGAGAGCGACTTGTACGGCCGCCCCTGCCATTCGAAGCCATCGGCGGTGACGGTGACGATCTGTTCGACGCCCTGCCATTCGCGCAGCAGCCGCGTGCCGGTGATCGGGCGGTCACGATCGAGGCGCATGCCGCGCTTCTTCTTATCACCGCCGTCGAGTTCGTCGCCGAGGCGTTCCAGTCGCCGGATCGTCTCGGGCTTCAGCCCGCCGTAGACCAGTTCCTGGATGCGATAGGCCAGCCGGCTCTCCAGGTAGCGGCGGTTGAACGGCGGCGGCTCGCTGTCGAACAGGTCTCGCCATTGCGCCTTCAGCTCAGGCGTTGTGGCGGTTTTCAGCGCGGCCAGGCGCGCGGGGATGGGATCTTGGGTCATGCGTCTCTCCGTCGGGTCGGGTTCGCATGACCGCTCCGGTCGGGCGGAGAGTGTAGGGTCGAACCGCTCTCCGCGACGCTCTTGTCCAGGTCGCGGGCGCGAAGGCGGACAAGGCCCGAAGCGAGAATACGGCAGAGTTCGGCGCGGCGCTCCTCAGGCGTCATGCGGTCGGGACGCAGGGCGTTCGGAATCTTCATCCAGACGACGATCCACAGTTCCGCGCCGCTCAAGACCGACCGGCGCTTCTGAACCCTGAAAGCCAACCGGAACGCCGAACCGGGACAGGGGCAGCGTCGCCCACGCGGGCAAGGCGAACCGCACCGGCCGATGCATTCTGGGGTTGATTACGAGCGGTTCGTCAGCAAACCTGAACAAACTGAACAAGTTTCCGCTTCCGAGACGGAGGATTTCGATGAGGCGATTTCTGGTAAGGTCCGCGCCCGAGACGTCTCGGCTACTCTTGGACGCTCCGCCCCGGTTGCTGGGGGAGTTTCTCTTTTCCGGCGCTCTGGCGCGGATCGTGCCCCGCGATCGAGATCTGCAGACCGGAGAGATCGACGACGAAACGCTTCAGCGGAACCTGATCGACCTGCTCCAAAGCCTGTCCCGGGACCGCGTCGCGCATGTCGAAGCCGAAGCGAGGCGCATCACCTCGCTCGCCGAGGATGTGCCGGCCGAGCTCATGACGAAGATGGCCGAGGCGCGGGCGATCGACGACCTGCCCAGGCAACGGGACGCGCTCGCGCGGAGCCTCTGGTGCCGACTGCACCGGCCAAAGCTGTTCGGCCATGTCGAGCGGGCGCTGCAGGTCGATCATTTCCGGGACCGCAAGCGACTGTTCACCGCCTATGACCTGGGTCGACCGGCGCCGCTGGCGGCGGACGCAATTGATGCCGAACGTTTAGGGGAGGAGATGGCGGCGCGCCTGCAGCACGACGAAGGCTGCAAGGTGGAGGTGGTGGAATTGCCGGCGATCGACGAGGCGAGAGAGGCGCTGATGGTGGTGATCACCTCCGCCGGCGACTTCTCGAGTCAGAAGGCCGTGGAGAACCGGGAACTACGCACCTTCTACTATCGTCCTCCAAACGAGGTGGTGCTCGTCTACAGCCCGCGGCAAGGCCTGATCGAGGCCTGCGCGCGCGACGGTTCTATCCGTCGTCTCTTCTCCGACATCTTCGCGGACGTGGTGCTCGGTGTCGACCTGACGGGCAAGCCGCTCTCGCGGAAGACCTTCGACCTCAGCCGCTTCCGGCGCTCGCTGGGACTGGAGATTCCCCCCGACCAGGCCGGCGTCGTGCTGCACGCGCGCCTGACCGAGATCCAGGTGACGCTCGGGACGTGGACGAGACGTCTGGCGCTGAAGGTGACGCCGGAGGACGACATTCACGACATCGCAACGAAGACCTTCGGCGCGCTCTCCGCTATCCGCAACGCGGGGTTCATCGCGGCGCTTGAGTTCAATATCCGCTACTTGCCCAGGGCGTCCGACAGGGCGCAGAGTTTCTCCTTCCGGATCTTCGGCCGCAACAGCTGCACCCTGCAGGGCGAGAGGGACCCCGAGCGTCGGGAGCTCGGCTTCAGGCTGCTCGAGCGCTGGGGGATCATGGAGACCTACGAAGATCTATCGGCGAGCGAGTTCCGGCGCGCCCTTCCGCTGATCCTGGCCCTCCACGACCATCCCGACGAGGAAGTCCCAGGCTCGTTCATCTCCGATCACGGGTGCACGCCCGATGCGCTGGAACGCGCAGGACTGATCTCACGCGTCGGCGTGTTCGACGTCGTGCTGCTCGACGATGAACTGTTCGGAGACCACCGCGCCGCGGTCACGCCCGTCCGCGATGGGGACGCGGTGCTCGAACCGGGTGAAGACCTCGGCGGGCCGGACGTCGCCCGCGAGGATGTGACCCGCTTCAAGATCAACCGCCCCCTCATCGTGGAGAAACTACTGGAGACCTTGGGGGACGTGCCGAGGCGCGGGCGAGCGCAGGCGATCGAGAAGCGCCTCGCGCATGTCGGCGAGATCGAGATCGGGGACCGTTGGGTTCCATGTTATCTCGCGCGAGGGCTCGACGACGGCCGCCTGTACAACAGGATCAATCGGGCGATCCGGCAGGAGACGAGCGCGACGACCGGCGTCGTGTTCACGGCGCTGCCGAGCGCGGCGGATTTCGTGGGGCCGCACGTGGTGATCGCATTGAGCGCGCTGCTGGCCGACGGCGCCGCCGAGCGGATTCTTCCGCTGGACCTCCAGGTGCGGTTCGCAGCCGCGCGCGCCGGAGCGGAGGCGGGCTCTCTCGTCCAGTTCCGCATGAGCGGGCCCTCGTCGGGCGTGCTCATTCTTCCAGGTCGCCCACCGAAGACGATCAGCGGCCAGGAGCGGGTCAGCTTCGTCAAAGCGCTGTTCGACGCGCATCAGGCGGGCGTGGGACCGGTCCACGGGCAGGATGTCCTGAGAAACCTCGGATCGAACCATCCCAGCCAGCTGTTCCGCACGAAATGGCCCGAGTTGAGCGACATCTACATCAGGTCCGCTGGCACCAACCTCTGGGAACTCTGCGTCTGAAACCGCGCCCGGCTCAAATCCAGCTCAATTTCGTGCACTGACCGGCTCAAGGTCACAGGGACATCGAGAGAGCTCCACCAACGCGTAGGAGCCCCCGATGCCCCGCCCTGACCGCCATCTCCCCCGTCGCCGTCTCAGCCGCACCGCGCCCTCGACGGCTGATCCCCACGATCCCGGCCATGACTGGCGCTGCCGCTGCTGCGGCGGGCTGCTCGGCCGCGTGCGGAGCAACCGCCTGCACATCCGCATGAAGGGGTGCAGCGAGTACTTCGCCGCCCTGCCTTGCACCGCGACCTGCCGCACCTGCGGCGGGCTGAACGAAGTCGCCCGCGACTGATCCAGGCCGCGCCGCCCGCGCGCGGCGCGGCCCCTCGCATCCACATCCTCGAGAGGCGCACGACGCCCTGACCCGGCCAGCGAGAGGCGCGAGACGCCCGGCCGAACGGCAGGCGTCTCATGTCTTCTTCCTGGCACGCGATCCACATGTCGCTGATCCGCTCCACCCAGACCCTCACGTTCCAGCGTCGCTTCGAAGCGATGACGACGCTCGATCCGCAGTTGAGGGACTTCCCCGACCCGGCCGCCCTGCTCGACCGGCTGCATGGGCCCGGACACGAGCCGAAGCCCCGCAACGACATCCTGCGGGCGTTGATCGCGGTCGACGACCGGGAGGCCGCGGACACGCTGCTGCTGCTGGCGCTGTGGCCCGGCCTCGACGGCGTCCGGCGGCGGCTGCTCCGGAGCTTCATCGGGAGATCCGATGATCTGGCCGCCGAGATCCCGGCACGCGCCGCGGAATCCCTGCGCCGCCTCGACCTCGACCGGGTGACCTGGATCGCCGCCACCGTGATCCGCAACGTCGAGCGCGACATCCGCCGCGCCCTGCGCCGCGACTGGAGCCGGGCGGCCCTGGCGCAGCCGATCGACGAAGCGCTCGTCGCCAGTGCGGATGGCGGAGCCGTCGACGGCCTTCTTGCTCGCCAGGCCGCAGAGCTCGCCGGCGCCGACGCCGATCTCGTGCTGGGCGTCGCCGTGGTCGGCGAGAGCCAGGTCGAGGCCGCGCGGCGCCTGCGCATCGAGCCTGAGGCCGCCCGCAAGCGCTACCAGCGCGCGCTGCGCCGCATCCGTCGACGGATGGGAGAAGCGGCATGACCCTGTCCCGGTTCGGCGATCCCGCTGGCTTTTCCATGTTGCGGACCGCGATGGGTCCGCCTCGTGGAGAGAGGCCGATGGAGATCGAGGAGATGGAGCGCCTGCCGGGCCTGTTCCGGCGCTGGGAGCTGCCGCTGATCCTGACGGCGGGGGCCGACTACCGGCTGGAGGACGCGGGGGGCCACGCCGACGGCGCCCCGCTGCTGGCGATCTACCGGCGCCGCGACGATGCGACGGAGACGGCGTCGTGACGGACGTGTCGATCGATGACGCCGTCGCGCCGCAGGCGCAGTTCCTGACGCCCGAGGAGTTGGCGCGGCGCTGGCGGATGAGCGTGCGCAGCCTGGAGCGGTGGCGCAGCGACCGTCGTGGTCCGCGCTGGGTGCGCCTGGAGGGCCGGGCGCTCTACCGTATGACGGACGTGCTGGACTACGAAGACGCGCGCCTGCGCGGTCCCGCGGACTGATGAGGGCGGCGGCGTCCTTTCCGCCGCCGCAAGACCGAGACGACCCCGAGGCGGCCAGCGGCCGCCCCTTTGGCGCTGGCGCGACGTCCTACGGCTACGCCGCGCTGGCACTTCTCGACCAGGGCTACGAGCCGCTGCCGATCAAGCCCGCCCGCAAGGCGCCCGCGCCGAGCCGCTGGACCAGCGTCGCGATCGACGAGGCTCTGGCGGAGGCCTGGACGCGCGAGTTTCCGGACCATGGCGTGGGGCTGCGGACCGGATGCCTCGTCGGGATCGACATCGACATCCTCGACCCGGACCTCGCCCATGCGGCGGAGGCGATCGCGCGGCGCATCCTCGGTCAGACGCCGCTGCTCCGCGTCGGACGCTGGCCGAAGCGGCTGCTTGTCTACCGGACCGAAGCGCCGTTCCGGAAGATCAAGGTCCCCGGGCTGGAGATCCTCAGCCAGGGACAGCAGTTCGTCGCGTTCGGCATCCACCCGGACACCGGTCAGCCCTACCATTGGCCCGAGGGGGACACGCCGCTCGACGTGGCCTTTGAGGACCTGCCCCTCGTCACCCAGGCGCAGTGCGAGGTCCTCGCCGCCGAGATCCCCGCCCTGTCGCCTGAAGCGCATTCCGCTGGGCCAGGCCGCAGGAGCGGAGCGCCGGGCGGTGGGAGCCGGCCCGTGCGCGACGCGTCAGGTCGCGTGGTGGATGGGCGCGACGGCTGGTTGTCCAGCATCGCCTACCACGTCGTGCATGACGCGCTCGGCGCCCGCCGCCCGCTCGATCCGGGCGCCCTCGCCGACGAGGCGTTCCGGCGCTTCTCCGCCACCGCGGATCTCTCGCGCGGCGCAAAGGACGGAGGCCGCGCCTACGACGCGGGCGACGCGCATCGGAAGGTCTCCGACAAGCTGCGGCTGCTGCGCGAGGGGCGACTGCCGCCCCGCGATGCCGAGCCGGTCGAAGCTGACTACGCCGCACCGACGCTGTCTGTGACCGAGGCCCGCGACCGTCTCGACCAGGTCCTAGCCGATGCCTGTCGTCGGATCGGCGAGTGGCACGAGGAAGACGACAAAGATGAGGATGAGGACGAAGGCGCGTGCGGGGATCGCGCCGCTGCGCCGCAGATCGGCATCCGCGCCACCGTCGGCCTCGGCAAGAGCGTGGTTGCGCGGCGCCATGCGCTCGCGCTTCGACGCCGTCTCGTCGACGCCGGCCGACCCTCCCGGATCGTCGTGCTCACGCCCTCGCACGCGCTCGCGCAGGAGACGGCCGAGCGCTGGACCGCGGACGGGGCGAGAACGGCTGTGCTGCACGGCTACGAGGCGAAGGACCCTGCGACCGGCGAGCCGATGTGCCGCGACCTCGACGCCGTCCGCGCCGCGCTGCTCGCCGGCCAGGAGGTTGGTCCCACCGCCTGCAGGCGCAAGAACCGCCGCTGCGCCTTCGTCGACGTCTGCGCCAAGCAGAGGAACCGGCAGGAGGTCGCGGACGCGGAGGTGGTCGTCGCAGCCTACGACGTGCTGTTCACGAGCTTCGCGATCAAGACAGCCAGCATCGGCCTGTTGATGATCGACGAAGGCTGCTGGCCGCGCGCCCGCGAGGAAAGCCGCGAGCTGTTCGTCGAGACCTTTGGCGGGGAAAACGCCAACGCCTTTCGGGGCCGGAGCCGCGACGCCTTCGAGCGGCAGGCCGCAGACCTCGCCGATCTTCACGACCTGCGGCGACGGGCTCGGTCCGCGCTGGCGAGGCTGGCGCCCGGCCCTGCGCGGCGCTCGGCCTTCATCGAGGCGGGACTCGACGCCGAGGGCTGCCGGGTCGCCGCGAGCATCGAAAGATCCCGTTTGCGCGACCCGGGTCTGTATCCCGGCATGCCGCCGGCGGCACGGGGTCCGGCCATCGAGATTGCGAAGATCAACGCGCGGGTTCGTGCCGCGATCCGCTTCTGGGACGCGCTCGCCGATCTGGTGGAGGGCGGCGCCGAGACGTCCGGCCGCCTGCGCATCGGGGCGCCTGATCCCGAAACCGGGCTGCATGCGATCGTCGTCTCCGGGGTGAAGCCGGTGCATCCGAACCTCCGCTCCATCCCGGTCCTGCATCTGGACGCGACCCTGCGGCCGGCGCTGGCGCGGACGATCCTGCCGCACCTCAGCGTGGTGGAGATCGAGGCTGACGCCCCTCACATGCGTCTGCGCCTCGTCGCGGGCAGCTTCGGCAAAGGCAACCTCGTCCCGCAGGTGGACCTGGCGCCGGAGGAACGCGGACGCCGGGCGCGCCGCCTCGCCGAATGCGTGGACTACGTCCGCTGGCAGGCGCGCAGGGCAGCTCCGGGTCGGGTGCTGGTGATCACTCACAAGGGCATCGAGGCCGCCTTCTCAGGCATTCGCGGCGTCTCCACCGCGCACTTCAACGCCATCGCGGGACTCGACGCCTTTAAGGACGTGCGCCTGCTGATCGTGGTCGGACGCCCCCTGCCCCCGACGCCCTCGCTCCAGGCCGATGCCGCAGCGTTCTTCGGGACCTGGCCAGGCGATCGCTACGTCCATCGTCGCAAAGGCGTGCTGATGCGGACCGGCGACGTGCGGAGCGTGGCCGCGGTTGTCTCTCCCGACGAGGAAGCCGAGGTGTTGCGAGCGGCGATCTGCGACGACGAGGTGATCCAGGCGATCGGGCGCGGGCGCGGGGTGAACAGGACGGCGAACGATCCGCTGGAAGTGCATCTGCTGGCGGACCTGGCGCTGCCGCTGGTCCACGACGAGATCGTGCCGTGGGAGTTGGTCAAACCGGACCTGTTCCAGCGCATGCTGCTCGCGGGCGTGGCGTTAGACAGCCCCGGAGACGCCGCGCTGCTGCATCCGGCGATGTTCGCCGATGAGAAGCAAGCGCAGAAGGCGTTCGAGCGGGCCGGATTTAAGCGACAGATCCCTATGAAGACTCCTTATAGGGAAATGTCGCTTAAATCGGCCGCCTACCGACGCCCCGGTCGCGGGCGCGGCTGGGCGCGCGCCTGGTGGCTGCAGGACGATCCGGACCCGCGTGCGCGGATTGAGGAACGCCTCGGGTTGCTGGCGGAATGGAAGAAGGATTGATCCGCTCGGCACTACGGCAACGAACCGCTCGATGGAACTTCCGTTCTCAAGGCCAGATCGTCCAGACGTATGCGCCATATCCGGCGACCAGAACAGCGGCCTCTCGGCGAGCAATCCGCAGTCCGGTCGCCGCAAACAGCACGAGCAACAACGAGACGCCGACCATGACCGGGGCGTCGAACCGCACAAGCTCCTGGGGGACCACGGAGGGCGCGATCAGCGCGGTCGTCCCGCCGATCCCCAGGACGTTGTAGATGTTCGACCCCACGACGTTGCCGAATGCCACATCGCCCTGCCGCTTCAGCGCGGCAATCACCGATGTCACCAGTTCCGGCATCGAGGTCCCCACCGACACGATGGTCAGGCCGATCACTGTCTCGGAGATGCCGAAGCCCCGCGCCAACGTGACGGCGCCGTCGACCAGCAGCGAACCACCCGCCACGACAAGCCCCAACCCCACCGCGGCGACCAGGAGGGAAACGGCGAGGCTCCTGCCGCCGCCCGCTGGAGCCAGACCCGCGTCGGTCTCAGTCAGGGCGAGGCTCTTGTCATGGATCGCGCCGCCCACGGCAGTCGCGCGCTCCTGGCGGATCACGAACCAAAGGTAGGCCACGAGAGCCACGACCAGCCCCGCGCCTGTCAGGCGCCCCATGGGCGCCAGCGCTGCGAGGCCGGCGAATGCCGCGGCGACCAGCAACATCACCACCGCATCCCGCCTCAGCGCGGAGCGCGCGACAACGATCGGACAGATCAGGGCGGACACTCCGGCGATGAGCAGGATGTTGGCGATGTTGGATCCGACGACGTTGCCGTAGGCGATCCCCGGCGATCCGCTCAGCCCGGCCTGCACGGAGGTCACCAGCTCCGGCATCGAGGTTCCGAAGCCCACCAGCGTGAGCCCGATCATCAACGGCGAGATCCCGATCCGCTCGGCGGCCTGCACCGCCCCGCGCACCAGAAGGTCTCCGCCGCCGATCAGGAGCGCGAGTCCCGCCAAGATAGGCGCCCAAGCGTCGATCATTCTCGTCCCTCCCATGACGGCCCATCTCAGGCCTGCGGCGCAAAGTGGTGGTTGCCGCAAACTCTTCAACAAGCGCGGCGCGTTCGGCGTCGGCGCCCCAGGCGAAACTCGCGCTCGAGCGCAGCGGATTTAAGCGACAGATCCCTATGAAGACTCCTTATAGGGAAATGTCGCTTAAATCGGCCGCCTACCGCCGCCCTGGTCGCGGGCATGGATGGGCGCGCGCCTGGTGGCTGCAGGACGATCCGGACCCGCGAGCCAGGCTGGAGGAACGCCTTGGACCGCTGGCCGAGTTCCGCGAGTTCTGATGCGCATCCCGGATCGCCTGTCGCCCGATGCGTGAAACTGCGGGCGACTGCGTATTATTCACATAAATACATACACTTAGAACCTTGGTATACTCCGCATCAGGCCCACGAGTCCCGCGAATTTCCAGCCCGGGCCGGAGGACGAGCAGGCAATGAACAAGGCGATCAACCCGAGCGAGACGACCCCTGCCCGGCTGTCGATCGAGCATCGGCCGGTCGCGGCGCTGATCCCCTACGCCCGCAACGCGCGGACCCATTCCGACGACCAGGTGGCGCTGATCGCCGGCTCGATCCGCGAGTTCGGCTTCAACAACCCGGTGCTGGTCGATGGCGCGAACGGCGTCATCGCCGGGCACGGGAGGCTGCTGGCGGCGCGGAAGCTGGGGCTGGAGGCGGTCCCGGTGATCGAATTGGGCCACCTGAGCGAGGCGCAGAAGCGGGCCTACGTGCTCGCCGACAACAAGCTCGCCGAGCGCGCCGGCTGGGACCAGGAGATGCTGCGCCTGGAGGCGGGGGAGCTGGAGGCGCTGGGGGTGGATCTCGGCCTGCTGGGCTTCGACGCCGCCGACATGGACGCGCTGCTGCGTGACGACCAGCCCGACCCGCGCGAGGAGGAGACGCACGAGCCGCCGGCCGATCCCGTCTCCCGGACCGGGGACCTGTGGCTGCTGGGGCCGCACAGGCTGCTGCGCGGGGATGCCACGGACTTCGACGCGGTCGCGCGCCTGCTGGGGGGCGTGCGGCCGCACCTGATGGTCAGCGATCCGCCCTACGGCGTCTCCTACGACCCCTCCTGGCGCAACGAGACGGGCGCCACGAAGACCCGGCGCACGGGCAAGGTGCGCAACGACGACCGGGCCGACTGGCGCGAGGCCTGGGCGCTGTTCCCCGGCGAGGTCGCCTATGTCTGGCACGGGGCGCTGCATGCGGGGACCGTGGCCGAGAGCCTCGCCGCCTGCGGCTTCGAGATCCGCGCCCAGATCGTCTGGGCCAAGGAGCGGCTGGTGATGAGCCGCGGCCACTACCACTGGCAGCACGAGCCCTGCTGGTATGCCGTCCGCGGCAAGGGGCACTGGTCGGGCGGGCGCAAGCAGACGACCCTGTGGAGCATCCCCAACCGCGATCAGGACGCGGCGACTATCCATGGCACGCAGAAGCCGGTGGAGTGCATGCGCCGGCCGATCCTGAACAACTCGTCGCGCGGCCAGGCGGTCTACGAGCCGTTCTCGGGATCAGGCACCACGCTGATCGCGGCGGAGACCACCGGGCGGGCCTGCCTCGCGATGGAGCTGGACCCGGCCTACGTGGACGTGGCGGTGCAGCGCTGGGAGGCGTTCACGGGCAAGGCGGCGGAGCTGGAGGGCGGCGGGACCTTCGCGGAGGTCGCGAAGGCGCGGGCATGAGCCAGTCCCCTGCCCTCTCCCTCGTCGAGGCCGCCGCGAACCTCGTCGTCGGCTACGCGCTGGCGGTGGCCACGCAGGTCGCGGTGTTCCCGCTGTTCGGCCTGCACCCGACCGTCGGGGAGAACCTGGTCATCGGGGCGGTGTTCTCTGCAGTGTCTCTGGCGCGGGGCTTCGCCCTGCGACGGCTGTTCGTGCTGTGGGAGCAGGGACCGGCCCGGCGGCCGGCCCCCGCTGCGTCAGGCGTCGAGGACGTAGACCCGCCCGCGGCCCTCCACGGTCTCGCTGCGGACCTCGAGTCCGAGCCGCTTCTTCAGCGCCCCCGAGAGCGCGCCGCGAACGGTGTGGGGCGCCCAGCCGGTGGCCTCGGCCATCTCGGCGATCGTCGCCCCGCCGTCGGCACGCAGCATTCCGATCAGCGCGGCCTGCTTCGTGCCCTCGCGCGGCGCCCGCGGCTTGCGGCCGTTCTCGCAGGGCTGCTGGCCGCTCTCGTCACGCTCGGGGTCAACGCCGGTCAGAGCGGCGAGGCCGACCTCGGTGGCGAACAGCGCCTCATCAGGGCCGGTCTCGGCGAAGCCTCGGGCGAGGAGCGCCTCGACGGTCTTCTTCGCGCCGCCGCCCTTCAGACGCTCGGGCAGCGAGTGCAGGCTTCGGTCGGGCCGCTCGGCGGCGGCGGCGAGGATCTCGCGCTGGGTCGGGGTGAGGGGCATGTCGGCCTCCTTGCAGAGCCCGCCGGCCGATCCGGCGGCTTCTACGAGGCCAAGCCCCGCGAGGCGGGGCCCTTCGCGCCCGGTCCCGGTTCAGTCGGCGTACTCGCCCTCGTGGAAGGCTGCGTCGCAGATCTCGCGCAGGCGCGCCGCCATGCGCTCGAGGCCGCCGACGTCGCCCCAGGTCAGCGCCTCGGGGTCCGCCCCGAAATGGTCCTCGCTCAGCCCCTGCAGGCGGGCGAGCATGGCGTCGATCTCGGTCTTCTTCGCGAGGAAGGCGGCGAGGGCGTCGGGGCGGGTCATGGCGGCGTCTCCTTCGGGCTGAAGACGTGTTCGCTCGATCCGCCGGGACGATCCACGATCATCGAAGCAATCTCATTGCTATCTGGATCTGTGGAGTGCGCATGACCCGGGGCCGCAAACCCAAGCCGACCGCCCTGAAGCGTGCGCAGGGCAACCCCGGCAAACGGGCGCTGAACCATGCCGAGCCGCAGCCGCCCGACGGAATGCCCTCCTGCCCTGCCCATCTCTCCGACGTGGCGCGCGAGGAATGGGACCGGGTGGCCCAGGTGCTGCACGACATGGGCGTGTTCACCGTCGTCGACCGCGCCGGCCTCGCCGCCTACTGTCAGGCCTATGGCCGCTGGGTGGAGGCCGAGGAGAAGCTCGCCCGGGGCCCTGCCCTGATCAAGACGCCGTCGGGCCATGTCCAGCAGTCGCCCTGGATGGGCATCGCCAACAAGCAGCTGGAGCTGATGGGCCGCTACATGGCCGAGTTCGGCATGACCCCGGCGTCGCGAACCCGCGTGGCCGCCATGGACCCACGGATGCAGGTGGGGCCGATGTCGCTCCAGGTCGAGTTCGTCCCGGTGGACCCGCAGCCGGCACGCGAGCCCCTCGCGCGGAAGCTGGACGAGACCGCCGCCCGCAGCGGCCCCTGCGTCATCGACGGGACCGCGCGTCGCACCGACTGAGATCGTTCGACTCCGCGCTACGAGCCCTCCCCCAACTCACCGTACACACCTGCCAAACCAACGTTTGGCAGGTCTGAACACCCATGGCGGAACCCGGCTCACCCCTGCGCATCGTCGCCTACGAGCGCGTCTCCACCGCCCGCCAGGGCCGCAGCGGCCTGGGCCTCGAAGCCCAGCGTCACGCCATCGAGCAGCTGGTCGAGGCGAGGGCCGCGACCCTGCTCGGCCGCTTCACGGAGGTCGAGAGCGGCCGCAAGGCCGATCGGCCGGAACTGACGAAGGCGCTGCACCTGGCCAAGGTCACCGGCGCGACGCTGGTGATCGCCAAGCTGGACCGCCTCTCCCGCAACGCCGCCTTCCTCTTGGCCCTGCGGGACAGCGGCGTCCGCTTCCTCGCCGCCGACATGCCAGAGGCCAACGACCTCACCGTCGGCATCATGGCGCTCGTCGCCGAGCAGGAGCGCCGCGCCATCTCCCGGCGCACGAAGGAGGCGCTGGCGGCCGCGAAGGCGCGGGGCGTGCAACTCGGCAACCCGAACGGGGCGGTGGCGCTGCGACAGGCGGCCGACGGGGGCGCGTCGCTGCGCAGGACCGTCTCCGAGAACGCCGACGCCTTCGCTCAGGACCTCGCGCCGGTGATCGAAGCGATCCGGGCAGAGGGCATTGCCAGCCTCCGCGGCATCGCGGCGGCGCTCAACACGCGCGGGATGCTCACACGACGCGGTGGGCGGTGGGGCGCATCGAACGTGCGGAACCTGCTCCTAAGACTATGACCGGCCTTTCCCGCGCCCGCTTCTGATGGGGGGGCGCACCGAAGTGCACAGTGGAGGCGCGTCCTTCAGCCAGCGCCAGGGTCGCGGGCGCCGGAATTCGCGCACCACGATGCGAGCGATGCGGGGTTGGCCTGCGTCGGCCTCGCCTTTCCCGTCGCCGGCGCCGCCTCCCGCCGGCCCGTCCGCCGTCCGGCTGGCGCGGAAGCCATCGCCGGGGGCGATCCGCGCAGGCTGTTGATCAAGTCGGGGGCGTATACGCACAGTCCCCCGGCAACGCCGTCAGCGCGAGGTCGCCGGGCGCACCAGCCGACGGCGCCTCGAGACCATCGGCGCCGCCAAGCGCGCGCCGTGAGCCCAAGTCCGGCGCAGCCCGCGCCGCAGCAAGGGAAGGAGCCCCCCGATGAGCCAGAACCACGCCCCGGCCGCCCTGTTCGCCCCCGAGATCCTCGGCGCCCGGCTGGTCGAAGAGATGTCCGACGCCCTGGTCGTCTCCGACCGCGAGGGCGCGATCCGGGTCTGGAACAAGGCGGCCGAGCGGATCTTCGGCTTCTCCGAAGCGGAAGCTCTGGGCGAAAGCCTGGACATCATCACGCCCGAGCGGCTGCGCGCCCGCCACTGGCAAGGTTACGACCAGACCATGCGCACCGGGCGAACGCGCTACGGGGCCGGCGACCTGCTGTCGGTTCCCGCGATCTGCAAGGACGGGCGCACGATCTCGGTGCAGTTCTCGATCCTGCCGCTGACCGACGCGGACGGCGAGATGCAGGGCGTGGCCGCGATCATGCGCGACGTCACCGACGACTTCGCCGAGCGCAAGGCCCTGCGCGCCGAACTGGCGCAACTGAAGCGCGGCTGACGTCCGCCCGCCCGACGAACGCTTGCCCGCCGAACGCTTGCCCGAACGCTTGCCCGACGGACGAGGCGCGGTCTTGCGTCGCCGTCGTCACGGCGGCACCGGGCTTGACCCGCGCCCTGCCGACGACCTATCGCTCGCGCGAAGGCCGCGATGGCGTCGCGCCTCGACGCCGCCGACGGGCGGGGCGTTCCGCACCCGCTCCGCGTCGGCTACTCCCGGTTTCGTCCTGAACGCCCGGATGCCCCGCCCGTCTTGGCGGGGGTGGAGCATGGAGTCGCGGCAATGACCCCTGTCCTGCGCTTTTCGTCCCGTTCGTTTCGCGGCGCCGCGGGCGTCGACCCGGGCATGATCTTCATGGCCGCCGCGATGCTGCTGCTGCCGCTGGGCGACACCCTCTCCAAGCTGCTGGCCGCCGAGATGGATCCGCTGGCCGTGACCCTGTTCCGGCTGCTGGCCCAGGCGGCCGTGCTGTTGCCGGCGGCGGCGCTCCTGCACGGGCGGGCGACCAGTTTCGCGCTCACGCGGGCGGCCGTCCTCTCGGGCTGCCTGGTGGCGGGGATGCTGGCCAGCCTGATCTCGGCTTTCGCGGTGATGCCCATCGCCACCGCCATCGCGATCTTCTTCGTCGAGCCGCTGCTGCTGACCCTGCTGGCCGGCCCCCTGCTGGGCGAGCCGCCCGGGCCGCGCCGGCTGGCGGCGGTGGCGATCGGCCTGCTGGGCGCGCTGGTCGTGATCCGGCCCGGCGGCGCCGACTTCGGCCCCGCCACACTGCTGCCGCTGGTCGCCGCAACCTGCTACGCGCTCAACATGGTCGTGCTGCGCAAGGCCAGCGCCCATACGCCGGTGCTGAAACTGCAATGCGGCGCGACCCTGGTCGCCGCGGGGATCTCCCTGCTGGCCATGGGCGCCCTGGCGATCTTCGGCGAGGTCCGCCTGCCGCTGACCACCCTGCCCGGCTGGAGCTGGTGGGCGATCGCCGCCTCGGGCCTCTGCGCCGCGCTGAGCTTCGCGCTGATCGGCGAGGCCTTCCGGCGGACCGAAGCGCGCGCGCTGGCGTCGTTCCAGTATCTCGAGATCCTGGGCGCCACGGCGATGGGCTACGTGGTCTTCGGCGACTTCCCCGATGCCGCCACCTGGCTGGGGGTGGCGATCATCCTGGGCTCGGGCCTCTATATCGTGCAGCGGGAGCGTCGCATTCACCGCCCGGCCGCGCCCGAGGGCGCCGGTCGGACCTGAACCTCCGGCGTCCCCCGCGCCCGTCCTCGCGTCGACGCATCATCCGCCGCGCCGCGGCTGCGTCTGCGATCCCTCGGCCGCCCCCCCACGCCCCGGGGCGCAACAGGGGACGGCCCGGGCGGCGCGTGCGGTCCGTATCCTCGGCCTGGGCTTCCCGCGTCGCTCGGGCGTCCTGCAGATCGCCCTCGAGCCTGCCCGCCATTGGGCGAGCGGTTCACGGCCCGTTCGACCGCCTGTCCAGCCAAGACCCCGCCCGCCCGCGACCTGCCGGAAGCCGGCGCGGCATGAAGAAGGCACGCTGCGGCCGGAGCGGCGACGCCGCGCGCAACCGGGGTCGATCTCGGCAGCGCCTCTCGGTCGAAACCCGGACCGCCGTTCGGTCGCTGATCCCGCTTCTCGATACGCTCCGCTGCGTAGCGTCGCGGTCGCGCTTTGATGCATCGCCTTCACGATCTGCGCCCGCCTCGACGATCCGCGCCGGGGACGGCGGTGATCGCGGGGCCGCTGATCGGGATCGCCACGAGCCCGTGGATGCGGGCGGCGTAGCGCTACGGCGTCATCGTCCCCGCCGTGCTCCTGTTCCTGCTTTTGCTTCGGCGGTCGGGCGAGCGTGCGGGACGCCTTGCTGAACGCCTTGAGACAACGGAGAAGTCCAATGACGCCCAACGACGGATGCTGGAGGCCGCGGCTCGCCGCCCTCGCGATCGTAACGAGCTTGCTGAGCGGCTGCGCGACGGTCGGTTCTGACGGCAGCGGGCCGGGGGCGTGTCCACCTGTCGTCGAGTACAGCAGTGAGTTTCAGGCGCGGGCGGCCGAGGAGCTGGCCCTGCTGCCGGAGGGTTCGGCCATTGGCGAGATGCTCTCCGACTACAGTGTAATGCGGGATCAGGCGAAAGCCTGCCTCTGATCAAGATCTTAAACGTGCGCTCGACTGCCGCGCGCTCGATGGAAGTGGCCTGCTTGGAGAAAACGTCGTTCGGCCGACGCCGTCCATCTCGCTCCGAGCGGATCGCAAGATTCTTCTTGAAGCTCTAGTTGCTGTAGGGAGTATCCGTGACGGGCACTCAGAAATCCGAGGCCCGACCATGTCGTCCAAGACTGCCCACAATCACGATCACGATCACGACCACGCGCATCCGTTGGCGTCGGAGAGCACGAATGGCGCCTGCTGCGGTGGAACGGCTACCTGTGCGGATGTCGTTCCTGCCGCGTCCGGCCCTGTCACTGGGCGGAGCTTCCAGGTCAGCGGGCTGGATTGCGCCGAAGAGGTCTCGATCCTGAACAAGGTCGTCGGGCCGGCAGTCGGCGGGCAGGAGCATCTGGCCTTCGACGTGATCAACGGGCGCATGACCGTTCTCGATACTGCGAAATCCATTCCGGACGACAGGATCATCAGGCTGGTCGCAGGCACGGGTATGAGTGCCAGGCCCTGGGACGCCGGCAACGCCGCCGCGGATCAGGCCGCGCATCTCGCCCGCCAGAAGGTGTTTACGGCAGCAAGCGGCGGATTCTGGGCCGCGGGTTTCATTTATCATATCATCGAGACAGGTTTGGGTGGCGCGCTGGGACTGTTCGCGGGTCATGGCGAGGCGCCGATGCCGATGGTCGAAATCGGTCTCTTCGCGCTGGCGATCGTGTTCGGTGTCTGGCTGGTGGCGCCAAAGGCATGGTCGTCGGTCCGCAGACTCTCACCCGACATGAACCTGTTGATGGTGGTGGCCGTGGCGGGCGCGATCGGGCTGGGTGAGTATTTCGAGGCCGCGACGGTAGCCTTCTTCTTCTCGCTCTCGCTCTATCTCGAAAGCTGGAGCGTCGGGCGCGCGCGCAACGCCGTCTCGGCGCTTCTCGATCTGGCCCCGCCCACGGCACGGGTGATCCGCGAGGACGGGCGCGAAGAGGAAGTGCCCGCAGCACAGGTCGCCATCGGCGACCGCTTCGTGGTGCGCGGCGGCGATCGCATCCCGCTCGACGGCGAGGTGACCGAGGGCATAGGGGCCGTCAACCAGGCCCCCATCACCGGCGAAAGCGCCCCGGTGCCCAAGGAGACCGGCGACGATGTCTATGCCGGCACGATCAACGGCGAGGGCACGCTGATGGTGCGCGCCACCAAGGCGGCCTCGGATACGGTGCTGGCCCGGATCATCCGCATGGTCGGCGACGCCCATGCCCGACGCGCGCCGGTGGAGCAATGGGTCGCGAAATTCGCCCGCATCTACACGCCCGTCGTTATGGTACTGGCTGTCGCCATCGCGGTGCTGCCGCCGCTGGTGGCGGGCGGTGCCTGGGATTTCTGGTTCTACAACGCGCTGGTGCTGCTGGTCATCGCCTGTCCCTGTGCGCTTGTAATCTCGACACCTGTATCCATCGTCGCATCGCTGGCCTCGTCCGCGCGCGCAGGCGTGCTGATCAAGGGCGGCGCCTATGTCGAGGCGCCGGGTCGCACGACGGCACTGGCGATGGACAAGACCGGCACCATCACCATGGGCGAGCCCGAGGTGGCGTCGATCCATCCCCTGGGCGGCGCCTCCGAGGCCGATCTGATCGCGCTTGCCGCGTCGCTGGAAGCACGCTCGTCGCACCCGCTGGCGCGGGCCATCCTGGCGCGGGCCGCGGCGGACGGCGTGCCGGTGGCCGCCGCCGAGGATACGCGGACGGTGCCGGGCCGCGGGCTTGAGGGCCGCATGGGCGGTCGCGCGATCTGGCTCGGCTCGGACCGTTTTGCCCTGGAAAAGGGGTTCGGCGATGCCATCCCCGCCGAGCTGCGCGACCGGATCGAAGGTGCCGGAAGCACGCTGGTCGCCGTCGGCGACGATACCGGGCTTCGCGGGTTGCTGGAACTGCGCGACCGGATCCGGCCCGATGCCCGGGCCATCGTGGCGCAACTCCACGCGCAGGGCGTGAAGACCATCGTCATGCTGACCGGCGACAACGAACGCACGGCGCGGGCGGTGGCGGCCGAGGTCGGCATCGACGAGGTGCGCGCCGAACTGCTGCCGGAGGACAAGGTGGCCGCCATCGAGGAACTGGTGGCGACCCACGCGATGGTCGCGATGATCGGCGACGGGGTGAACGACGCGCCGGCCATGGCGCGCGCGCATTACGGCATCGCCATGGGCGCGGTCGGTTCGGATGCGGCGATTGAGACGGCGGATATCGCGCTCATGACCGACGATCTTGCCCGAGTTCCGTGGCTGATCGACCACTCGCGCCGGACGATGACGATCATCCACCAGAACATCGGTATCTCGCTGGCGACCAAGGCGCTTTTCGTCGGGTTGACCGCCTTTGGGATGGCTTCCATGTGGGGCGCCATTGCCGCCGATGTCGGCGTATCTCTGCTTGTTGTGGCCAATGCGCTTCGGCTCCTGAACGGACACCGTGCCGAGGCACCTCCTTCGGGCGGTGAACCAGTCGGCGAGCAGATGGCGAAGGGAGCACTGGCGCATGGTCATTGATCCGCCGTCTTCCTTAAAGTAGCGTCTGACATTAACCAGACCTCGCAAAAATGGGGCGTCGAGCAGTGACAAATACCAGATTTCCACGACGGATCCTGCTGTTGGGCGGATTGGCCGCCTTCCTGTCAGGCTGCGCCAGCAAGTTCCGGTGGTACGACGGTCCCGAGGTGACCAGGCTGCGCATGTACAAGGCACAGCGGCTGCTGTTTCTCGACGGGAGGGCCGGCGTCTTGCAGACCTATCCGATCGGTTTGGGTTTCGCGCCCGAAGGCCACAAGCAGTTCGAGGGGGATGGCCGCACGCCGGAGGGCTCTTACCTGATCGACCGGCGGAATCCCGACAGCCTGTTCCATCTTTCCATCGGCATTTCATATCCGAATGAGGCCGATATCGCTTTCGCGGAGGCGCAGGGCCAATCTCCGGGAAAGGATATCTTCATCCACGGCGGTCCGCGGCGCGGCATCGACCCGATGAATGTCCGAGACTGGACGGCAGGATGCATCGCCGTCACGGATCGCCAGATAGAAGAAATTTATGCCATGGTCAGAGACGGGACTCCGATCGACATCTATGCCTAGCCCAATCGGCTGTCGGCATGCGATCGCTTCGGCCGGCCATGCTAGGACAGAGGATTGTGTGATCCGCGAAGTGTCGGGGAAAGGACCGGATCAGTCAGTGGTCGACTTCCAAATCGGAGTCCGGCCGGGCCAGAACAGAAGCACGACCAAGCCGCAGAAAATCGCTGCATCTGCGAAATTGAAGGCCGGCCAGTGCGCCTCGCCAATGTAGAAGTCGAGAAAGTCCGTCACGCCGCCCAGCCTGAGCCTGTCCGCCACGTTCCCGACCGCGCCGCCAAGGATGAACCCGTAGCCCGCTGCATCGCTTGACCGTTCCGTCCGGAAGGCGAGAACCCCGATCCAGGCGGTGATAACGAGAGCGAGCGCAACAAGCGTGGTTGGCGTCAAGTCGCCCAGCATGCCGAAGCTGACGCCGGTGTTGCGATGAAGGACCAGGTTGAAGCCCGGGAAAACACTCAGACCGCCGGACAGCGTGTCGGCATTGGCAACCGCCATCGCTTTCGTCCCCTGATCGAGCGCGAATGCGGCCATGGCGACGCAACATGCAAAAGTGGCGGTAGAGCCGGGACGTTGCATGGCCGTCACCCCAACCAGACATCGAGGAACAGCATCAGGACGAGGCCAATCGCCAAGCCAAGCGTTGCGCGGTTCTGGTGTCCGCTGCGATGGGTCTCGGGAATGATCTCATGGCTTATGACGTAGAGCATCGCGCCGGCCGCGAAGGCGAGGCCCCAGGGCAGGAGCGGCTGGGACAACGTTATGATCCCGGCACCGAGAAGGCCGCCAACGGGTTCCACCATACCGGTCAGCGCTGCAATGCTCCAGGAACGAACCTTGGAGTAGCCCTCGCCGAGGAGGGAGACCGCCACCGCCAGCCCCTCGGGCGCGTTCTGAAGACCGATGCCGATCGCGAGCGGCAGACCGCCTTCCACCCCGTTCGCTCCGAAGCCCACGCCGACGGCGAGGCCCTCGGGGAAATTGTGGATAGTGATCGCGATGATAAAGAGCCAGACGCGCCTGAGCGAGGCGGCCTCTGGCCCCTCGCGCCCCGTCCTGAAGTGCTCGTGCGGGAGGCGCTCGTTCATCAGCGCGACCGCACCCATGCCGAGCAGGATCGAGACACACACGATGGCTGCCGGCATCGCACCGTTCTCGAACATCGGTTCGGCCGCATCCAGAGCTGGAATGATCAGCGAAAAGAACGACGCCGCCAGCATCACACCGGCAGCAAAGCCGAGTGCCATGTCCCGCGTGGACCGCGAGGGCACCTTGCCGAAGAGGACGGGAACAGCCCCGACCGCGGTCAGGGACCCGGCCGCGAGGCTGCCCAGAAAGCCGAGCGCGATCGGCGAAAGTTCATTCATGATCGCTCCTGACAAATTGAATGGATCGGCGGAACCGATAGAATCGCAATCTCGCGACAAAGCACTCGTCGCAGGAATGACTGATCGATATTAACAGACGTCACACCCACGTGATCGGAACCGACATCCATGGCCTTCGGTTCTATTTCATGAGCGAACCAGCTATAAGCAGAAAGTGAAGTAGAGATCCTGAGGTGCAAGTGACCGAAAATACTACCCGACGCCATTTCATTGTTACGGCTGCCGCAATGTTCTCTGCGCCGATTGCCGGGCCGGTCGTTGCCAGCTCCTGGCCGACCGACGACCAGCAGGCCGCGTGGGACGCGCAGGTGACGCCGCCGGGATACGATCCGGCCACGACGAACCCGTGGGGTCTGCATCCGCGTCTGCTGCCGCAGCGGGTCGAGGCCCGACCGGGCCTCGTTCCGGGGGACATCCACGTCGATGCGACCGCGCGCTACCTCTATCATATCGAGGATGGTGGAACGGCCATGCGCTACGGTGTGGCCATCGGTCGGGGTGGCCTCTACGAGCCTGGCACCTACACGATCCGCCGCAAGGTGGAGTGGCCGCACTGGACGCCGACTCAGCCGATGATCGAGCGGGAGCCCGAGGCCTACGCGCAGTATGCCGATGGGATGGAGCCCGGTCCGCAGAACGCCCTCGGGTCGCGCGCGCTCTACCTTTTTGTCGGCGACCGGGATACCTATCTGCGGATCCACGGCACGCCTTACCCCCGCTCGATCGGCAGTCGGGCCAGTTCGGGCTGTGTGCGCATGGTCATGGCCCATATCAACGACCTCTACGAGCAGGTCGAGACCGGGGTGACCGCTCACCTCTACCCGGCTGCGGGCGACGGACCGGTCACGGCACATAGCTGAGGGCCTTCCGATCCTCTGGGAGATCGTATTCCGCGGTCAAGAGGCCGAGGCGCGCCGATCCAGCCATCACGCCTCGGCCACGCGCTGCGTGCAGATCGGTCGACCGTCCGCCGTTCGGAGCGGAAGCAGCGTCGTCTCGACGGGTCCGACGTGGCGGTACCAGTAGCAGCCGTCCTCGGGTCGCAACCGGACCGACTGCAGATCCTGGTAGGGCGCCGCCATCGCACTCAGCTGGGTCATCACTTCTGCCGAAAGGCCCGTATCCGGGTCTGCGGTTTCGGCGACTGGGACGGCGCAGGCGCCGAGGGCCAGCAAGCTTCCAATCAGCAGAAGCGTCTTGCCCGGCGTGCGCGATCGGATCATGGGTCAGTTTCCTTCATAGCTGGCAAAGACTTCAGTCGAGCCGTCGTTTCGGATGAGGAAGACGTCATAGGCTTCCCGCCATCTGCCTTGATCCATGCCGGGCGATCCGAGCGGCATCTCGGGCACCGCAAGACCCACCGCGTCCGGACGCTCCGCCAGCAATCGCCGGATGTCCGACGCGGGCACATGCCCCTCTATCACGTAGCCGTCGACGAGCGCCGTGTGGCAGGAGACCATCCGCTGTGGCACGCCGTTGTCGAGCTTGAAGCGCACCAGAAGCCCCGCGAACATGTCCTGCCCGGTCGGCGCGAACCCGTTCTCTTCCAGGTGCTCCATCCAGGCGAGGCAACACCCGCAGCCGTTGGTCTTGCGGACCTCGATCGGCGTCGCCTGCGCCTGCGCCTGTGCGGTCGGGAGGAGAGCAAGGGCGAGGGCCAAAGCGGCAAGGGATCGTTTCATGGGTCAGAGCCTTTCGTTGGTATCAGGGACGAGCGCACTTGCGAGACGCTCCTCGAGACGGGCGCGCGCATCGCCGAGACGCGCAAGAGCCGCTCCGTAGTCGGCGACCCGCTCCGCGGCTTCCGCAAGGCGGTCGTCCGAGAGAGGGTCGGTCGGACGGCCGTTCACGCGCACCTCGTAATGCAGGTTGGGCCCAGTTGCGGTGCCCGTCGCGCCAACGCTGCCAATAAGATCGCCCGCCGCGACTCGGTCACCCTGCGCCAGCCCATCGGGGACAGCGCTGAGATGCGCGTAAAGGGTCGTGGTCTCCGAGCCATGCGCAATCTCGACCACGCGGCCATAGCCGCCGCGCGAGCCGACAAAGCTGACGCGGCCCGGTGCGGTCGCGTAGACCGGGGTACCCCGTGCGGCCGCGAAGTCGACTCCGGTGTGCATCCGCGTGTCGCCGTAGACCGGGTGCGTCCTGCGCCCGAACACGGAACTGAGCCGCGCGCCCTCGACCGGCTGCGCGAAGACGCGCATGACCACGCCATCACGGTAGATCGTGGCCCGCCCGGAGCCATCCTCCGGCCAGACGATCTCGAACAGCGTGTCGCCAAGGTCAAGCGCCGCGAAGGTCAGGTCCGGCTGGCCGACGATGTCGTCGCCGATCCGCGCCTCGCGCCACATCAGCCTAAGGGTTTCGCCACCCGTCAGGTCGCGCCGGAAATCCACGGCGCCACCCAGCATCTGCGCCAGATCGACCGCGAAGCGTGCCGGAATGCCGCCCGCGTCGAGCGCGGCGAAGACCGAGCTTTCAATACGGGCTTCACTGGCCAGGGTGACGATTTCGGGATCGGGGGCCACCACGCGCGTCGCAACCTGCGCGCCAAAGACAGCCTCGATCCGGACGCCGTCGTCCACCTCCAGAACGACGCGACGGGGGCTGCCCTCCGGGGTGGTGATGACGCTGAGGGCATGTCCCGGACGCAAGCGGCGCAGGTCGAACTCTGCCGCAAGTGCAAGCGCCACCTCGGCGCGAACCGGGGCATCGAGACCTGCCTCCGCGAGAACTGCATCGAGCGTCTCGCCCGCGGCGATCTCCCGTGCCCACGTCCGGAGCGAAGGCTCGACCCTCGGAAGCGATGGCGCGACGACCACGGCAGACGGCAGAGCCGGTGGGCTGACCATCGGGGCAACATCCGAACGGGCGAGGGTCGGCGCGAGGACCGGCGCCTCAGTGGACGCCGGCATGGGCATGGCCTCAGGCGTCCAGAGTGCAGCCTCGGCAAGACCGGGCGGGACAGGGTCCCGTGTCCAGGTGCCCGAAAGCGCGAGGGCGGTCGCAGACACGCTTCCCGCCGTCACGAGTCCGACTGCCAGATACCTCAGCTTCATGTCGCCCCCTCCGTTTCTTCTTCCAGCGCCCGGCGGATCTTCGGCACTGCGAACTCCCTCGGTTCGTGATAGTCGATCATGCTGACGAACCCGCCGGCCGCGTCGAACAGGAACACGCTCGCCGTATGGTTCATGGTGTAGTCGCCGCCGTTGGTCGGAACACGCTCGTAGCTCGCCCGGAACCCTTCCGCCGCGCGTGCTATCTGATCTTGCGCACCGGTCCAGCCGCGGATCGCCGGATGGAAGTAGCCGACATATTCGGCCATCGCCTCGACGGTGTCGCGGTCCGGATCCACGGTGATGAAGACCACGTTCATCTGCCCGGCATCCTCGCCGAGCGTATCGAGCCAGCCGGAAATGTCCGACAGCGTGGTCGGGCAGACGTCGGGACAGAAGGTGAAGCCGAAGAACACCATGGTCGGGCGACCGACCAGTCTGTCGGGGCCGACCGGTTGTCCCTCATGATCCGTGAGACGGAAATCCATCTCCGTCAGCGGCAGCGGAAGCCGCCCTGAAGCCTCGGGCGCGCCGGGACCGTCCACCCGCCACCAGCCGACGAACAGCGTCAGCCCAATGGCGCCCAGAGCAGCGGTGCCGTATCCAAGAGCCGTTCGGCGCCGCATCAGCCCTCCGGCCCGCGCGCCGCGATCCCGAGGATCGGAACCTCGACCGTCACCTCGCCGCCATCCGAGAAGCTCAGCGTCAGCGGGAAGCTCTCGCCCTCGATCATCGGCTTCTGCAGCCTCATCAGCATCGCGTGCAGCCCGCCGGGTGCCAGTTCAGCGGCTTCGCCGGGGGCGATGGTGATCTCGCCCGCAGATGCCATCGAGCTGACGCCCTCGGCATTGGTCCTGCTCTCGTGGATCTCCGGCATCATGGCGAGCGGCGTGGAAATGCCGGTCAGCGTGACGGCCTCGTCTCCGGTGTTGCGGATCGTCATGTAGGCCGCGCCGGGTCGGTTGACCCCGATGGAGGCGCGCGCCCACGCGTTTTCGACAACCACATCCTCCGACCCGGCAAGGGCGACACCGGATGTGAGCGCGAGTGTGGCGAGGCTCGCCAGCAACGGGATGGTGAGCTTGGTCATTCGTGGGTGCCTCCTTGTCATGCGCGCCACGGTCACGAACCGCTCGCGGCCACTTCCTCGGCCACCAGCGCGCGCAGTTCGGCCTCACCGAACGGATCGAGCGGCCGACCGTTGACGAAGAATGTCGGCGTCTGGCGCACAGCCATGGTTTCGACATCGGCGCGGTCCTGGTTCAGGATCGCCACGACATCCGGCGCGAGCATCTGCGTGCGCGCCGTCTCCACATCCAGTCCCGCGGTTGCAGCTATCTCCAGGATCAGTCCCGGAGCCGGCGCGCCATGCGAGGCCCACCGTGGCTGCTCGCGCAGGAGCGCCTCCATCACGGGCTCGTAGACGTCCTGCATCCGGGCAGCCTCGAGCACGCGGATCGCTTCCTCCGAGGCTTCGCCGTGGAACGGCGTGTAGCGGATCGCGACGCGCACCGCGTTGCCATGCTCAGCCATGATGTCCTTGACCACCGGATAAAAGGCGCGGCACGCCTCGCAGGCCGGATCGAAGAACTCGACGATGGTGACGGGGGCATCCTCGGGTCCGAGGATCGGGGAGTAAGACCGCAGCAGCGCCTCGCTCTGTTCGGGCGGGACAGTCGCGGTTGCGGCGACGGATGCGGGACGTGTCGTGAACCAGGCCGCTGCGGCGAAGACGGCAACGGCGACGGCGACAACGGAGAGGATGAGAGCGCGACGATTCATGAGCGCGGGTCCTTCAGAGAGAGGGCCGACAGGCTCGCGGTGAGCGTGAAGGCGACAAGCGACAGGAGCGGGATCGGAACCCCGAGGATCAATTGATTGGCGTCGGTGCAGGAGGGGCCGGTCGCCGTGCAGGGCTGGATGGGCTCCGGGATGATGCCGACGTAAAGGCCAATGTGCCAGAGCGCGACCGCCCCGCCGCAGAGGCTGAGCGCCACGCCATAGCGTCCGACGCGGGCGTCCTGCCACCACAGGCCGAGGCCCAGAACGATGGGTAGCGGGAACATGAATGCGCGCTGGTACCAGCACAGCAGACAAGGCATCTGGCCCAGCACCTCGCCGATGAACAGCACCGAGAGCGTCGCGATGAGCGCCACCACCCAAGCGGCGGCGAGCGCCGCTTCACCTGTCAATCTCGCAATCATCCGGCGAACCGCCCCCTCAGATCGGCAAGGATCTCCTCGGCAGGCGTGCCGTAGGACCAGGCTTTCACGTAACCGCCTGCCGGGTCGAACAGGAACAGCTGCGAGGAATGGCCCATCGTGTAGCCGCCGGGCGCCGCGGCCTCCTCGACCTTTTCATAGAAGATGTGAAAGCTGTCGGCGGTCCGTTCGATCTGGTCGGGCGTTCCGGTCAGGCCCACGATCCCGGCCTCGAACCTCGGCACGAAATCCGCGAGGACCGATGGCGTGTCGCGCTCGGGATCGATCGATATAAACAGCGGCTGAACCTGTGCGGCGTCGTCGCCCAGCCCGTCCATGACGGCGGCGATCTCGGCCAGCGTCGTCGGGCAGACATCGGGGCAATTGGCGAAGCCGAAGAAGACCAGCATCCAGCGGCCCGCGTAATCCTCCTGCGTGCGAACCATCCCGGTGTGATCCGTCAATTCGAAATCAGCACGAAACGCAGGCTCGCCCTCCGCGGCCTGGTCGGCTCGATAGTCCGCCCAGAGCAGCAACCAGACGAACGCCAGCGCCGCAACGCCCGCGAGCGCCCAGAGGATCTTTTGAAGAAATGTCAGTCGCAATGAGCTTGGCCTGCCCGTGATTCTTAATTTTATGGGTGTTTACACCCTCAAGTTACTAGAGGTTCAACCCGCTTGTTCCGTCGTCATGGCGGCTTCACGGACCTGTGTAGCGGCTCGCGGCCTTGCCAATCGGTGCGGCAAAACCTACCAACACTGAAGCATTACGGAGGCGCCCATGCTGACGATCGGCAGTCTGGCCAAGAAAACCGGCACCAAGGTGCAGACGATCCGCTATTACGAGCAGATCGGTCTGATGCCGGAACCTGGCCGGACCGAGGGTGGCCAGCGCCGCTATGGCGACGATGAGCTCGACCGGCTCGCCTTCATCCGGCACGCGCGACAATTGGGCTTTTCACTCGAAGCGATCCGGGAATTGCTGGACCTCAGCGATCACCCCCATCGCCCGTGTCACGAAGCCGACGCCATCGCGCGCAGGCAGTTGAAGCAGGTGGAGCAGCGCCTTGCGCGTCTGGAAGCCCTGCGCACCGAACTCAAGCGCATGGTTCACGAATGCAGTGGCGGGCAGACGGCCGATTGCCGCGTGCTGGAGGTGCTGCGCGACCATTCCGAGTGCCTGACGGACCACGACGAGATCGGCGCCTGAGATGCCCGCCGCGCTCGCCTATCCGCTCGCGGCCTTGGCCGAGATCGCCGGATGCTTCGCGATCTGGGCGTGGTGGCGTCTCGGTGCGTCCGCCCTCTGGCTCGTTCCCGGCGTGGCCGCGCTGGTCGCGTTCGGCTGGCTTCTGGCGCAGGTCGACACCGTGGCGGCGGGACGCGCCTTTGCGGCCTATGGCGGGGTCTATATCGCGGCATCGGTTCTGTGGATGTGGCTCGCAGAAGGACACAGGCCGGATGGGTGGGACGTTCTGGGGACCGCGGTGTGCCTGGTTGGCGCCGCGATCATTCTGGCCGCCCCGCGCGGTGCGTGAATTCAGGGCTTGAAGCTACAGTCGCTGTAGCAATTATCTCTCTCCCATACCGATTCGAGGAGAGATGTCATGATTCAAACAGACCCATTGCTCGCCCCCACGCGGCTCCTCGATTTCGAGAGTCCGGCGATCGCGGCGCTATTGGTAGCGCGGGGCTGGAAAGCTCTGCCGCCTGACGCGCGGATCGGGGCCATCTACGATTTCGTTCGCAACGAAATCGCCTTCGGCTACAATCGGGCGGACGACATTCCGGCATCGCAGGTGCTGGTGGACGGCTTCGGCCAGTGCAACACCAAGGGCACATTGCTGATGGCGCTGCTCAGGGGAGCCGGCATCCGGTGCAGATTGCACGGCTTCACCATTCACAAGGCGCTCCAGCGCGGTGTCGTCCCCGAGCTTGTCTATCCGGTCGCGCCCGCGGAAATCCTCCATTCCTGGATCGAGGTGGAGACCGGCGCCACGTGGATTGACCTGGAGGGTTTCATCCTCGACGCGCCGTACCTCACGGCATTGCAGCGGGCGTTCAGCGACAGTGACAGCCTCTGCGGCTATGGTGCGGGCACCGAGTGCCTTAACAGCCCGTCGGTCGAATGGACGGGAGCCAGCACGTATATCCAAAAAACCGGCATTGCCCGGGATCTGGGAACATTCGAGACGCCGGACCAATTCTATGACTTGCACCGGCAAGCGTTCGGCCAGCTGCGCGATTGGCTCTATCGTCACATCGTAAGGCACTGGATGAATGCTCGGGTTCGCAGGATCCGCGATGGGCGCCTGCCTCTCAAGCCAGGCACTGCCCGGCTCAATCACCGTCACGAGGGGGACGCACATGCCGCATGATCATGGCCACGCCCATATCGACCCCAAGTCCGGCGATCGCCGTGTCTCCGTCGCGATCTGGGCGAATGCTCTTCTGACCGTCGCGCAAATCGTCGGAGGCATCTTATCGGGCAGCCTCGCGCTGATCGCGGATGCGCTGCACAACTTCTCGGACATGGCGTCCCTGGTGATCGCCTTCGCAGCACGCAAGATCGCGCGGCGGCCTGCGGACGAGCGGATGACCTTCGGCTATGGTCGGATCGAGATCGTGGCGGCTCTGATCAACTACACCACGTTGATCCTCGTCGGCTTCTACCTGATCTACGAAGGCGGGATGCGGATGATCGACCCGCCTGAGGTCGCCGGCTGGACGGTCGTGATCCTCGGTGGCGTGGCGCTTGCCGTGGACACGCTGACAGCGCTGCTCACCTACTCGATGCAGAAGGGCAGCGTGAACATCCGAGCTCTGTTCCTGCACAACCTGTCGGATGCGCTGGCCTCCGTAGCGGTCATCATCGGTGGTGCGCTCATCATCCTCTACGACATGCGATGGGTCGACCCTGCGATTACCATCGGTATCGCGCTGTACATCCTCTACCTCGCCTTCACGGAGATCGGCGGGCCCATTCGCACACTGATGCTCGGCAGTCCGCCCGACATCGACAACGGCGCTGTCGTCGACGCGGTGCGCGGCATCGGCGGCGTGGCGGACATCCATCACGCTCATTTCTGGCAGATGCAGGAACACGCGGCGGCACTCGATACGCATGTTGTCATCGAGACAGGATCTTGGGAGCGCCTCGAGGACATCAAGGACGAGATCAAGCGAATGCTTGAGAGCCAGTTCGGCATTGCTCATTCGACGCTGGAATTCGAGCGACAAGAGCGGGCCCACCAGAACGCAAGCCTGTATGGACATGGAGGAAAGGAGGATGCTGGCTGACACCAGCCACCGTGCGGTGGCGATGCGAAGTCGGGCATAAAGAAAACAATGACTTAGGGTGGAGAAGGTTGGATTTCAGGTCCATCCCCTCCGCCAGTTATCCCCCCGCGAAAGCCTTCTCCCGATCCGGTCGCGACCGGATTCTGCTTTCGCTTCGAGGGTTGTGGGGCAGAGGCTGAGCACC
>NZ_CAXBOD010000056.1:0-30962 GCF_963977235.1 uncultured Albimonas sp.
TCGAACCCACGGCCCTCGGTTTTGGAGACCGATGCTCTACCAACTGAGCTACACCCCTCCAGCGGCGCGGTCTCTACCCTTCGCCGAGGGGGAGGTCAAGCGGCGGCGAGCGGGTTGACCGGGCCGCGGGCCCCGCCGCGCCGGGGGACGCCGCGGAAAGGCGTCCGCCCCGATCGGCGACCGGGGCGGACCGGGAGGCGGCGCGCGAGGGCCGGAGCGGGGCGCGACGAGGTGTGAGGGCGCCGGAACCGCCGGCCGCGCGCGCCTCCCGGCAGGCGGGCCCGGCGCCGGGCCGGGCCCGCAGGGCTCAGGCGCGGCCGCGACGTCGCAGCATCAGCCCGCTCAGCCCCAGCGCCCCCGCCAGCAGCGGCAGCGCCGCGGGAACCGGCACGGCCGAGGCCACGGCCACCTTCGAATCGCCGTAGGTCTGGGTGTCGCCGAGCGCGTGGGCGATCTCGATCACCGTGGTCAGCGAGAACGGGCTCGCGCCCGGCGCCAGGTCGGAGCCGTCCATCGCGAAGGAGGAGAAGCCGTCGGGCGCGGCGAAGCTGAAGCTCTCGCCGATCCGCTCGGCCTCTCCGAAGGCGGTGTTGGAGGGATCGTAGTAGGACGTGATCGTCGCCTCGCCCCCGGTGAAGCCGCTGAGCGTCGTGTCGAAGCCGAACAGGGCCTCGTCGAGCGTCAGGTCGGTCTGGGTCACCGCGATGCGCAGGTCGGCCGGCTCGCCCAGGCTGTTGGCTTCGAACGAGAGCGTCAGGTTGGGGCAGTCGATCGCGGACGCGCAGCTCGAGGCCTGCGTCGAGAGAAGCTCCCAGCCGCCCAGCGGGTTGGTCATGCCCGAGTCGTAGTCGATGGAGCCGGCAAGACCGTCGTCGTCGCCGGCCCCGCCGTCCGTCACGATGAAGGTGTCCGAGGGGTCGCCGTTCGAATATTCGATCGACAGGGCCGAGGCCGGCGCCGCCGTCAGGACGAGCGCCGCCGCGAGCGGCAGGAGCCGCCCTTGGGTCAGGGTCTGCATTGGATTGCTTTCGTGGAGACGTGTACGCGTCTTGCAGGCGGAGACGCGCATACGCCCGGCGCACCCCCTCGCGACGTTCCCGGCGTCGGTGCGCCTGCCGGAACATCCACGTAATTCAGCCCGTGGGCCGCGGGGTCCAGTCCCGCGCGAAGGGTCCGTGGCGTCGGGTGGACGGATTTCCCGACCGATGGCCTCGCCCCTTGTCTCGCGAAACGATTGCGGCCGGCGTCGCCCAACTGTGGCGGGCCGCGCCGATTTTCAGGCAGGGCCGGACCTGCCGCCCCGCGCGTCCGTCGACGGGGCGTCCGCCCCGGGGGCCGTCATGCGAAAGGGCGGCGCCCTGCGGCGCCGCCCCCTGCCCGGCCGGTCCGGCCAGCCGTTCGTCTCTTTGCGCGCCCTCAGGCCCCGAGGCACCAGCGCAGGATCGCCTTCTGGGCGTGGAGGCGGTTCTCTGCCTCGTCGAAGATCACCGAGTGCGGGCCGTCCATGACCGCGGAGGTCGCCTCCTCGTCGCGGTGGGCGGGCAGGCAGTGCATGAACAGCGCGTCGGGCCTGGCCCTGGCCATCAGTGCCTCGTTGACCTGGTAGGGGCGCAGCTGGTTGTGGCGCCGGTCGCGGGCCGAGGCGTCGTCGTGCATCGACAGCCAGGTGTCCGTGACCACCAGGTCCGCCCCCTCGGCCGCCTTCAGCGCGTCGCGCTCGATCACGATCTCCGCCCCCTCGCCGCGGGCCCAGTCGACCACCTTCGGGTCCGGGTCCAGCGTCTCGGGCCCGGTGAAGGTCAGGTCGAAGCCGAAGCGGCCGGCGGCGTGCAGGAACGAGGCGCAGACGTTGTTGCCGTCGCCCGACCAGACCACCTTGCGCCCCGCGATCGAGCCGCGATGCTCCTCGTAGGTCATCACGTCGGCCATGATCTGGCAGGGATGGCTGCGGTTGGTCAGGCCGTTGACGACCGGCACCGACGCGTTGTCCGCCAGTTCCAGCAGCGTCGACTCCTCGAAGGTGCGGATCATGATCGCGTCGACATAGCGCGACAGGACGCGCGCGGTGTCAGCCACCGTCTCGCCCTGGCCGAGCTGCATCTCCGAGCCGGTGAGCATCATCGTCTCGCCGCCCATCTGGCGGATGCCCACGTCGAAGCTGACGCGGGTCCGGGTCGAGGGCTTCTCGAACACCAGCGCCACCATCTTGCCGGCCAGCGCCATGTCGTCGTCCGGCGTGCCCTTGGGGCGCCCGGCGCGGGCGTCCTTGACCGCGCGCGCGTCCTCGAGGATCGCGCGCAGGGTCTTGGCGGGGACCTTGTCGAGGTCCAGGAAGTGCCGGGTCATCCGGTCGCCTCCTTCTGTTTGACCTCCACCGCGACCGCCGCCGCGTCGAGGCGCGCGACAGCCTCGGCCATCTCCTCGTCGGTGATGTTCAGGGGCGGCAGCAGGCGCACGACGTTGTCGGCCGCCGGCACCACCAGCAGGCGCGCGTCGTAGCCCGCGGCCACCACGTCGGTGTTGGCGGCCTTGCACTTCAGCCCCAGCATCAGCCCCTCGCCCCGCACGCCCTCGTAGACGTCGGGGTGGGCCGCGATCAGCCCCTCGAGCTTCTGGCGAAGCGCGCCGGCCTTGCGCGAGACGTCGGCGAGGAACCCGTCCTCGAGCACCGCCTCCATCACCGCGCAGCCCACCGCGCAGCCCAGCGGGTTGCCGCCGTAAGTCGAGCCGTGGGTGCCAAAGCCCATGCCGTCGGCGGCGGACTCAGTCGCCAGGCACGCGCCCAGCGGGAAGCCCCCGCCGATGCCCTTGGCGATGGTCATCACGTCGGGCGCGACGCCGGCCCACTCATGCGCGAACAGCTTGCCGGTCCGCGCCACGCCGCACTGGATCTCGTCGAAGACCAGCAGCAGGTCATGCTCGTCGCAGACCTGGCGCAGCAGCTTCAGGAAGGCCGCGTCGACCATCCGGATGCCGCCCTCGCCCTGGATCGGCTCGATCAGGATCGCGGCCGTCTCGGGGCCGACGGCGGCGCGCAGGGCGGCCTCGTCGCCCACCGGGACCTTGTCGAAGCCCTCGAGGATCGGGCCGAAGCCCTTGGTCATCTTCTCCCCGCCCGAGGCCGCGATCCCCGCGGCCGAGCGGCCGTGGAAGGCCCCCTCGAAGGTGACGATCCGCACCTTCTCCGGCTTGCCGTTATGGGAGAAATGCTTGCGCACCATCTTCACCGCGCACTCGATCGCCTCGGTGCCCGAGTTGGTGAAGAAGACCGTGTCCGCGAAGGTGTTCTCGGTCAGGAGCTGCGCGAGCTTCTCCTGGTTCGGGATGCGGTAGAGGTTCGAGGTGTGCCACAGACGTCGGGCCTGGGACTCCAGCGCAGCGACGAGACGCGGGTTGGCATGGCCCAGAACGTTGACTGCGATCCCGGCGCCGAGATCCAGATAACGTTCACCCTTGTCGTCGATCAGCCAGGGACCGGACCCTTCCACGAAGGAAAGGGGGGCCCGCGCGTAGGTCGGCAGGACCGGCGTGATCACCTCGAGGCACTCCTCGTATTCGGCCGCAGAACTGAAATCGCCCCGCGGTGGCGGCCGGGCCGGGCGGGGCGGAACGGGCTGCATCGGGCGCCGGACGCGAAAAGTCAATGAACACGGGCCCCGTGGGCAGCGAATCAGCTTTGAGACGGGGGGCGGGAGGCCAGGCGCCCTGTGGCCGTCCGCGCGCGAACCGGCGATCGGAGCAACCTTCTCGGGCATCGCCGCCCCGCAGCATCATCCCAAGGGAGAAGTGACGAAGCGTCATGCGTCGCATTCCTCCCGCTTATTCTTCCATGAACAGGTCGACGCCCCTTACTTGGCCCCGTTCCAGTCCAGCCGAGGGGGGCCAGCCGTGGTCATCGCGAACCAGATTGAAAGCCAGCTCTACCAGACGCTTGACGAGAACGAGGTCTTCGCGACGATCGTCCAGATCCAGCGTGGCCTCTATAACCGCGAGGTCTACGGCAACCCGCCCGCGGTCACCGCCTATTACGAGGGCGGCGCGCAGGCCCCGCTGACCGCCTACGAGGGCGATGTCGTCTCGATCTGGATGGGCGTGTGGAACACCCAGACCCAGCAGATCTCGGGCTTCGGGCTGGGGGCCGACGAGGACGGCTGGATGAAAGTCCGGGGCCTCGCGGGGAACGATATCGAGAAGGCCGGTCTGGCGAGCTACTCCTGGCACGCCGAGGTCAGCCAGACCGGCGGCCGGGTCGACGCCACGTTCGATCGAAGCGGCACCTTCAACGACACCGGCCGCCAGGGCCTGCGGATCGAGACGGGCGCGCCCGCCGAGTATGTGCCGGAGGTCGGCCTGATCTCGGGCAACGGTTCGGCCAGCCAGAGCCTGCAGACGATCCGGTTCGAGGGCTGGCTGGACAACCCCTGGTACCAGTGGTCGACCGAGCCCGGCGCAGACCTGCTCAGCGGGCTGAATTTCGCGATCGAGGTCAACTACGTCGACTACGCCGACGGTCTGCTGACCGGCAAGGGGCGCGAGACGTCCGGCTCGGGCCGGAACGACAAGCTCAAGGGCAAGGGCGGCGTCGACCTGATGGAGGGCAAGGGCGGCAAGGACCTGCTGCTGGGCAAGGGCGGGTCCGACCGGCTCGAGGGCGGCGGCGGAAACGACCGGCTGAAAGGCGGCGCGGGCGCGGACATGCTCGACGGCGGGCCGGGGCGCGACAAGCTGTGGGGCGGGTCCGGGGCCGACTGGCTGATCGGCGGCGCGGGCAAGGACCGGCTGTCGGGCGGCGGCGGCGCGGATGTGTTCGAGTTCGGCCGCAAGGACGGCAAGGACGTCGTCCTCGACTGGTCGGGCAAGGACAGCCTTGCGATCAGCGGCGGCGCCGCAACGTTCGAGGATCTGACCCTGCGCGTCTCAGGCGAGGACCTGGCGATCGCCTGGGCGCAGACCAAGGTCGTCCTCAAGGACGTGGGGCCCGAGGCGTTCGACGACGGAGACGTGGTCTTCCTCTGAGCGCGGCCTCCGAGCGCGGGGGTCAGGAGAGCGCGGCGCCCGGGCGCGCCGGCCCGCGCGCCGCGCCTGACGCCTGCGCCCCTTGCGACGCGCCGTCTCCCGCCCGGAGCCTCAGGCCAGCGCCGAGAAGGCCGCAAGCGCCGCCGCTCCCGCCGAGGCCAGGCCCAGCGCCACGCCCAGACCGACCTTGGCGACTCGCCAGATGAATCGCCTCAACGCCCCGGCCCCGGCGCGCGTCGCCACGGCGACCCCGGCGCCGGCGGCCTCGGCCACCGCCCCCGATCCGGCCCTCGATCCCAGGCTCGCGCCCGAGACGGCGCCGGGCGCGCCCGTGGGCGCAGGCTCGCGCGGCAGGCGCGCCTCGTCCGGAGCGCGGACGGCGGCGCCGGCCGGTCGCGTCGCCCGCGTCGAGGAGGGCGCAGCCCGGGGCGTCGAGGGGCCGGCCGACGCGTCTCCCCCAGGGAGCGAGGGACCGGCGTGGAGGGGGGGATCGATGCGGGACATTCGAGGCTCCGTGTCGGTTTCAGGGGGGTCGGTTTCAGGGGGGTCGGTTTCAGGGGGGCGGGGTCCGCCGAGGATCAGCCGAGGACCAGGAACACCCCGACCAGCACGGCCATGGCGATGCCGGCGGCGACCAGCCAGCGGCGATGGCTGGCGGGATCCAGCACGATGGTCCCGGCGCTCGCGCGGCCGTCGCCGATGCGGGCGGCCTGCTCGCGCAGAAGCGCGGCTTCCTCGGCATCCTCTGCCACCGCCTCGGCGGGATCCTGCGGATCGGCGATGCCGCCTCGTCGAGGATGGGTCTGGTTCGATGCGGCGGCGCCGGCGAGCAGGTCGGCCTCGCTCGGGACTTCGCGCGACTCGCGGTCGGCGGCGGGCTGCGGACCCGCTCCGGGTTCTGGCGGCGGGCCCGCGTCAGGCTCGCGGACGGAGGGCTCGCGGACGGGGGTCGGGACGGTCATGGGACCTCTCCTTGCAGCGGGGCGCCGCCGGTCAGGATTGCCGTCCGCGCCCGCGGACGGTCCCCCCGCGGCGCACCCCGAAGAGATTGGGAGCCCGCGCTCAGGGCGCAACGCGCGGACGCGAAAAGCCCCGCCGCGGCGCGGAATGAAGGGCGCCAGGCCCTGAGCGTCGCCGGCTCGGGCGGAGCGAGGGCGGCGCACCCCGGACACCGCTCGGGCTCCCGGCCCCGCCCGCAACGCAACGACCCCGCCGGGGGACCGGCGGGGTCGAGAAACCAGGGCGCGCGAGTGGGTCCGCGCGGGGCCTCAGCGCAGATCGGGCGGGGTCGCCTCCTCGACGATGGCCGCCGCGGCGTCCTCCAGCGGCAGGACCGTCTGGCCCTTCTCGCCCAGGCGGCGGATCGAGACGCTGCGCTCCTCGACCTCCTTGCGGCCCACGGCGAGGATCAGCGGCACATGGGCCAGCGAATGCTCGCGGACCTTGTAGTTGATCTTCTCGTTGCGCACGTCCGCCTCGGCCCGCAGGCCGAGCGCGCGCAGGGCGGCCGCGGCCTCGAGCGCATAGGCGTCCGCGTCCGAGGTGATGGTCGCGATCACCACCTGCCGGGGCGCCAGCCACAGCGGGAAGCGGCCGGCGTGGTTCTCGATCAGGATGCCCAGGAACCGCTCGAAACTGCCCAGGATGGCGCGGTGCATCATCACCGGGCGCACCTTGTCGCCGGCGCTGTCGACGTATTCTGCGTCCAGCCGGTCGGGCAGGTTGAAGTCGGCCTGGAAGGTGCCGCACTGCCATTCCCGCCCGATCGCGTCGGTCAGCTTGAAGTCCAGCTTCGGCCCGTAGAAGGCGCCCTCGCCCGGGTCGACCTCATAGGGCAGGCCCAGCGCGTTGATCGCCTTCTCGAGCGCCGCCTCGGCCTTGTCCCAGACCGCGTCCGAGCCCACCCGCGTCTCGGGCCGGGTGGAGAGCTTGATGTCGAAGCTCTCGAAGCCGAGATCCGCGTAGACCGAGGAGAGCAGCGTGATGAAATCCGCGCACTCGCTCTCGATCTGATCTTCCGTGCAGAAGATGTGGGCGTCGTCCTGGGTGAAGCCGCGCACCCGCATCAGCCCGTGCATCGAGCCCGAGCTCTCATACCGGTGGCAGGACCCGAACTCCGCCAGGCGCAGCGGCAGGTCGCGATAGCTCTTCTGGCCCTGGTTGTAGACCTGGACGTGGCAGGGGCAGTTCATCGGCTTGAGGGCGTTCACGCGCTTTTCGTTGGCGTGGGAGCCGGCCTCCGAGCTCTCGTCGATCTCGGTGATGAACATGTTCTCGTGGTAGTTCTCCCAGTGGCCCGAGGCCTCCCAGAGCTTCCGGTCCACGACCTGCGGCGTCTTGATCTCCTTGTAGTTCGCCTTGGTCAGGCGACGGCGCATGTAGTCTTCCAGCGCGCGGTACACCGACCAGCCGTCGGGGTGCCAGAACACCATGCCCGGCGCCTCGTCCTGGAGGTGGAACAGGTCCATCTCCCGGCCGATCTTGCGATGGTCGCGGCGCTTGGCCTCCTCCAGCTGGTGGAGATAGGCCTCGAGGTCCTTCCGGGTGCGGAAGGCCACGCCGTAGATGCGCTGGAGCATCTTGTTGCGGTGGTCGCCGCGCCAGTAGGCGCCGGCCACCGACATCAGCTTGAACGCGTCCGGCGGCACCTGGCCCGTATGCACCAGGTGCGGGCCGCGGCAGAGATCCTGCCAATGCCCGTGCCAGTACATGCGGATCGGCTGGCCCTCGGGGATCATGCCGACGAGCTCGACCTTGTAGGGCTCGTCGCCCGCCTCGTAAAACTTGATCGCCTCGGCGCGGTCCCAGACCTCGGTGCGGACCGGATCGCGCTTGGCGATGATCTCGCGCATCTTCTTCTCGATGGCCTCGAGATCTTCCGTCGAGAACGCCTCCTCGCGGTCGAAGTCGTAGTACCAGCCGTTCTCGATCACCGGGCCGATGGTGACCTTCACGTCCGGCCACAGCTCCTGCACCGCGCGCGCCATGATATGCGCGCAGTCGTGGCGCACCAGCTCCAGCGCCTCGGCCTCGTCCTTCATCGTCACCAGCGCCACCTGCGCGCCGTCTTCCAGCGGCGCGGAGAGGTCCGCGAGCTTGCCGTCGACCTTCGCCGCGATGGCGGCCTTGGCGAGCGACTTGGAGATGTCGGCGGCGAGATCGGCGGAGCTGGACCCCGCCGGCATAGTCCGCGTCGCGCCGTCCGGCAGGGTCACGGTGACCTGCCGGGCCTCGACCGAGGGGGACTCGGGACGGGCGGCGTGCGCGTCGGACATGGGGTCTCTCCAAAGGATCATGGGCGTCGCGGGACCGTCCCGCGCCGCGTGGCGCGCACCATATGGGGGGCGGGCGGGCTGTCAAGGAACGGCTGGGGGCGGGGGGCGCCCGGGATCGGGGATGCGCCCGCTCTGGCGGGGGCCGGGGCGCGGGGGATCGGCTTCCACTCTCCGGAAAGCGGTCGAGCGATGCGGAACCCGCGCGCGATCCCGGTTGATCCCCCCGCGCGGGCTGTGAGAGGCGGCCCACCGCCCGAGCGCCCCCTTTTCCACCGGATCCCGCGGAGGCCCCATGACGGACCTTGACGACGCCCGCCCCGAGCCGCCCTCGGAGGCCGACCCCGAGCTGACCCTGCGCCGCAGCGCGCCGCTCGACCTCTCGCCGCTGGCCCGGCTGCTGGCCGACGAGAGCGACCTCGCGCTGGCCAACCCCAACGCCGCCCGCCCGTTCTGCGAGCGCGAGTGGCGCGAGACATGGCTGGGCGATCTCGACGACGCCGCCTTCTACGTGACCGACCCCGAGGGACGCGAGGTCGGCTTCTTCGCCCTGCGCGTGGGCGTGGGTCCGGAGGTGCGCCACCTCGCCTACCTCTGCCTCGACCCCGCCCATCGCGGCGGCGCCGGCCGACGGATGACCGAGCTGGTCGAGGAGGCCGCCCGCGCGCTCGGCGCGCTGAGCGTCACGCTGAAGGTCGAGCTCGACAACGCCCCCGCCCTGACCGCCTACCGCGCCGCGGGCTACGAGGAGCTTTCGCAGCGCCGCGGCATGGCCACCCTGCGCCTCGACCTGGAGCCGGTCGCCGCCTGAAGCGCGCCGCGGCCCGGGGGCGCGTGCGAAGGTCGAACCGGGCGCGCGCCCCGGGCCCGACCCGGGGCCTCGCGCGGGCGCCGGTTCGCGCCGCGAGCGGGAAAGGCGCGGATCGGCCCCTGCGTCGCCGGACCCTCGCGCGCGTCCCTCAGCCCTCCCGCCAGCGCGCGTGCAGCCCCGCGACGTCGCCCGAGCACAGTAGGTCGAGCGCGCCGCGGATCTCCTCGATCGGCCAGTCCCACCAGCGCATCTCGAGCAGCATGGCGATCTCGGCCTCGCCGAAGCGGCGGCGGATCTCGCGGGCGGGGTTGCCGGCGACCACGGCGTAGGGGGCCACGTCCCCGGTCACCAGCGCGCGGGCGCCGATCACCGCGCCAGAGCCGACCCTGACGCCGGGCAGGATCATCGCCTCGGCCCCGATCCAGACGTCGTCGCCGATCACCGTGTCGCCGGCCGGGGCGTAGCCGTTGGAGGCGTGGCCCAGCACCGGGTCGTCGTCCCAGTGGAACGGGAAGGTCGAGACCCAGTCCGTCCGGTGCCCCTGGTTGCCCCCCATCACGAAGACCGCCCCCGTCCCGATCGAGCAGAACGCGCCCACGACCAGCCGATCGCCCTCGCCCGGGTTGGGCGAGATGTAACGCGCGCACTCGTCGAACCCGTGCCCGTGATACCAGCCCGAATAGTAGCTGTAGCGCCCCACCGAGATGTTGGGATTGCGCGCCAGCTCCAACAGGTAGCGTCCCGCAAACGGGCTTTCGAAAGCGTTGGTCATCGGGCGGGCTCCCTTCTCTTTCGCCCCCTTGCGCGCCGGCCGCGACCGGCGCCCCGCCGCGCTCTGCGCGCCGGGGTGGGCGGGCGGGAGGCGTGCAGAGCGCGGCGGGGCGTCTGCCAAAGGCGCGACCTCGTTCCTTCAGGCGCGCCTGGAGACTTCGCGCCTCGGGCGCGCCCGGTGACCCCGCGCCTCAGGCGCGCCCGGTGACCCGGTCGTAGATCTCCAGCGTGGCGCGCTGCATGCCCTCGGTCGAGAACCGCTGCATCACCCGGGCGCGGCCCGCCATCCCCATGTGTTCGCGCCCGCTCTCGTCCAGGCTCAGCGCCTTCTGCACCGCCTCGGCCAGCGCCTGCGCGTCGCCGGGGGGATAGCGCCAGCCGGTCAGGCCGTCCTCGACCGTCTCGCGCGCGCCGCCGTGGTCGGTGGCGATCACCGGGCGGCCCATCGCCTGCGCCTCGACCGCCACCCGCCCGAACGCCTCGGGCTCCAGCGAGGCCGAGACCACCACCGAGGCGAGCTTCAGCCCCGCGGCCATGTCGTCGCAGTGGCCGGCCAGCGCGCAGCAGCCCTCGACCCCGCGCTCGCGGATGCGATCGGCCATCTCGCGGCCATAGGGCGAGTCGGGCTCTCCGCCGACCATCAGGAACAGGAAGTCCTCGCCGCCGCGCATTGCGCGCAGGCGGGCGGCGGCGTCGATGAAATGCGCCTGGCCCTTCCAGCGGGTCAGGCGGCCGGGCAGCATCACCACCGGGCGCGGATCCTCGACCAGCCCCCAGCGCTCGGCCAGCTCGGCCGTGCGCGCGCCCGAGACCGCGGCCGGGTCGAAGGCCGCGATGTCGGCGCCCCGCGGGATGACGACCACCTCGGCCTCGGGCAGGCGCGCGCGAATCATCCTGGCGATGAACTCCGAGACCGCGATCACCGGCCGCCCCCGGCCCATGATCCGGTTGTAGAGCCACTTGCCCGGAAAGTTCTCCTTGTAGACCCCGTGCCAGGTGGTGACGAAGGGCACGCCCGTGGCCTTCGCCGCGAACCACCCCGCCCAGGCCGGCGCGCGGGAGCGGGCGTGAACCAGCTCCACCCCCTCGGCGCGGATCACCTCGGCCAGCGCCCTCGCGTTGGCGCGGATCGCCCAGGGCGCCTTGCGGCCCACCTCCATGCGGATCAGCCGGCCGCCGGCGCGCGCCAGCGCATTCTCCATCCGCCCGCCGCGGGAGGCGACCAGCGCCACGCCGCCGGCGCGCGCGATCGCCTGCGCGATCTCGACCGTGCCGCGCTCGACCCCGCCGCCGTCGAGCGCGGGGGTCAGCTGCAGGACCACCGGCCCCCGGGGCGCGCCCGCAGCGGCCGAGCCCGAAGGGTCGACACCGCCCCCGGGGGCGGTAGTCTGCGCCCCCGCAAGCGCCCCTGTCTGGGCATCGGAAGCGGAGCCCGTTCCATCCATGACCAACCCGTCTCCCCTCCCGGATCTCCTCACGCTCGAGGACGGTCGCAAGATCGCATACCACAGGACCCTCGCGAGCGACGAGTCGCCCGACGCCGGCCGTCCCGTCACCCGGCCCGGCGTGGTGTTCCTCGGCGGCTTCAAGTCCGACATGACCGGGACCAAGGCGACCTTCCTCGAGGACGCCTGCCGCGCCCGGGGCCTGGCCTTCCTGCGCTTCGACTACACCGGCCACGGGCAGAGCTCGGGCGACTTCGAGGAGGGCTGCATCGGCGACTGGGCGCGCGACGCGCTCGATGCGCTCGATGCGCTGACCGACGGCCCGCAGATCCTGATCGGCTCCTCGATGGGCGGCTGGATCAGCCTGCTGACCGCCCGCGCCCGGCCCGAGCGGCTGGCGGGCCTGGTCACCGTCGCCGCCGCCCCCGACTTCACCGAGGACGGCATGTGGGCGGCCTTCACGGACGACCAGAAGGCCGAGATGGCCACGACCGGCCGGGTCGAGCTGCCCTCCGACTATTCCGACGCGCCCTACGTGATCACCCAGAAGCTGATCGAGGACGGGCGCGCCCACCTGGTGCTGCGCGCGCCCCTCGACCTGCCCTTCCCGGTGCGGCTTCTGCAGGGCACGGCGGACGAGGACGTGCCGCTGGACTGGGCGCTGAAGCTGCTCGACCACGCCGAGAGCCCGGACCTGCGGCTGACGCTGGTCAAGGGCGCCGACCACCGGTTCTCGGGCCCCGCGGAGCTCGCCCTTCTGGAAAGCGCGCTCGACGAGGTGCTGGCGCTCGCCTGAGGCGGGACTGCCGCTGGCGCACACTGCGCTTGCGCGCGGGCGGCAACTGCGCTTGCGCGCGGGAGACGGGGCGGGCAGGCTCGCGAAATCGCGGCCTCGCCCTTTCCGCTTCCGGCGCCTCGGGCGCGAGCCTGTTCCGGGGAGCGTTTCCATGACCCTTCGTCCGTCCACCCGTCCCCTCCGCCCCGCGGCCCTCGCCTCGGGGCTCGCGGCGGGAGTGGCCGTCGCCATCGCCGCGCCGGCGGCCCGCGGCCAGGAGACGCCGGCTTCGCAGACCACGCTGACGACCTATCTCTGGGCCGCCGCGGTCACCGAGAACCTCGCCGGCGGCGCCTCGGTCGAGGTGGATTCGATGACCGTGATCGAGAACCTCGACTTCGGCTTCATGGGCGAGGCGATCCACCGCCGCGGCGACCTGCTGCTGGGGGTCGAAGGCTTCTACGTCGACGTCTCCAAGTCCGGGCGCGCCACCCTGCCCCCGGCTGCCGGAGAGCCCGCCTCCCCCGATCAGCTGACGGTGGGGGCGGGGCTCGACACCACGACCACCTTCGTCAAGCCGCAGATCGGCTGGCGGCTGGTCGAGACGCCGCGCGCCACCGTGTTCGGCACGCTCGCCCTGCGCTGGACGCGCTTTGACACGAAGTTCGGCGCCGACGCCTCGGACGGGCGCTCCTACCAGATCTCGGTCGAGGACACCGCGCTCGACGCGCTGGTCGGCGCGCGGGGCGAGATCGCGCTGACCGAGTCCTGGTCCCTGCCCTTCGTGGTGGGCGCCGGCGCGGGCGAATCCGACTTCACCTGGGAGGTGTTCGCCGGCCTCGCCTGGACGCGGGGCCCCCACCGGCTGACCGCGGGATGGCGGCATGTCGACTGGGAGCTGGGCTCGGCCAGCCGCTATGTCGACTCGGTCGCCTACGACGGCCCGCTGCTGGCCTATTCCTTCACGTTCTGAGCAAAGCTGACGCTGCGGCCGGCCGCAACGTTCATCAAAGCTGTTGCCCTGCGGCGCCGAGGCGGCCATGCTCGGCCCGCGCAACGGCTTGGCGAGAGGGAGGAAACGTGGGGACCGAACCGCCCGAGACGCCTGACGGCCGGCCCGCCGAGGCCGCCGCCGCTCCCGGTCGCGCGTCCGTCGATGGCGCAACGGGCGAAAGCGCGCCGGACGGGCGCGACTCCCGTCCTCCGCTGCTCGAGGTGTCGGGCCTGACGGTCGCTTTCGGGCGCGGGCGCCTGGCGATGGAGGTCGTCTCCGACGTCGCCTTCTCGGTGCGCCGCGGCGAGACGCTGGCCATCGTGGGCGAGAGCGGCTCGGGCAAGACCGTCTCTGGCAAGGCGCTGCTGCGAATCCTGCCCAAGGGCGCCTACGTGACCCGCGGCGTCGCCCGCTTCCACCTTCCCGACCGGGACCCCGTCGACCTGATGTCGCTGCGCGGCTCCGAGCTGCGCGCGATCCGGGGCGGGCGCATCTCGATGATCTTCCAGGAGCCGATGAGCTCCCTCTCCCCGCTGCACACCATCGGCGCCCAGACCGAGGAGGGGGTGCGCCTGCACACCTCCCTGCGCGGCAAGGCGGCCAAGGAGCGCTGCCTCGAGATCTTCGCCCAGGTCGGCTTCCCCGACCCCGAGCGCGCCTGGTCGGCCTATCCGTTCGAGCTTTCGGGCGGCCTGCGCCAGCGCGCGATGATCGCCATGGCGATGGTCTGCAGACCCGACCTGCTGATCGCGGACGAGCCGACGACCGCGCTCGACGTCACCACCCAGGCGCAGGTGCTCGACCTGATCAAGCAGCTCCAGCAGGAGATGGGCCTCTCGGTGATCCTGGTGACCCACGACCTGGGCGTGGTCGCCAACATGGCCGACCGGGTGACCGTGATGCGCAAGGGCCGCGTGGTTGAAGCCGGCCCCGTCGCCGACATCCTCGAGCGTCCGGGCCATGGCTACACCCGCGCCCTGATCGCCGCCGCCCCGGAGCTGCCCGAGGGCAAGCCGGTGCGCCGCGGCGGGGTCGAGGACCCGATCTTCTGGGCCCGCGGCCTCTCCAAGACCTACCCCGGCCGCCGCAAGAGCTTCGGCCCGCCCGCCGCCGAGGTCAGGGCGGTGCAGGACGTGCAGCTCGCTGTCGGCCGCGGCGAGACGCTGGCCATCGTGGGCGAGAGCGGCTCGGGCAAGTCCACCATCGCCAAGCTGATGCTGCGCGCCGAGGAGCCCGACGGCGGCGCCGAGATCGGCTTCAAGGGCGCCGACGGCGAGACGCTGGACGTCACCCAGCTCTCGGGCCAGGCGCTGAAGAACTTCCGCTCCAAGGTGCAGATCGTCTTCCAGGACCCCTACGCCTCGCTCAGCCCGCGCATGGCGGTGATGGACATCCTGACCGAGCCGCTGCGCGTCCACCACCGCGGCGCCGACCGCGAGCGGCGGGAACGCGCGGCCGACCTGATGCGCCAGGTGGGGCTGAGCCCCGAGCATCTCTCGCGCTTCCCCCACGCCTTCTCGGGCGGCCAGCGGCAGCGCATCTCGATCGCCCGGGCGCTGGCCCTGCAGCCCGAGCTGCTGGTCTGCGACGAGCCGACCAGCGCGCTCGACGTCTCGGTTCAGGCGCAGGTGCTGGCGCTGCTCAAGGACCTGCGCGACGACCTGGGACTGAGCTACCTGTTCATCAGCCACGACCTGACGGTGGTGGCCGATCTCGCCGACCGGGTGGCGGTGATGCGCCGCGGCCGGATCGTCGAGCAGGGGCCCGCGTCGCTGCTGTTCCAGGACCCCAAGCATCCCTACACCCAGGCGCTGATCGCGGCGTCGCCCGAACCCGACCTCTCCCGTCGCCTCGACCTTGCCGCCGTCGCGCGCGGCGCCGGCGCGCCCGACACCTGGCCGGAGCCCTTCGGCTATGGCGCGGACGACGCGGCGCCCGGATTGCTGGAAGTCGAGCCCGGACATTTCGTAAGGTGCGCCGCATGACCCGCTCCCCCCGCACGCCGAGCTTCGCGCTCACCCGCCGCCAGGGCCTGGTCGGCGCCGCCGCCTCGATCTTCGCGCTCGCAGCCGGCCGGGCGCTGGCCCAGGCGCCCCGCGAGTCCGCCTCGCTGCAGGCCCGGGTCGACGCCGGCGAGCTGCCCCCCGTCTCCGAGCGCCTGCCCCAGGAGCCGCTGGTGGTCGACCTCGAGGCCAAGGGCCGCGCGCTGGGCCAGGCGGGCGGGCGCCTGCGCACGATCTTCACCCGCGCCCGCGACATCCGCTACATGGTGGTCTACGGCTACGCGCGGCTGGTCGGCTTCGACCAGGATTACAATCTCGAGCCCGACCTCCTGCGCGACGTGGTGGTCGAGGAAGGGCGGATCTTCACCCTCCACCTGCGCCGCGGTCACAAGTGGTCCGACGGCGCCCCCTTCACCACCGAGGATTTCCGCTACTGGTGGGAGGACGTGGCCAACAACGAGCAGCTGGTGCCCGCGGGTCCCCCCGCCCTGCTGCTGGTCGACGGCAAGGCGCCCGACGTCACGGTGGTCTCCGAGACCGAGATCCGGTTCGAGTGGGCCACCCCCAACCCGCGCTTCCTGCCGGCGCTGGCGCAGGCGCGCCCGCCCTTCATCTACCGCCCCTCGCACTTCATGAAGCAGTTCCACGAGGACTACACCGACAAGGACGAGCTGGCGGGGATGCTCCGCCGCACCCGCTCGCGGAACTGGGCCCAGCTGCACAACAAGCTGGACAACATGTACAACTTCGACAATCCGGCGCTGCCGACCCTGCAGCCCTGGATCAACACGACCGAGCCGAACGGCCAGCGCTACATCCTCGCGCGCAACCCCTACTATCACCGCGTCGACACGCAGGGCGTGCAGCTGCCCTACATCGACGAGGTCGAGGCCGAGATCGCGGCCTCGGGCCTCGTCGCCTCCAAGGTCACGCTGGGCGAGAGCGATCTGCAGATCCGCACGCTGACCTTCTCCGACGCGCCCGTGCTCAAGAAGGGCGAGAAGACCGGCAACTACACCACTTACCTGTGGACCAACGGCGCCGCCTCCGAGATCGCGCTCTACCCCAACCTCAACTACGAGGATCCCGGCTTCCAGGAGCTCTTCCGCACCGCCGACTTCCGCCGCGCCCTGTCGCTGGCCGTCGACCGTCGCGCGATCAACAAGAGCCTGTTCTACGGTCTCGCGAAGGAGCGCGCGGTCGCCCCGCTGGAGCAGAGCCCGTTCTTCACCGAGGCGCGCGCCAAGGCCTGGGCCGAGTACGACATCGACCGCGCCAACGCGATGCTCGACGCGCTGGGGCTCGACAAGAAGGACGGCGACGGCACCCGGCTGCTGCCCGACGGCCGCCGGCTGGAGCTGGTGGTCGAGACGGCGGGCGAGCGGACCGAGGAATCCGACGCCCTCGAGCTGGTGGCCGAGAGCTGGCGCCTGGTCGGCGCGCGGCTGATCTTCCGTCCGCTCGATCGCGACATCCTGCGCAACTCGGCCTACCAGGGCGCCTCGATGATGCCGGTGTGGTACGGCTGGAACAACGGCATCCCCACCGCCTCCTCGCCGCCCGACGACCTGGCGCCGGTGGACCAGGCCAACTTCTCCTGGCCTATGTGGGGCCAGTACTGGCAGACCAAGGAAGGCGCCGGCGAGCCGCCCCAGATCGAGCCCGCCAAGCGCCTGCTGGATCTCTACCACCAGTGGCAGGCCTCGCCCGACGAGGAGAACCAGGCGGCCGTGTGGAACGAGATGCTCGACATCCACGCCGACCAGATCTTCGCCATCGGGCTGGTCTCGGCGGCGCCGCAGCCGATCATCGTCTCGAACCGGCTGCGCAACGTCCCCAAGCAGGCGATCTACGCCTGGGAGCCGGGCGCCCACCTGGGCGTGCACCGCATCGACGAGTTCTTCTTCGTCGAATGATGTCCTCCGCCCCCGGCCTCCCCTGCCCGGCCGCCTCGCGCCGGACCGTCCGCCCCGCCGCTCCGGCGCGGTCCGAGCCCCGATATGCGGCGCCGTCCGCGTTGCGCTCCGCGGCGCCGGCCGCCCGCGCCGCGCCCGCACGCTCCGGGCGCCTTGGGGACGGTGGGCGGGGCGACGCGCGCAGCGCGAGCGCCCGTCCCGCCGTCCCCGCTCGGGAGGTCTGCTGATGGGCCGCTACGTCCTCAAGCGCTGCTGGACGATGCTGTGGACCCTGCTGCTGGTCTCGATGCTGGTGTTCTGGATCGTCAACCTGCCGCCGGGCGACGTGCTCTCCAACCAGATCCAGCAGCTGCGCGCCTCGGGCGAAAGCGCCTCGGTCGCCAAGGCCGAGTTCCTGATGAAGGAATACGCGCTCGACCGCCCGATGTGGGAGCAGTACCTGATCTGGATGGGCTTCTGGCCCGGACCGCAGGGCTTCTCGGGCATCCTGCAGGGCAACCTCGGCTGGAGCTTCGAGCTCGACCAGCCCGTCTCGGCCATCGTCGGCGAGGCGCTGTGGATGACCATCGCCCTGAACTTCTTCACCATCCTCTTCGTCTACATCGTGGCCCTGCCGCTGGGCGCGATCGCGGCGGTCAAGGCCAACTCCTGGATCGACTACACCGCCACCTTCGTGGGCTACATCGGGCTCGCCACGCCCAACTTCCTGCTGGCGCTGATCCTCTACCACAAGGGCGCGCAGTGGTTCGGCCTGCCGGTCGGCGGTCTGATGGACAAGTCCTACGTCGACCAGCCGATGAGCTTCGAGAAGCTCGGCGACATCATGCTCCACATGATCGTGCCGATCATCGTCATCGGCACGTCCGGCATGGCCGCCATGGTCCGCCGCCTGCGCGCCAACCTCCTCGACGAACTCGGCAAGCCCTACGTGACCACCGCGCGCGCCAAGGGCGTGGGCAAGGTCGCCACGATCACCCGCTACCCGCTGCGCATGGCGCTGAACCCGTTCGTGGCCGACATCGGCAACCTGCTGCCGAGCCTCGTCTCGGGCTCGGTGCTGGTGTCGCTGGTCATGGGGCTGCAGACCATCGGGCCGATCCTGCTCTCGGCGCTGCGCAGCCAGGACTACTTCCTCTCGGGCTTCATCCTGCTGTTCGTCTCGGTGCTGACGCTGCTGGGGATGCTGGTCTCGGACCTGCTGCTGGCCGTGCTCGACCCCCGCATCCGCTTTTCGGGGAGGCGCCGGTGAGCCGCCACGGCATCGACCACGACGCGGGCGATCCGCATGCGCTCGGCCGTTCGGGCGGGGATCTCGACAGCCACTGGATCTCCGACGAGCCCTGGGACGCCGAGTCCGACCTCCAGGCGCTCGAGCGCAAGGACCTCGACGCCTCCACCACCACGCTGATCTTCCGGCGCTTCTTCCGCCACCGGCTGGCGGTGATCTCGGGCCTCTACATCCTGGCGATCTACCTCGCCCTGCCCTTCGTGGGGTTCCTGTCGCCCTATGCGCCGGCCACCCGCAACGCCGACGCGATCTACGCCCCCCCGCAGGAGATCGACTGGTTCGCCCACGGCCACCTGGCGGTCACCTACCCGATGGTCTCGACCATCAACATGGACACGTTCCAGCCGGACTTCGAAAGCGACTACGACGACCCGCGCCCGGTGCGCTGGTTCGCCACCTGCGGCGATCCCTGGACCTTCCTCGGCCTCGCCGACAGCCGCTTCCGCCTGATCTGCCCGCCCGAGGGGGCGGACCTGTTCATCCTGGGCTCCGACCGGCTGGGCCGCGACATCCACAGCCGGATCATGCATGGCGCGCAGCTGTCGCTGACCGTGGGGCTGATCGGGGTCGCGATCAGCTTCGGCATCGGCATGGTGCTGGGCGGGTTCGCGGGCTACTTCGGCGGCTGGTTCGACGCCATCGTGCAGCGCTCGATCGAGATCATCCGCTCGATGCCCGAACTCCCGATCTGGCTGGCGCTGTCGGCCGCGATCCCGGCCAACTGGGGACCGGTGGCGGTGTTCTTCATGATCTCGGTGATCCTGGGCCTGCTCGACTGGCCGGGGCTGGCGCGCGCCGTCCGCTCCAAGTTCCTGTCGCTGCGCGAGGAGGACTACGTCCGCGCGGCCGAGCTGATGGGCGCTTCGACCAACCGCATCGTCGGCTCGCACATGATGCCGAACTTCATGAGCCACCTGGTCGCCTCGGCCACGCTCTCGATCCCGACGATGATCCTCGGCGAGACGGCGCTGTCGCTGCTGGGGCTCGGCCTGCGTCCGCCGGCGGTGAGCTGGGGGCTGATGCTCAACGACGCGCTCGATCTGACGGCGGTCGAGATCTACCCGTGGCTGCTGGCCCCGATGATCCCGGTGATCATGGTGGTGCTGGCCTTCAACTTCCTCGGCGACGGGCTTCGCGACGCGCTCGATCCCTATTCCTGAGGCCGGCGCGGCGCATTGAAATGCGCCCTACGGGTCGAGCGTCTGCAGCACGATCCGCGCGGCCTCCGCCCCGCCGTCGGCCCTCAGCGTCGGCGCCCGGCGGGGCTGGGCGGCGAGCTCCGCCACACGCGCGGCCAGCCCCTCCGGCGTCAGATCCGCGATCCGCGCGGTCTCGATTTCCGGCAGGCGGGCGAAGGCCTCGGCGCGGAGCAGCTGCTCCCGCTCGCCGGCCTCCTCCATCGGGACCAGCAGGGTGGGCGTGCCCGACAGCGCCGCCTCGACGGCGGTGTTGTAGCCGCACAGCGTGACGGCCGCGGCGGCGCGGGAAAGGCGGGGGCGGAAGTCGGGGGCCGCGGGCTCCATCGCCGCGGGGCCCAGCGGGCGCAGCGTCTCGATGACCGCGGCGGCGTCCGCGCCCCCCACCCTCAGCCGCCAGGGCAAGGCCGAGAGGGCCGAGGCCCGCGCCGCCACCTCCAGCAGCCGCCGCCCGATGGCGCCGCCGCCGGTGGCGACCAGCGCCTCGCCCTCGCCCGGCCCCGTCGAGGGCGCGGGAGCCGGCGAGACCGCATAGCCGGCGTATCGGATGCGACGCGCGAGCGGCTCCGGCAGGGTCCCGTCGCCGGGCCAGCTCGCCTCGAGCGGGATCACCGCCGGGTCGCCATGGACCAGCAGCGCGTCGTAGGGGGCCAGCCGCTCCAGCGCCTGCGCCACGCGTCTGGCCTTCGAGGGCGGCTCCATCACGTCGCGGACCGAGCCGATCAGGCGCGCCCCCGCCGGCAGGGCGGCGATGGCGGCGCGGAACTCCGCCTCCAGGTTGCGGCGGCCGAGCGGGTAGAGCTCGGTCACCAGCGCCGCCGGCGCCTCGGCGCGGAGCAGCGCGACCAGCCGCGCCTGCCGATCGGCGCGATAGGCGTCCGAGGCCGGCGCGCCGTCCGCGTCCAGCAGGGCGCGGTAGTCGAGCCCGTCGGAGGCCAGCGGCGGCAGCTGCGCCAGCCGCACGCCCGCCGCGTCCACATGCGCCAGCGGCCGTCCGCCCGAGATCACCAGCGGGTCCGCCCCCAGCGCGGCCAGCGCGCGCGCCAGCGTCAGCGTGCGCACCAGATGCCCCGAGCCCATCAGGTGGGTGACCAGCAGCGCGATCCGCGGCCCGCTCATCGCAGGGGCAGCTTTTCGGGAGGGCCGACGGCGACCGGACGGCCGCCCTCCAGCGTCACCGGGTGCAGGGCGAAGCGCTTGATGCGGAACGTCTCCGGCCCCTCGAAGCGCCAGCCGGTGGCCATCGCCAGCGCCGCGCGCATCAGGCCGCGATGGGTGATCAGCAGGCTCGGTTCGCGCAGCTCGGCGAACAGGGGGGCGAGGCGGGCGAACATGTCCGCGGGCCCCTCGCCGCCGGGGGCGCGGAAGTCCATGCCCCATCCCTCGACCGGGCCGTAGGCGCAGTCGGGATCCGCGATCAAGTCGGCGCCCTGGCGCCCCTCCCAGTCGCCCATGTCCATTTCCAGCAGGCGCTCGTCGATGACGACGGGGGCGCCTTGCGCCAGCGTCTCGGCGGTCTCGCGGGCGCGCGAGAGGGGGGAGCACAGGATCGGCCGGCCGCGCCAGGCTTCGGGCAGGCGGCGCAGGGCCAGCTCCGCCCGCCCCTCGGCCGAGAGCGGCACGTCGGTGCGCCCCTGAAGCCGCCCAAGGGCGTTCCAGTCGGTGGGGAAATGGCGGAGGAGGGCGATCTGCACGGCGGTCCTTCTCGATGGGGCCGGCGGGAGCCGCCGGGCGCCCAGCAATAGCCGCCCCCCTGCCCGGCGTCGACCGCGAGAGGCCCCGGGCCCTGCGCCCCGGACCTCGACGACGTCGTCGCGGGTCTTCGTCAACGCCTCGCGAGCGGCGAGAGCAGTTCGCGCAGCCGGGCCGATGCGGCCGCCAGCCCGTGATGCGCCTCGGCGTGGGCGCGCGCGGTCCCGCGCAGGGCGGCAAGCCGGGCGCGGTCCGCGTCCAGCGCCGCCAGCCTCGCGGCGAAGGCGGCCGGGTCCTCGGGGGGCGGCAGGGCCGGGCCGGCGGGGGGCGGCGGCAGGACGTGGCGCGGGCCGGGGCGATCCTCGGCCAGCGCCGGCAGGCCCGCGGCCAGCGCCTCGAGGTAGACCATCCCGAAGCCCTCGTTGACGCCGGGCCAGACAAGCAGGTCCGCCGCCTCCATCGCCTTGCGCAGGCGGAGGGGATCGGGCTCGACGCCGAGGAACCGCACGCGGTCGCCCAGAGGCGCCAGCAGCGCCTCGACCGCCGCGCGCTCGGCCCCGTCGCCGATCACCTCCAGCCGAACCTCGGGCGCCTCGGGCCGGGACAGCGCGGCGGCCAGCGCAGCGTAGGAGGCGAGCTTGTCCCCCGGCCGCATCATCGCCACCGCCAGCAGCCGCAGGGGGCCGGCGGCGGGCGGGCGCGGGACCGCCGGGGGGCCAAGGTCGATGAAGGGCGCCAGCTCCTCCAGCCGGGCGCCCTCCAGCCGGCGCAGGCCCGGCAGGTCGCGGGCGGTGGACCACAGCAGCAGGTCGGCGGCGGCGAGCGAGCGCTCGGCCGCCTCGGCGAACCCGGCCCAGGGGCCGGTCCGCCGTTTGGGGGCGTGGATCGGCTCGGAGATCACGTAGGGCAGGCCCAGCGCCGCGCAGACGGCCGGGCCGATGAGGTCGGGGGCCTTCCAGTAGGAATGATAGGTGAACCACAGCGCGGGGGGGGCGGGACGCAGGGTCTCGATCAGGCGGGCGGCCTCGGCCACGGCCTCGCGGGCGAGCGCGGCCTGCGCGGCGGGGTCGCCGGCCATCTCCAGCGTGCGCAGGCTCGAGGCGACGAAGGGCGCGAAGCCCGCCCCCTCCAGCGCCTGCAGGGTCAGCCGGGCGATGCGCCGGTCGCCGGAGGGGTTGGGATGGTCGGGCGGCTTCATCGGCGCGTGGAACGCCACGCGCGGCGGGCCGCCCGGCGCCCCCCGTTGCGCCCCGGTCATTCCGCCGCCGCGGGCTGCGCGGAGGCGCCGGCCGGGGCCACGCCCATCGCCTGCAGCCGGGCGGAAAGCGCGTCGATCCCCGCCTCCATCCCGAACTCGGCGCGCAGGCGGGCGAGCGCGGTCTCGGCCATCTCCGCCCGGCCCTGCGGGTCGGTGGCGAGCGCGGTCAGCGCCTCGGCCAGCGCCTGGGGGTCGCCGGGGGGGACGAGGCGCCCCTCGCGCCCGTCGCGCACGAACTCGGGGATGGCGGAGACGGCGGTGGAGAGGATCGGCAGGCGCTGGGAGGCCGCCTCCATCAGCACGTTGGGCAGCCCGTCGCGGTCGCCGTCCTCAGCGATCTTGGAGGGCAGCACGAACAGGTCCGCCGCGCGCATCGCCGCCACCACCTCGGTCTGGTCCTTCTTGCCCAGCCAGCGGATGCGATCGGCGAGGCCCAACGACTCGGCCCGCGCGGCGAGGCTCGCCTTCAGGTCGCCGCCGCCGATGTGGTCGAAGCGCCAGTCGACCTCCGCCGGCAGGCGGGCGAGCGCCTCGAGCAGGTCGTCGTAGCCCTTCTTGGCCACCAGCCGCCCCACCGACAGCAGCCGCAGCGGCCCCTCGGCGGCGCCCCGCTCGGGCGGGTCGGGGAAGCGGGTCAGGTCGAGCCCGTGGTAGACCAGCCCCACACGCGCGTCCGTGGGGGCGAGCCGGCGCAGCTCGGCGGCGCCCGACGCGGTGCAGGTGACGGCGAAGGCCGCTTCGGCCAGCTTCTCGCGCTTCTCCCAGTCGGGGATCGTCCAGATGTCCTTGGCGTGGGCCGAGACCGCCCAGGGCAGTCCGCGCAGGATCCCGGCATAGCGCGCGACCGAGCCGGGCGTGTGCAGGAAGTGCACGTAGATGCCGCCGGTCCCGGGGGGCAGTTCTGCGGCCAGAACCAGCGCCTGGCCCCAGCGGCGGCCGCGGTTGGGCGTCGGATCGCGGCGCCAGTCGCGCAGCCAGGCCGCCCGCGCGGCGCGATAGCCCGGCAGCCGCCGCGCGGCCCGCCAGGCGCGCAGCAGGCGCAGCGGCTCCTGGTAGAGGTATTCGGGCAGATAGCGCGGCCGCGCCCGGATCCGGTCGTGCAGCGGGTGGGTGCGGTCGTCGTAGGGATGGCGCAGGGACCAGATCTCGAAGCCGAAGCCGCGGCTCTCCAGCGCCAGCAGCTCCTGGGCCACGAAGGTCTCGGAGAGGCGCGGGTAGCCCTTGGCGACCACGGCCAGCGTCGGAGCGGCGGCGTCGGGCGGGGCGGGAGCGGCATCCTGGGTCATCGCCGCAGATCTAGACCGGGCCGCGGCGAAAGGACAGGGCCCGCGCCGCCGATCCCGGGCGCACCGCTCCGCCTTTTCCGAACGCCCAAGCCGGAGACGGTGCAACCCCGCGCCGGCCTCGCCGCGCGCCGCGCACGCGACGACGGCCCCGGCGCCCGGCCGACGCGGCGCCTCGTCCGCTCAGCCGATGGCGCGCCGGGAGGCGGTGCTCGGGGCCTGCCCGAATGCCAGCGCCGCGCGCGCCGACACCGCCTCGAGCCCGTCCAGAAGCCCCGGAATGGGCGCCGAGGAGGGCAACGGCTGGTCGGCGAGGCCCCGGATCGCCGCGGCCATCGCCTCGGGCCCGCGGCCGTCGCGCTCGGGCAGCAGCATGCGCAGCAGGCCCAGTCGCTCGGCCGCCTCGGCGCGGATGTACTGCTCGAGCCGGGGGCGGGTGCGCGGCGCGATCACCGCCGGTTTGTCGAGGCTCAGGATCTCGCAGAACGTGTTGTAGCCGCCCATGGCGATGATCCCCGCGCTCTCGGCCAGCAGACGCTCGATGCGGCTGTCGAAGCTCAGCGCGGTCACCCGGCCCTTCAGGGCCAGCGCCCGCCGGTCGAACTCGGCGCGCCGCTCGGCGTGCAGGAACGGGCCGTAGACGATGACCGCGTGCGGGCCCAGCGTCGGGTCGGCCTCGTAGGCCGACAGGGTCCAGTCCACCAGCCCCTCGCCGTCGCCGCCGCCGCCGGTGGTGACCAGCACGAAGGGCTTCTCGGGCGGCGCCGCGCCCACGTCCGAGGGCCAGTCCGGCGCGTCGCGGCGCAGGTAGCCGGTGTAGACCACGCGGTCGAGGATCTCGGGCTCCAGCCCCAGCCCCTCGAGCGGGCGGCACACCTCGGGCAGGCCATAGACCCAGATCTCGTCGAACCAGCGCCGGATCGCCTCGGCATGGCCCTTGCGCCGCCATTCCTCGGCCAGGTGGCGCGGGTCGTCGAGCACGTCGCGCACGCCCAGCACGATCCGCGCCCCGCGGCGGCGGGCGGCGGCGAGCGCGCCGGCCATCTCGTTGCGGAAGCCCCAGGCCTCCTTGTCGACGATCAGCAGGTCGGGCTCGAAGGCCGCCTCGGTCGCCTCGATGATCGCGGCGCGCAGGTGCACGGTGTCGTCGATCGGCATGCCGAGGTTGTGCGAGGCGTAGTCCCCGTCGGCCAGCTTCACCACGCCGGGCAGGCGCACGTGGTCGACCCGGTCGGGAAAGTCGAAGCGCCCGGCGATGGGCGAGCCGGTGAGGATCAGCGCGCTCAGCCGCTCGTCCCGCCGGGTCAGGGCCGAGGCCAGCGTGCGCGCGCGGCGCAGGTGGCCGAGCCCGAAGGTGTCGTGACTGTAGAGCAACGCCCGGCGCGAGGCGCCCTGACCGAGCGTGCGGCCCGGCCAGGCCTCGGCCGCCGGGTAGGATCCGTCATGGGCTGGCGCCGTCATGGGTGGGTGCGCTCCCAATGTCCCCGGTCCGGCTGGTTCCCGACGCGGGTCCCGCACGCCTCTGCGCGGCGGCTGTCGCGGGCGCCGGGCCCGTCCCTCAGGCCGCGTCCACGCCGGCGGATTCCGACGTCGTCGCGGAACGGGATGCGACGACGCCCCCCTGTCAGGATCGCGACCCCCATCTTCCCGTCGGGGTCACGCTACACCACATGAGGCGCCGCGCGAAAGCGGCGATCCTCGCCGCGCGCCTGCGTCGCGTGGGCACGGAGACCGAACCGCGCGACGAGACGCTCCCCCCGACCCCGCCCCGGTCGCGCCTCTCCCACGTCTCCCGCCCGTCCGAACCTGGCGCGGAGGGGCGGCGCAGGGTCGGCGTCGAGGCGACCGGTCGTGCGGGGCGCTCGCACGCAGGGCGATCTTGCGCAGGGCCCCCGCTCGCGGGGTATGATCATCGCGACCGGGACGGTCCCAGCGACCCGCCCGACACGCCAGCAGGAGTGCGTCATGCGCGACGCCCGCCATCCCAGCCAGGCCGCGGCGACGCGCGCCGCCGACGCGTCCGGGCCGCTCCCGGCGCCGCGGGACCCCATGCCCGGGCGAGCCGTCGCGACGCGTGCGACAGCGCGGAAGGCTCCGGCGCGCGCCGAGGGAGGCGTGAGCGACCCTCGCCCAGCGGAGCGCAAACTCTTGCCGCGCCCAGCTGAGCGCAATGGCCTTCCGCGCCCGGCGGAGCGCGAGGGCCTTCCGCGCCCGACGGAGCGCGAGGGCCTGCCGCGCCCGGCGGAGCGCGAGGGCCTGCCGCGCCCGGCGGAGCGCGCGGCTGCGCGCCATCGGACCCGACGCGGGGTCTGGCTGCGCGCGGCGGCGATGCTGCTCGTGGCGCTGCTGGCCTGGATCGGCGCGCCCGGCGGCCCCGGCCCCCTCGGGCGCCTGCCCGCCGCGCAGGCGCAGGGCCTCGACGTGCGCAGCCTGTTCACCCAGCAGCCGCGCAGCCAGGAGCGGAGCGCGCAGGACTCTGCGGCCGAAGCCGGCGCCGCGGCCGGCGGCGGCTCGAACCCGTCCAACGAGCCGGTGCATGCGCGCCCCCCCGACCTCGCCGCCTACGGGCGCCTGGTCTCGACCGGGCCGCCCGACGACGAGGCGGCGCGCCTGTCGATGCTGCGGCGCACCTCGGAGAACGTCTCGCTGTTCCGTCAGCGGCTGGAGCGGATGCTGCGCGAGGCGCGCTCGGGCCTCGGCCGGCTAGAGCAGCGGCTGGCGGTGAACGCGCCCGACGGGCGCGCGGGCTACTTTGCCGGCGTGGCGCTGGTCTCGGTGATCCTGATCCTGATCGGGCGGGCGGTGTCGCAGCTTTATGCGGTCTACCTCGCCCGGCCGGCGATGATCCGCGCGCAGCGCCACTACCGCCCCGTCGGCCTGACCGGCAAGCTGCCGGTGATCGCCCTGCGCATGCTGCTGACCGTCGCGGCGATGGCCATCAACCTGGCGGTCGCCGGGGGCCTCGGCCTGGGACTGGTCGCCGACCACGTGCCCACGCAGGTCACCGCCGGCATCATCCTGACCGCCTACGGCTCGTTCATGCTGATCGACACCGTCTGGCGGATGATCCTGAACCCCTACCTGGCCGACTACCGGATCCCGCGGATCAGCGACCTCGGGGCGCGGCGCCTCTACATGTGGCTCTCGGCGCTGACCGCGGTCACCGTGGTCTCGCGGTTCTACATCGCCTGGCTGACCGAGCTGGGCGTGGACGTCGAGCTGGTGCGCCTGAACCACATCGTGCTCAACATCCTGGCGCTGGCGCTGATCCTGGGGCTGATCTGGAGCAACCGGAAGACCGTCACCGACGCGATCCTCCACGGCCGCAACATCCAGGAGGTCACCTGGATCGCGGCCATCGGCGCGCGGATCTGGGCGCCGCTGACCACGCTCTACTTCATCGTCGCCTGGATGGAGGAGGCGGTGCGCATCGTCATGGGGCTCGAGGCGGAGTGGTCGCTGCTGGCCGGCGCCTTCCTCACCCTGCTGGTGGCGCTGACGGTGCATGCGACCGGCCTCTACTGCGTCGAGCGCCTGTTCAACCGCAACCGCGCCCTGCGCGTCGTCGCGGCCCGGTCGTTCGTCGAACCCCAGGAAGAACCGCCGAGTTCGCCCGACACCGCGACTGACGCCCCGCCCGCGGAGCGCGCCGCGCCTGAATCGCCCGCGCGCCCCGCGCCTGCGCCTGTCGCGACGGAGGCGATCGGAACCGCCCCGCCGATGCTCAAGGCCGACCCGACGCCCGACCCGGCCCCCGCCGCCGACGTGGCGCCGGCCGAGCCTCCCGTCGCTCCGAGACCCGCCGCGCAGCCCCCGGCCGACGCCCCTGTCGCCGACTCCCCTGTGCCCGACGCTTCTGTCCCCGACGCTCCTGTTCGCGACGCCCCCCTCGCCGAGGAGACGCCCCCGCGCGCGGCCGAGCGCCCCGCCGGCGGCCCCACCCCGCTGCGCGCGGCCGATGCGGCCGACGCGATCGGCCCGCGGGCCGGCGTCTCTGGCGACGACGGGGACGAGGGCGACGACGGGGACGAGGAGGGCGGCGGCCCGATGACCGTGCCGCCCGAGGTCCGCCCCCATGCGCGCGAGCGCGAGGCCGCCGAGGCCGAGGCCGCCCGCTACGGCCCCCGCCGCTCGATCGCCATGCGCACGTTCGAGGACCTGGCCCGCCGCATCATCAGCCTGTTCTCGCTGGGCGCGGGGATCTACGTGTTGATCCTGATCTGGGGCGGGCAGGAGATCTTTGCCGACGGCTCCTTCTTCGACGATTTCCAGGACGTCATCGACACGCTGTTCATCGGCTACATCGCCTTCCACGCGATGCGCATCTGGCTCGACCAGCGCATCGCCGAGGAAGGCGTGGACGACGTGATGGCAGAGCCCGGGGACGAGGGCGGCGGCGCCTCGGCGACCTCGCGGCTGGGCACGCTGCTGCCGCTGTTCCGCGCCGGGATCCTGATCGTGATCGGGGGCGCGGTGGCGGTGATCGTGGCGACCGAGCTCGGCGTCAACGTCGCCCCCCTGTTCGCCGGCGCCGGCATCGTGGGCATCGCCATCGGCTTCGGCGCGCAGACGCTGGTGCGCGACATCCTCTCGGGCATGTTCTTCCTGCTCGACGACGCCTTCCGCAAAGGCGAATACATCGACGTCGGCGAGGTGAAGGGCACGGTCGAGAAGATCTCGCTGCGGTCCTTCCAGCTGCGCCACCACCTGGGCGCGCTGAACACCATCCCCTTCGGCGAGATCAAGCACCTGACCAACTTCTCGCGCGACTGGGTGATGATGAAGCTGCCCCTGCGCCTGACCTACGACACCGACGTCGAGCGGGTCCGCAAGCTGATCAAGAAACTGGGCCAGCAGCTGCTGGAGCATCCGACCGAGGGCCAGAAGTTCGTGCAGCCCCTGAAGTCCCAGGGCGTCTACATGATGGAGGACTCGGCGATGATCATCCGGGTGAAGTACATGACCCGGCCCGGCGACCAGTGGACGACCCGCAAGCTGGTCTACCAGAACATCCGCGAGCTCTTCGAGAAGGAGGGCATCCGCTTCGCCGCCCGCGAGGTGACGGTGCGCATCCCCGACCTGTCGGCCGACCGTCCGCTGACCTCGGACGAGCGTCACGCCGTCGGCGCCGCCGCCCGCCGCGCCATCGAGGAGGACGAGCCCGGCCAGCCCTCCTCCCTCGCCGCCGCCGCCACCGCGCGCTGAGGACCCGGGGCGCCCGGCGGGGCGGGCCGCCTTGTTCCGGGCGTCCGCGGCGGCGCGCGGCCTGCGCGCGCCACATTGCTTCCGGGACGCGGAATCTTGTTCCATCCTGAACCAAATCCGGCTTTTCTTCGCCTAATTTGGCCGATGTCCTTTTTTCAGCCGCACGCCGCGGTTAACTGGAGCGCTTCCGATAAAAGGCTTCTGTCTAGATGAGCACCTGGTACATCCTTGATCCGATGAACCGCATCGTCGCGGCCGGCGGCGACTGGGACGCCTTCGCCGCCGAAAACGACTCCCCCTCCGCGTCCGTCGAGAACATCGTCGGACGCAGCCTCGAGGAATATGTCTCGGGGCTGGAGACGCAGCTCTACCTGTCCTCGCTGTTCCAGCTCTGCCGCGAGGCGGAGGCGGCGCATTCCTTCCTCTACCGCTGCGACGCGCCCTGGATGGCGCGCCTGTTCCAGATGCGCGTCGAGCCGGGCGAGAAACCCGGCGAGCTGCGCGTGATCCATGAGCTGATCCGCAGCCGCGCCGCCGGACCCGGCGGCGTCAGGGAGGTCTTCGAGGCCTCCGAGGCGGAGGTGGACGGCGCGCCCCGCTGCTCGATCTGCAACGCGGTGAAGCTGGGCGAGGTCTGGCACGACGTCTACGCCCGGCCGGAGAAGAAGTTCTTCGTCAGCGGCTATGCGCTGTGCCCCTCGTGCTCGGCCCACGATCCCGCCCGCCAGGACGAGCAGATGCTGCGCGTCTTCGACGCGGTCCCCCCGCAGGTCGGAACCTGACCGCCGTCACCGCAATCAGGACGCCGTCCGATCCCGGCGCTTGCGGGGGCTGATCCACCCCACAGCGCGCGGGCGCCCTCCACGGCGTCCTATCCCCTTAGGCGCGGCCGCGCAGGCGCCCCGGCCTGACGGGGCGCGCGCCAACACGACACGGGGGCCGAGGGCGCGCCGACCGGCGCCGCGGCTTGCATTGGGCGCCCGGTCCGGGGCTTAATTCAGGGCCCGGCCCGGAGCCCCGATGCTCATCTACCTGCCCATCGCCGAAGTCTCCGTCGACGCGCTCCTGATCCTGGGGCTCGGCGGTCTTATCGGCGTGCTTTCGGGGCTGTTCGGGGTCGGCGGCGGCTTCCTGATGACCCCGCTGCTGATGCTGATCGGCATTCCGCCCGCGGTGGCGGTGGCGACCGGGGCCAACCAGATCTGCGCCTCGTCCTTCTCGGGCGCGCTGGCCCACTGGCGGCGCGGCACGCTCGACACCCGCATGGGGATGATTCTCCTGGCCGGCGGCATCGGCGGCTCGTTCCTCGGCGTCTGGGTGTTCGAAAAGCTCAGCCAGCTCGGCCAGGTCGAGCTGATGGTCTCGCTGACCTACGTGCTGTTCCTGGGCGTGGTCGGCGCGCTGATGTTCGTCGAGAGCCTGCGCGCCCTGATCCGGGCGCGCTCGGGCGCCGCGCCCCGGATCCCCAAGCGCAAGCGGACGCTCGCCCACAAGCTGCCGCTGAAGATGAAGTTCCCGGTCTCGCACCTTTACATCTCGATCATCCCGCCGGCGGCGATCGGGGCGCTGGTGGGGTTCCTCTCGGCGATCATGGGGGTCGGGGGCGGCTTCATCATGGTGCCGGCGATGATCTACCTGCTGGGGATGCCGACCTCGGTGGTGGTGGGCACCTCGCTGTTCCAGATCATGTTCGTCACCGCGGTGACGACGCTGCTGCACGCCACCCAGACCTTCACCGTCGACATGCTGCTGGCGCTGATCCTGCTGGTCGGGGGGGTGGTGGGGGCGCAGTTCGGCGCCCAGCTCGGCATGCGCCTGCGGGCCGAGCAGCTGCGCATCCTGCTGGCGCTGATCGTGCTGGCGGTGTGCCTGAAGATCGCCCTCGACCTGGTGGTCGAGCCGACCGAGATCTTCAGCCTCGCCCCCGCGAGCCGGCCTTGACCCCACGCGCCCCCCTTTCCCTGCGGCGCCTGGCCGCCGCGCTGGCGCTGGCGGTCGCGCCGCTCGGCCCCGCCCCGGCCCACCAGGCCCCCGCCC
>NZ_CAXBOD010000057.1:0-30674 GCF_963977235.1 uncultured Albimonas sp.
GGCTTGTCCTTGACCGGGGCGGGCGAGTCGCTCAGGCATCAACAGCGACGGACGGTTCCGGAGGACAGGCGCGGGGCCTGTTCTTGGGTGAGTCAGGAGCTCCGCCGGAGGCTCCCGCCCCCGACCGTTCCGCCCCGCCAGCCCCCGCGCGCGACCCTGCCAGGCCCGCCGGCAGGGCGCCCCCGTCCTCTCCGCCGCCCGCGCCAGCGGGCGGCCTGGCCTCAGCCCAGATGCCCCTTGGCCTTCAGGTAGCGCCCCAGGCTCTCGCGCCAGTCGGGCATCGGCGCGAAGGCCGAGGCGAGCTTGGAGGCGTCGAGCACCGAGTATCCCGGCCGCAGCGCCCGGGTGGGGAACTCGGACGAGGCGCAGGGGGTCATATCGGCCTCGATCCCGGCCTGGCGGATGATCTCGGAGGCGAACTCGAACCAGCTCGCCTCGCCGCCGCCGGCCACGTGCCACAGGCCGGGCGCCGCGCCCTCCCGCAGCATCCGCAGGATCACGACGGCGATGTCGGCGGTGGCGGTGGGCGACATGCGCTGGTCGTCGACCACCTTCAGCGCCCCGCGCTCGCGGCCGAAGCGGATCATCGTCTCGACGAAGTTGCCGCCCTTCCCGCTCGCCCCCGCCACGCCGTAGAGCGAGGCGACGCGCAGGATCGTGGGCTCTCCCGCCAGGCTGGCCAGCGTCTCGCCGAGGGCCTTCGAGGCGCCGTAGACGTTGACCGGCGCCGTCGGCGCGTCCTCGGGCAGGGGCGTGGCGCGCGCCGTGTCGCCGCCGAAGACGTAGTCGGTCGAGATATGCACGAAGCGCGCCCCGCGCTCGGCGCAGATCCGGGCCAGCTGCTGGGGCGCATGGGCGTTGACCGCCATGGCGCGGGAGCCGGCGTCCTCGACCTCGTCGGTCTTGTGGTAGCTGGTGCAGTTGACCAGCGCGTCGAACTCCACCCCCGACAGCGTCTCGGCGATCCCCGCGGGGGCCGAGACGTCCAGCTTGTCGCGCCCGAAGGGGATCAGCTCGATCCCCCCCGCGACCCGGTCCGGCGCGGCGGCGTGGGCCGCGGTCAGGTCATGGCCGAGCTGGCCGTTCGGCCCGAGCAGCAGGACCTTCATATCTCGATGATCCCGCCGTGGAGCTCGACCTCCTTGATGCGCCGGTGCCAGTCGGCCAGCGTCTTGTACCAGTCGAGCGTGATGGTCTGGGTGGTCTTGTCCAGCGCGCCGGATTCCAGCGCCGCGCAGATCTCGATCACCCCGTCCTTGGCGGTGCGCTGCGCCTTCCAGCCCAGGCCCTCGATCTTCTCGAAGCCGACGCGGTAGGAGCGCACGTCCGCATCCCCGTACCACTCGATCGTCACGTCGCGCGGCACGTAGGAGGCGACCAGCTCGCCCAGCGGCCCGAGCTGGTAGTTGTTCTCCTCCGAGCCGACGTTGAAGATCTGCCCGCCCACCGCCTCGGAGGGCGCGTCGAGCATGAACATCTGCGCGGACGCCGTGTCGCGCACATGCACCATCGGGCGCCACTGCGAGCCGTCGCGCATCAGCGGCAGCTTGCCGGTCTTCCACGCGCCGTAGGTCATGCCGTTGATCGCGAGGTCGAAGCGCATCCGCGGGCTCAGCCCGTAGACCGTGGCCTGGCGCAGCACCACCGCGGTGAAGCCGTCGCCGTTCAGCGGCAGGATCGCCTGCTCGGCCATCTCGTTGGCGCGCGCGTAGGTGGTCAGCGGGTTGGTGGGCGTCTCCTCGGTCGCGATCACGCCCGGCTCCTGGAAGCCGTAGATCGAGCAGGAGGAGGGCAGGACATAGCGCTTCACGCCGGCCGCCTTGGCCAGTTCGGCGGTGCGCACCCGGCTGTCGCGGTTGATCTGCATCGTGGCGTTCTGGAACAGCTCGCCCGAGGGATCGTTGGAGATCGCCACCAGGTCGATCACCGCCTCGATCCCCTCCAGCAGGCGCTCGGGCAGGACGCGGGTGTCCTCGATCACCACCTCCAGGCCCGGCTGCGGGGGCAGAAGCTCCCGCCCGAAGAAGAAGCGGTCGACGGCGCGGACGGTGTGCCCCGCCTCGAGCAGCATCGGAACGAGCGAGGTGCCGATGTAGCCCCCCGCCCCGGTCACCAGAACATGCGTCATTGCTGCGATATCCCCAGAAGTCGTTGCACGCGCGCGCCGCCTGGCGCCCCCTCGGCGCCGCGGCGCGCGTCCCCGCGTTCAGAACGGAGCGTCGATCTCGGCCAGCTTCGGCTGGACCTTGTCCTTGTCCGACAGGATCGGCCCGCCTTGCGGCAGCGGCCAGTCGATGCCCAGCGCCGGGTCGGACCAGAGCAGACCCTTGTCATGGGCCGGCGCATAATAATTGGTGACCTTGTAGATCACCTCGACGTCGGGCGTCAGGGTGATGAAGCCGTGCGCGAAGCCGACGGGCACCAGGATCTGGTTCCACGCCTCGGCCGAAACCTCGGCCGCGACGTGCTTGCCATAGGTCGGGGAGCCCTTCCGCAGGTCCACCGCCACGTCCAGGATCGCGCCGCGCACCACACGCACCAGCTTGTCCTGGCCGAACGGCGGCGTCTGGAAGTGCAGGCCGCGCAGCGTGCCCACTTCGCCCGAGAGCGAGTGGTTGTCCTGCACGAAGTCGAGGTCGATGCCCGCCTCGGCCAGCGCCTGCTTGTTGTAGGTCTCCGAGAAGAACCCGCGGTGGTCGCCGAACTTCCGCGGTTTCAGGATCTTGACGTCCGGAATTTCCAGCGCCTCGACGTCCATGCCGTCCCCTCTCTCATGCCGGCCGGCGCCCGAAACGGGCGCGCCGCGACCGGTTTAGCGACCGCGCGAGAGGGAATCCAGCGCCGCGGAGGGTCGTGCGGCGACAGGACGTGGCAGCGCCGCCGCAGGAGGGCGCGGCGTCCGCCCGCCCCGATCGGCGGGCGAGGTCCCGGGAGGCGCCCCCGGGCCTTCGCCCCGCCGGCGGCGGCTTCAGGCGGTCTCGGCCGGCTCCTCCCAGCCCACGAAGCGCGCGACCTGTTCCGCCGAGCGGCGGCGCGAGACCACCGCGTTCGCCGGAAAGCTGTCGTCCGGCCAGCCGAGCGCCACGCAGGTCAGGATCACCTGATCGTCGGGGATCTGCGCCACCTCGCGGACCACCGGGCTCTGCATGATGCCCTGGCCGTTGATCACGCAGCCCAGGCCCCGGCTCCAGGCCGCCAGCACCAGGCCGAAGGTCACCGCGCCCAGGTCGAAATGCGCAATGGTGCCCCCCGGCTCGAGGTCGCGGTCGTAGCAGACCACGATCGAGACCGGCGCGTCGAACTGGCGGAAGCCGCGCAGCACCCAGTCCTGGCGCCGCTCCTTGTCATGGCGCTCGATTCCCATCGCGTCGAACAGCTGCACGGCGATCTCGACCTGGCGGTCGCGGTGCACGCCCTCGTACTTGCCGTGGTCCTCGATCTCGCGCGTCACCGGGTGGCCGGCGAGCATCCGCTCGGTGTTGCCGCGGCGCACGCGCTCCAGCGGCTCACCGGTCAGGACATGCAGATGCCAGGGCTGGGTGTTCATCGAGGAGGGCGCGCGGTTGGCGAGCGCGATCACCTCCTCGACCACCTCGCGGGGCACCGGCTTGTCCTTGAAGCCGCGAATGCTGCGCCGGCCGTTGATGACGTCGTCGAAATCCATCTTGATCCTCCCGATCCGTTCGTTGACGGGCCTGGGCCCGCGTGGATTTAATCGCGAGATTAAACGATCCTTGCGCGACGGTCGACGGGTTCGCGGCCTCCGCGGCAAGGCCGCGCGTCGCCGCGCCGGATGCGGCCTGCGCCGGCCCGCTACGCCACGCCCGCTTGACGCGCGCGCGAGTCCGCCGCAAATGGCGCCCCATGACCGAACTCTCGCGCATCCGCAACTTCTCCATCGTGGCTCACATCGACCACGGCAAATCCACCCTCGCCGACCGGCTGATCCAGATCACCGGAGGGCTGACGGACCGTGAGATGAAGGAGCAGGTCCTCGACTCGATGGACCTCGAGCGGGAACGCGGCATCACCATCAAGGCGCAGACCGTGCGCCTGAACTACACCGCCGCCGACGGGCTGGACTATGTCCTCAACCTGATCGACACCCCCGGCCACGTCGACTTCGCCTACGAGGTCTCCCGCTCGATGCGCGCGGTCGAGGGTTCGCTGCTGGTGGTCGACGCCTCCCAGGGGGTCGAGGCGCAGACGCTGGCCAACGTCTACCAGGCCATCGACGCCAACCACGAGATCGTGCCGGTTCTCAACAAGATCGACCTCCCCGCCGCCGAGCCGGACCGGGTGAAGGAGCAGATCGAGGACGTGATCGGCATCGACGCCGAGCATTCCGTGCTGATCTCGGCCAAGTCCGGCCTCGGCATCCCCGACGTGCTGGAGGCCATCGTCAAGCGCCTCCCCGCCCCGGTCGGCGAGCGCGACGCGCCGCTCAAGGCGATGCTGGTCGATTCGTGGTACGACTCGTATCTCGGCGTCGTGGTGCTGGTGCGCATCCGCGACGGCGTCCTCAAGAAGGGCGACAAGATCCGGATGATGTCCACCAAGGCCGACTACCAGGTCGACCGGGTGGGCGTGTTCTCTCCGGTGATGAAGGACTGGTCGGAGCTGGGCCCGGGCGAACTCGGCTTCCTCACCGCCTCGATCAAGCAGGTGCGCGACACCCGCGTGGGCGACACCATCACCCATGAGAAACGCCCCTGCGCGCAGATGCTGCCGGGCTTCAAGCCCTCGATCCCCGTGGTGTTCTGCGGCCTGTTCCCGGTGGATTCCGCCGACTTCGAGGATCTGCGCGACGCCATCGAGAAGCTGGCCCTCAACGACGCCTCCTTCTCCCATGAGATGGAGACCTCGGCCGCGCTCGGCTTCGGCTTCCGCTGCGGGTTCCTGGGCCTGCTGCACCTCGAGGTGATCCGCGACCGGCTGGAGCGGGAATACGGCATCGACCTTGTGACCACCGCCCCCTCGGTGGTCTACCGCCTGAACATGCGCGACGGCACGACGCGCGAGCTGCACAACCCCGCCGACATGCCCGACCTGACCCATGTGGACTCGGTCGAGGAGCCCTGGATCAAGGCCACGATCCTGGTGCCCGACGAGTATCTCGGCGCGGTCCTCAAGCTCTGCGAGGAGCGTCGCGGCCAGCAGCGCGACCTGACCTATGCGGGCTCGCGCGCGATGGTGGTCTACGACCTGCCGCTGAACGAGGTGGTGTTCGACTTCTACGACCGCCTGAAGTCGGTGACCAAGGGCTACGCGAGCTTCGACTACCAGATCGAGGGCTATCGGGCCGAGAACCTGGTGAAGATGCAGATCCTGGTGAACGACGAGCCCGTCGACGCCCTCTCGACCATGGTCCACCGCGACCGGGCCGAGCAGCGCGGCCGCGCGATGTGCGAGAAGCTCAAGGACCTGATCCCCCCCCACATGTTCAAGGTCCCGATCCAGGCGGCCATCGGCGGGAGGGTGATCGCCCGCGAGACGATCCGCGCGATGCGCAAGGACGTGACCGCGAAGTGCTACGGCGGGGATGTGTCGCGCAAGCGGAAGCTGCTGGACAAGCAGAAGGCGGGCAAGAAGAAGATGCGCCAGTTCGGGAAGGTGGACATCCCGCAGGAAGCGTTCATCAATGCGCTGAAGATGGACGGCTAAGCGACCTTGTTGTCTGACCTGTTACAATTCACACAGAGACATCTGGCGTTCGATAGCAATGTACTGCCCCCGATCGCCCATTTCTCCACGTGATCGGCCTCCATGTCATCGAAAGCCAAAGAGGCGGCGCATTTTTCGCACTTCTTGCCAGCCTTTAGCCAAATAACATACCGCTCTTCGTCTCTGAAAAGGCGCTTCTTGTCACGAATTTCGATATCGTCGTTCCAGCGCAAAAAGAATTTTCTATATATAGAGTCGCGCTCCCTCATGCTATTTGAGTCGTTCGTCCCCTGCTGCGCAAGCCTGCCAAACTCTTGCAGGTCATAATCCCGCCCTTCTTCTTCTGTCTTCTGATTATTCTCGACCCGTGCAGCGGAAAACGCCGGAAAGAACTCTTGCAGGCGTCCGTCAATGTCCGCCGCGTTGTAGTCGGACTTCAGGCCCAACGCAGTGAAGTATACCATCTGCGGATTTGATTGCTTCGATAAATTTTGGTCCCGATCTTCAAAAATCTTGCACAAATAGTCCAGGTTTTTTGCACAGTTCTGGTACAACGTCTGCCGCTCAGTGGCTCCCATTTTCTTGTTGTCTTTGACCATAGAATCCAAGAATTTTTTCTTCAGATCACAAGGCCCCGAGCCACCATCCATCCTACTCTTCTCCAGGCGCAGCAATTTCGCGGCGACCTCATAGTGGGAGTAGCGCTTGTTTCCGAACGCGAGCTTCTTCTCAAAAAACTTATGAGTGGCGATCTCTCGAACTAATTGCGCCATATCACCACCAAAGGCGTTTCTCTTCTCAGCAGCGTTTAGTGGCTCGCCATTATTTAGACGCGAGAAGAGATCTTCGATGTCTTGCTCATCAGCTTGCTGTATCAATACAATATCTATCAATATTGACTTAAACGTCTCCCTCCACATCTCGCTAAATTCAGTGTATTTCTGCCCAGCGCTCACCGGATCATCGTCTCCGAGATAGACAAAGTCGTCAGAGAGAGGGAAGCCACCTGCGAGAAATTCTAAGAGGGTCGACAGTCTCTGCTTGCCATCGACAGCAGCATACTGATACGCGCCCCCTTGGCCTCTCAGATCGTGCAAATACACCTTTGGAATGTCAAAACCGTTGATGAGTGAGTCGATGAACAGCTTCTTTTTGTCAGCCGACCATGCCCCACTTTCCCTCTGGTAGGATGGGGCCATGTCTATTCTCTTCGACTCCACGAGTATCTTGCCGATACTGAAGCGGTCAGAGACGCAGATCATTAGGTTAACTCTCACTAATAGCGCCTGAAACAAGCCAGCTAACGTAGTGGCGTTGGCGGAAGCAGACGAAGGAAGCCATCCGATCACGCCAGCTGCTCGCTGAAATATATACACCGACGAGGTATGCCAATGAATTTCAGCGGCACAGCACCGTCACACCCTCGCTCGGCCTTGCCTGGCCGCCCCGCATCCCCCTTGCGCGGCGCATCAAAACCCGCTCACCTGAGCGTCACCCAACCGACATGGAGCGACCGATGACCCCCCGCACCTCCGCCGGCCTGCTCAGGTCCGCCGTGGCCGCGATGGCGCTGCTGGCGCCGGCCGCCGCCTCCGCCGACTACGCGCTCACCGTGCTGCACACCAACGACTTCCACGCGCGGTTCGAGCCGATCTCGAAATACGACTCCGGCTGCTCGGCCGAGGACAACGACGCGGGCGAGTGCTTCGGCGGCTCGGCCCGGCTCGCCACCGCCGTGGCGGCGGAGAAAGAGGCCTCGGAGAACCCGATCCTGCTCGACGGGGGGGACCAGTTCCAGGGCACGCTCTTCTACACCTACTACAAGGGCAAGGCCGCGGCCGAGATGATGAACGGCCTGGGCTACGACGCGATGACCGTCGGCAACCACGAATTCGACGACGGCCCCGAGGTGCTGCGCGGCTTCATGGACGCCGTCGACTTCCCCGTGCTGATGTCCAACGCCGACGTCTCGGGCGAGCCGCAGCTCGCCGACGTGCTGAAGAAATCCACCGTGGTGGAGAAGAACGGCGAGAAGATCGGCCTGATCGGCCTGACCCCGCAGGACACGGCCGAGCTCGCAAGCCCGGGCAAGAACATCACCTTCGGCGACCCGGTCGAGGCCGTGCGCGCCGAGGTCGAGAAACTGACCGCCGAGGGCGTGAACAAGATCATCGTGCTCTCGCACTCGGGCTACAGGGTCGACCAGCGGGTGGCGGCCGAGGTGGCGGGCGTCGACATCATCGTCGGCGGGCACACCAACACCCTGCTCTCGAACACCAACGAGAAGGCCGAGGGCCCCTATCCCACCTGGGTCGACGGCCCCGACGGGGGCCGCGCGGCGGTGCTCTCGGCCTATGCCTACGGCAAGTACCTCGGCAAGCTCGAGGCGGTCTTCGACGACGAGGGCAGGCTGACCGACGCCACCGCCGGCGAGCCGATCCTGATGGACGCCTCCGTCGCCGAGGACGCCCAGGTGAAGGGCCGCATCGAGGCGCTGGCCGAGCCCCTCCAGCAGATCCGCGAGAAGGTGGTCGCCCAGACCGAGCAGCCCATCGGCGGCGACCGCGCGGTCTGCCGCGCCGAGGTCTGCGAGATGGGCGTGCTGGTCGCCGACGCGATGCTCGACCGGGTGAAGGATCAGGGCATCGACGTGGCCATCGCCAACGGCGGCGGGCTTCGCGCCTCGATCGACGCGGGCGAGGTGACCATGGGCGAGGTGCTGACGGTGCTGCCTTTCCAGAACACGCTCGCCACCTTCCAGCTGAAGGGCGCGGACATCGTGACGGCGCTGGAGAACGGCGTCAGCCAGGTCGAGGAGGGCGCCGGCCGCTTCCCGCAGATCTCGGGGATGCGCTTCGTGTGGGATCCCGCGGCCGAGCCGGGCTCGCGCATCGTCTCGGTCGAGATCGCCGGCGAGGCGCTGGACCCCGAGGCGACCTACGGGGTGGTGTCGAACAACTACATGCGCTCGGGCGGCGACGGCTACGCGGTGTTCGCCGAGAAGGGGACCGAGGCCTACGACTACGGCCCCGATCTGGCCGACGTGGTGGCCGAGTACCTGGCCGCGAACGCGCCCTACACGCCCCATGTGGACGACCGCATCTCGAAGAAATGAACCCGGGCGTCCGCGCCGCGCCCGGTTGACGGGCCGCGGGTCGGCGGGCGATTGGGGCAGGGGGCCGGCCTTCGGGCCGGCCCTTGGCATTTCCGCAGGGTCGAGCGTGCAGGGGGGGGGCGGCCGCGATGCAGGGCAGACGCCGCGAAACGTCCGGGACGCCGTCCGATCGGTTCGCCCCCGACTGCGACCGCTGCGCGGCGCTGTGCTGCGTGGCGCTGGCCTTCGACCGCTCCGACCTGTTCGCCTTCGACAAGCCGGCGGGCGAGCCCTGCCGCCACCTGCGCGGCCACGCCTGCCGGATCCACGACCGGCTCGCGGACGAGGGCTTCGGCGGCTGCGTGCGCTACGACTGCCTCGGGGCCGGCCAGGCGGTGGTGCAGGAGGTCTTCGCCGGCGCCAGCTGGCGCGACGACCCGGCCCTGCTGCCCCCGATGATGGAGGCGTTCCGCGCCATGCGGCGGGTTCGCGACCTCGCCCAGCTGCTCGAGGCCGCCCGGCGCCTGCCGCTCCGCGAGGCGGACGCGGCGCGGCGCGACGCGCTCTCGGCCGCCCTCGCCCCGCCCGAGGGCTGGACGTCCGCCTCGCTGGCGGCGTTCGAGCGCGGCCCCCTCCCCGCCGAGGTCGCCGCCTTCCTCCGCGCCCTCCGCGCCGCCGTGCGCCCGTCCTGACCCCCGCGCCCCGGCGCCCCGCCCGACATGCCTCGCCAAGCGCCTGTTCTCCGGAGCCGTCCGTCGCTGATGCCGATCAGAGCGACTCGTCCGCCCCGGTCAGGGATCGCGAAGCGACCCCGAAGGGGCTTGTCCTTGACCGGGGCGGGCGAGTCGCTCAGGCATCAGAAGCGACGGACGGCTCCGGAGGACAGGCGCGGCCCTGTTCTTGGGTGAGTCAGGAGCTCCGCCGGAGGCTCCCGCCCCGTCCGTCCAGGCGCGCCGCCTGCCCCGCGCGACGCCGACACGCCCGCCCGCAGGGCGCCCCCTTTCCGGCCTCTTGCGCCTCCGGGGGGGACATCGCGGCCGCGCCCCCCTATATGCCCCCTTGTCCGGGGAAGCCGCAGAGCCGTCACATGATCATCCGCATCGCCCTCGCCGTCCTGTTCCTGTTCCTGTGCTGGCTTGTCTGGCGCAACCTCGGCGCGCGCGCGCGCTTCCGCGCCGATCAACGCAAGGCCTGGGACGAGCCCCTGCGCGAGGGGTCGGCGGTGGTGCTCTCGGCCGCGCCCTCGGCCTGGTGGTGGCTGCTGGGGCTGGCGGCGGTCGCGGCGCTCGTCGGACGCTCGCTGTTCGAGCGGATGGCCGCCGGCGAGGGCGTGGGCCCCACCTTCTGGCACTGGCTGCTGTTCTTCGCGCTCGCCGGCGTCGCCGCGCGCCGGGCCGTGCAGCTGAGCGAGCGGGTCACCGTCACCTGGGAGCGCATCGCCTCGCGCAACATCCTCGGCCCCCGCTACGCCCTGCCCCTCAAGGAGGTCACCGGCGTGACCGAGGACGACCGCACCGCCCTGATCGCCTTCCGCGGCGGCCGGGTGCTGGAGCTCTCGCCCTGGCTCGAGGGCCGCTTCTGGCTGGCGCGGGAGCTCAAGGCCCGCGCCGGGCGCTGAGCCCGTTCAGACCAGCGCCGCCCGCGCCCGCGCCCGGGTCGCCCGCAGGATCAGGAACGAGATCAGCGTGATGTTGACCGCGTTCCAGGCCACCCCGTTGAGGAAGGCCATCTTGTAGGAGCCCGACAGGTCGTGGATCCACCCGGCCATCCAGCCTCCCGCGGCCATGCCGAAGATCGTCGCCATGATCACCAGACCGACCCGGGCCCCGGCCTCGCGCGCGGGCAGCATCTCGCGCACGATGATGGCGTAGGCGGGGATCACGCCCCCCTGGCTCAGCCCGAACACAAGGCTGACGATATAAAGCGGGACCAGCCCGTCGAAGGGCAGATACAGCGCCAGCGAGATCATCTGCCCGACCGAGCCGATCAGCAGCGTGGGCGCCCCGCCGATCTTGTCGGCGATCGCCCCCGAGGCCAGCCGCGAGACGATCCCGCCGGCCAGCATCAGCGACAGCATCCCCGCCCCCGCAGTGGGCCCATAGCCGAGGTCGACGCACATCGCGACCACATGGATCTGCGGCGTCGCCATCGCCAGGCAGCAGGCGATCCCCGCGACGCAGAGCAGCGCCTGCAGCCCGCCCGGCGTGAACCCGACCGCGCGGCGCGCCACCTGCGCGGCCTCGGCCGCCTCGCCCTCGGCGTCGACAGGCACGCGGCGGTGCAGCAGCAGGCTCAGCGGGACCAGAAGCAGCGCCATGGCGGCGGCGAGCAGCCAGCTCGCCTCGCGCCACCCATAGGCCTCCACCAGCGGCGCCAGGGTCAGCGGCCAGATCACCCCGGCGAGGTAGTTGCCCGCCGCAACGATGGCCACGGCCAGCCCCCGACGCCTGCCGAACCACATCGAGATGTCGGCGACCAGCGGCCCGAAGGTCGCCGCGCCTCCGACGCCGATCAGGAACTGCAGCCCCGCCAGCACCCAGAACTGCGTGGTCACCGCCGAGCCCACATAGGCCAGCGCCGCCACCATCGCCGAGACCCCCATCGCCGGCCCGATCCCGAACCGGTCGACCGAGCGCCCCACCGCCAGGCTGCCCAGCGCAAAGCCGATCATGGTCGCCGAATAGGCCAGCGAGGCGTCGCCGCGGTCGAGCCCGAACTCAACCTCCATTGCCGGCAGCAGCACCACGATCGACCACATGGCCGCGCCGCCCACCGCGGCGGCCAGCAGGCTGATCCCCAGCCGGATCCAGGACGGACGCCCGTCCAGCGCGAAGCCGGGGGCGGCGGACGACTCGGACGAGCGGGACATAGAGGCTCCGGGCGGGGCGAGGAGAGAGCCGGGCGCGACCCGGGCGAAGCGCCGCCGGGCGCTCGCCCCAGCGTCTTAGACCGACGGCCGTCGCAGCGTCCAGCAACCTCGCGCCCGCGAAGGCGTCGGGAGAGGGTCTGCGAGACGATCCTAGGCCCGCCCTCGACCCTTGCGTGTCGGCCAGCGCGCATCGGCCCCGGCGCAGCCGGCGGCCTCCAGGACGGCACTGCCGTCGCTCCCCGCTTTGCTCGCGTGAGCGACGCGCGCCACGCCGAGTGGGCGAGCGCCCGCGCGCAGCCAGCCCGACGCGTCCGAGTTTCCGCAAGTCGGCGAGAGGCGCCCGCACGCGGCGCTCCTCTCGGGGACATCGCGGGACCGGCCTCGGCGGGGGGCGGGCCCTGACCGCGCGGGGGCAAGGGCGGCAACGCCGCGCCGTCGGCGGACCGGAGCGGGCGCGGGCCTTCACCTCGCCGCCATCCGGGCGTATGCGGGGAGGTAAGCCGCCCCGCGCGGCGCCCGCCCCCCGCCGTATCCGGCCGCCCCGCCGCGGCCGCTGCGCGACCGCAGCCGGAACGCCTCTTGCCCCTCGCCTCCCGTCTCGATCGCGCCGCCGGCCTCCTGCTGATCCTCGACCTGGGTCTGGTGGCGCTGGGGCGATGGGGGGCCGGGGCCTGGGTGCAGCCGCTGGAATACGCCTGCGCCGCCGCCATCGCCGGGCTGCTGGCCGCGCGGGCCTCGCGCCAGCCGCGGGTGTTCGTGGCCATCGGCGTGGCGCTGTCGGTCCTGGCGCTGGCCACCCTGCCCCGAGGCGCGGACCTGGTGGCCGAGGGCCTGCTGCGCGCCGCCTTCATCGCCGCCTTCTTCGCCGCCCTGGCCACCCTGCGCCACGCGGCCGACACCTCGCCCTCGATCCGCGACTGCGGGCTGTTCCTCGCTTCGCGCCCGCCGGGGCAGCGCTATGCGGCGCTGACGCTGGGGGGGGCGGCCTTCGGGACGGTGCTCAACTACGGCTCGATCGCGCTGCTGGGGTCGCTGGCGACCGCCTCCTCGGAGGCCGAGCCCAACCCCGAGATCCGCGAGGTGCGCAAGCGTCGGATGCTGCTGGCCACCGCGCGCGGGCTGGTGGCGATGCTGCCGTGGTCGCCGCTGAGCTTCGCCATCGCCATCACCACCGCCCTGATCCCCGGCGCAAGCTGGGCGGCGGTCTTCCCCTATGCGCTGGTCTCGGGGCTGCTGCTGGCCTCGATCGGCTGGGCGATGGACACGATCTTCAAGCCCCGGCTCTCCGCCCCCGCCCCGGCGCGGGCCGAACCCGAGCCCGGCGGCTGGTCGCGCGCCGCGCCGCTGGTGACGCTGCTGGCGGTGATCGGAGGCGGGGCGGCGGCGCTGCACCTGACCACCGGCGTCTCGATCGTGGGGGTGGTGATGGCGTGGGCGCCGCTGGTCGCGGCCGCCTGGGTGTGGCTGCAGGCCCCGCGGCGGCGGCTCGCGCACCTCGGCGCGCGGGCCGCAACCTATGCGGTGCGCGACCTGCCTGGCTACCGGGCCGAGATCGTGCTGCTGATGATGGCCGGCTTCATCGGCGCGGTGGGGGCGGGGCTGCTCGACCCTGTGGTGCGCGGCGCGGGCCTGCACCTCGAGCGGGCGCCGGCCTGGATCCTGCTGCTCTCGGCGTTGTGGCTGATGCCGCTGGCGGGGCAGGTGGGGATGAACCCGATCCTTGCGGCCTCGCTGCTGGCGCCGCTGCTGCCCGCGCCCGAGGCGATGGGGGTCAGCCCCGAGGCGGTGGTCTGCGCCTTCACCGCGGGCTGGGCGGTGGCCGGCGCGTCCTCGCCCTACACCGCCTCGACGCTGATGCTGGCGGCGTTCAGCGGAACCACCGCCCGCCGGGTGGGGCTGGTGTGGAACGGCGCCTATGCGCTTGTGTGCGGCGCGGCATTGTCGGTCTGGGTGCTCGTGATCGCCTACGCGCTGTAGCGCGCCGCGCGAAACCCGCAGCGCGCGAACGGGCGTTTCGCCCCGCCTGGCGCACGGATCGCGACGGAACCGCCCCGATCCGAGCCTGAATCCCGGAAAGGGTCAGTTTACCTTAAGGTCCGGGCGCCGGCTTTCGCCGCAGCGCATGGCTTTCTTCATGGCGTTTTTACCCCCGGCGCCCCATCTCTCCCACATGGAACATGTTGCGCTGCACAAGACACCGGGGGACGTCCCTCCCCTGCAGGCGATGCGGAGAGCGGAGGCCGAGGATGCCGGCCGCATCTTCGACCACCTGCTGCGGTTGTCGGTCGAGGACCGCTCGCTGCGGTTCTGCGGCGCCGTTCGCGAACCCACGCTGCGCCGCCAGGCCGAGAACGTCGCGGCGGGCTACCCCGCCGGGCTGCTCGCCTGCTCGCCCGAGCCGGGGGCGCCCGTGCGCGGCATGATCGAGATCGCGCGCATCGGCGCCTGGGCCGAGGTCGCCCTGTCGGTCGAGCCGGACTGGCGCGGCGCCGGCCTCGCCCCGCGGATGATGCTCGCCGCCGCCCGCTGGGCGCGCCTGCGCGGCATCCACGTGCTCGAGGCGCTGACCCTGCCCGAGAACGGCGCCATGCGCGGTCTCGGCCGCAAGATGGGCGCGCGCTCGCGCATGGATGACGGCATGATCCGCCAGATGTTCGACGTGGACATGCTGCTGCGCGACGAGCTCGGGCCCCTGCCGCTGGAAGGCGGCGCGCATCCGGTGGGACCGGTGGCGCACCTCGCCTCGGTCAGCAACCACCGCCCCGCCGACCTGCGCCGCGCCGCGGCCTGACGGCCGCCCGGCGGGCTCAGGTCTCGGACTTCTCTTCGGTGCGGGCGATGGGGAGGCGCACGCGGGCCAGGAGGCCGCCCATCTCCGAATGCTCCAGCGACAGCGTGCCGTCGTAGGCCTCGACAATGTCCGCGCAGATCGCGAGGCCGAGGCCGGTGCCAGGCACCGCCTCGTCCAGGCGGCCGCCTTCGCGCAGGGCGGTGGCGCGATTCTCGGGCGCGATGCCCGGGCCGTCGTCCTCGACCACGATCTCGACCACCCCTTTCTCGCGGCTGGCGGCGACGCGCACGGCGCCCCTGGCCCACTTGAAGGCGTTGTCGATCAGGTTGCCGGCCAGCTCCTCGATATCCTCGCCCTCGGCCCTGGCCCGCAGGCCCGGGGGCACGTCGAGGTCGAGGTCGATGAACTTGTCCGCGTGCACCCGCTCCATCACCCGCGTCAGCCCGCCGAGCAGGGGACCGACCTCGGCCGAGGCGCCCGGCGCGTTGGCGCCGGCCAGGCGCGCGCGGGCGGTGTAGCGGACCATCAGCGCGTCGATCCGGTCCAGCGCCTCGCGGATCTCGGGCTGGGGGCGGTCCATCGCGTCGATCTCGTTGCGCACGATCGCCGCGGGGGTCTTGAGCGCATGGGCGAGATCCGCGGCCTGCCGGCGGGCGGCGCCGATGATCTTGGCGTTGCGCTCGAGCAGGTCGTTGAGATCCTCGACCAGCGGCTCGATGTCGGAGGGATAGCGCCCCTCGATCCGGTCGGTGATCCCCTCGCGATAGTCGCCGAACGCCGCGCGCAGACCGACCAGCGGGCGCAGGGCCATGCCGGTCATCGCCGCGGCCGCCAGCGCCAGCGCGCCCCCCAGCCCGATCAGGGCCGAGAACAGCGAGCGGCGGAACTCCAGCTTGTCGAGGCTCAGCCGCACCACCGCCTCGGCGGCGTAGATCCGGAACACCGTGCCGTCATCGCCCGGCCGCACGGCGCGCACCAGCACCAGGATGCGAAATCCCTCGGGCGCGCGGGCGTAGAAGGACTGCTCGCCCAGCGCCAGTTCGGAATGCGGCAGCACCTCGCCCCCAAGCGAGGGCGAGCGGACGACCCGTCCGTCCGGCAGCTCGATCTGCCAGTAGTAGCCCGACCCCATCTGCAGATACCGCGGGTTCGCCAGCCGCGTCTGGGCGGCGTCGCGCTCCAGCGCTCCGGTGAGGATCAGGGTTTCCAGCTGGTCGAGCTGCGCGGAGAGATTACGCTGGAAGGCGCGCTCCGCGATCCCGTCAAAGGCGGTCAGCAGCAGCCAGCCGCTGACGCCCAGAGCGAAGAGGATCCAGAGGGCGCCGCCCAGAACCGCGCGCGCGCGGAGCGACAGCGCCCCCAAGGATCAACTTCCGTCGAACTGATACCCGCGACCGCGGATCGTCACGATGATCTTCTGGCCCAGCTTCTTGCGCAGCCGGCCGATGAACACCTCGATGGTGTTCGAGTCGCGCTCGGTGTCGTAGCCGTAGACGTGCTCGGACAGCTCGGTGCGGGAGACGACGCGATCCTTGTTCAGGATCAGGTAGCCCAGCACGTTGGTCTCCTGCGCCGTCAGCTGCACCTGCTGGCCGTCCACCGTCACCCGGCCCGAGCGGGTGTCGAACTCGAGCCCGCCCTGCTTGAACACCGGGTTGGGCTGGCCGGAGGAGCGGCGGATCAGGGCGCGCAGGCGCGCCAGCAGCTCATCCATCTGGAACGGTTTGGTGAGGTAGTCGTCCGCGCCCGAGTCGAGGCCGGCGACCTTGTCGCGCCAGGAATCGCGCGCGGTCAGCACCAGCACGGGCGCCTTGATCCCGCCCTCGCGCCAGTCGCGCAGGACGGCGTTGCCATCCTTCTTCGGCAGGCCGAGATCGAGAACGATCGCATCGTAGGGTTCAGTCGACCCGAGGAAGCTTCCCTCCTCGCCGTCGCGGGCGACGTCCACGACGCGCCCATCACTTTCAAGCGCCCGCTGGACCTGTCCAGCCAACACCGCCTCGTCTTCCACCAAGAGAACACGCATCCCGACCTCCGGTCATCACGCTCCGGCGCACACGCAAACGCACGCCGGAGATTATCATCAAGCTGAACGCGATTGGCCACCTGAATTTCGTGTCTGACTTGACCGAGGTTTCGCCCACGAATCTCCAAGAAATTTAACGCGACATGAACGGCGGCACAATCCGGTTTCATGGTTCATTTCTTGTTAAGATTACAATCCGCACCCTTGCCAACGATTGCGTCTATTTTGTGCCCTTCCGCTACGAGAGCACAGCAGAAGCCTGTGTCGCCGCCTGAGAGACGGTTCGTGTTCAGCATCGATTAACACTTGCCAAACCTGCGGTATGTGGCACGATCCAGGGAATTCGGGGTCCCCCAACCCTGAAGCGAGGTTCCGGGCGGTCGCATCACCCCCAGCTTGTCTCGCGGTTGCACTCTCCACGCAGTCGCTTGACCGGCACATCCCACACACACCTGCGGAAGTCCGGAACCTCACCCTTCAAACGGGCGGAACCGTCGCACGCGCGTGGAGAATTGAGGCGATTTCGTGTCGCAATGCGGCAGCCGCGAAAGCCTGGGCTTTCGCGTCTCGCGGCGAATCACTCCGCCGAAGACCCCTTCCGGACGCCCACCTCACCCTCGGATTCCGGCGAGACGACGACAGAATCGGAGTCGGGGGCAGGGGACGAGGCGGGGGCGGCCTCGGGGTCCTCCCGCCCCACGCCGCGGAACACGGCGCGGAACGGAAGGGCCCAGATCACCCCCAGAGCGACATAGATCGCCAGTTCGAGCCACAAGGGCGGACGGTCGAACAGCCCGGTCACGGTGACCGCGGCCACCACGAACAGCGGCAGCCAGACCAGCAGCAGCACCAGCGACCAGCGCCGGCGCGCCTTGTAGCCGAGCGCCATCGTCAGCGGTCCGCGAACGGGTCGGTCACCAGGATGGTGTCCTCCCGCTCGGGGCTGGTCGAGAGCAGGGCCACGGGACAGCCGATCAGCTCCTCGACCCGGCGCACGTACTTGACCGCGGCCGCCGGCAGATCCGCCCAGGAGCGGGCGCCGGCGGTGGAGTCCGACCAGCCCGCCATCTCCTCGTAGATCGGCTCGCAGCGTCGCTGCTGCTCCGAGGCGATGGGCAGGTAGTCGATGACCTTCCCGTCCAGCCGGTAGCCGGTGCAGATCTTCAGCGTCTCGAACCCGTCCAGCACGTCGAGCTTGGTCAGCGCGATGCCGGTGGCGCCCGAGGTCGTGCAGGTCTGGCGCACCAGCGCCGCGTCGAACCAGCCGCAGCGGCGCTTGCGCCCGGTGACGGTGCCGAACTCGCGGCCCCGCTCGCCCAGGCGCTGGCCGTCGGCGTCGTGCAGCTCGGTCGGGAACGGCCCCTCGCCCACGCGGGTGGTGTAGGCCTTCACGATGCCCAGCACGTAGTTCACCGCGGACGGGCCCATGCCCGAGCCGGTGGCCGCCATGCCCGCCAGCGTGTTCGAGCTGGTGACATAGGGATAGGTGCCGAAGTCGATGTCGAGCAGCGCGCCCTGGGCGCCCTCGAACAGGATCCGGTCGCCGGCGGCGCGACGCTCGGCCAGGATCTTCCAGACCGGCTGGGCGTAGGGCAGGATCTGCCCGGCGATCTCGTGGAGCTGCGCGGTCAGCGCGGCGCGGTCGATCTCCTCCAGCCCCAGGCCGCGGCGCAGGGCGTCGTGGTGGGTCAGGAGGCGGTCGATGCGGCCCTCGAGCGTCGCCGCATCCGCCAGGTCCGCGACGCGGATCGCCCGGCGGCCGACCTTGTCCTCATAGGCCGGGCCGATGCCCCGGCCGGTGGTGCCGATCTTGGCGGTCGAGTTCTGGGACTCCCGCGCGCGATCCAGCTCGCCATGGACGGGCAGGATCAGGGGCGCGTTCTCGGCGATCATCAGGTTGGACGGCTCGACCGTCACGCCCTGGCCGCGCAGCTTCTCGATCTCGGCGATCAGCGCCCAGGGATCGAGCACCACGCCGTTGCCGATCACCGACAGCTTGCCCTCGCGCACGATGCCGGACGGCAGCAGCGAGAGCTTGTAGGTGACGCCATCGATCACCAGCGTGTGGCCGGCGTTGTGGCCGCCCTGGAAACGGACGATCACGTCGGCCCGCTCGCTGAGCCAGTCGACGAGCTTCCCTTTGCCTTCGTCGCCCCACTGGGCGCCGACGACGACGACATTGGCCATGACGGCTGCTCCTGCTTTCGGGATCGCAAACGGGCGCGGTTCTAACCCATCCCCCGCCCGGTTCCCATCCCCGGTTTCGTCGCGGGGGCGGGGCGGGGCGCGGGCATTGCGTGGCGGGCCTATCGGCTTCATCATATGGTGGTGAAAAGCGGAGGGACCGCAAGATGATGGATGACGCGGTGAAGGCGGGATCGCAACTTCTTGCCTCGCTTCGGGCCTGGGCCGGGGAGGGGGCGGGCATGCCGCCCCTCTGGCTGGCGTTCGGGCTGGCCCTCGGCGCGGGCGCGCTGTGGCTTGTCGCGGCGCGCCCGGCGCGGCGGCGGGCGGACCGGGCCGAGGGCGCGCTGGTCGAGGCGCGCGAGGACGCCGCCGCGCTCGACCGGGAGCTGGCGGTGTCCGAGGCCCGCTCCGGGCGCCTCGAGGCCGCCGAGGCCGAGATCCGCGCCCTGCGCGAGCGCCTGTCAGAGGCCGCCGAGACCCGCGCCGAACTGAAGTCCGCGCTCGAGACCGAACGTCGCCAGCATGGCGCGCGGGTCGAGGAGCTGCGGCGGATGGAGGGCGAGGTCGAGCAGAAGTTCGCCGCGCTCGCCGCCGACGCGCTGGGCCGCAACGCCGAGAGCTTCCTCGGCCTCGTCTCCGAGCGCTTCAACCAGCACAAGCAGACCGCGGACGAGGACCTGGCCCGCCGGCAGAAAGCGATCGAGGGGCTGCTGCTGCCGATCCGCGAGAACCTCGGCAAGTTCGAGACGGCGGTGGGGGAGATCGAGAAGGCCCGCCACGACGCCTATGGAGCCATCCGCACCCAGGTGCAGGCGCTGGCCGAGGGGCAGGCGCGGCTGAACTCCGAGACCGGCCGCCTGGTCCAGGCCCTGCGCGCGCCCAAGACCCGCGGCCGCTGGGGGGAGTACCAGCTGCGTCAGGTCTTCGAGATGGCCGGGATGATGGAGCATGTCGACTTCCTCACCGAGCACAGCTTCGACACCGAGGACGGCCGCCGCCGCCCCGACGCGCTGGTCCGCCTGCCTGGCGGGAAATCGGTGGTGGTCGACGCCAAGACCCCGCTCGACGCCTACCTGACCGCGCTGGAGGCGACCGAGCCCGCCGCCCAGGCCGAGGCGCTCGCGCGGCACGCCCGCCAGCTCAAGACCCATGTCCGCCAGCTGGGCGCCAAGGAATACTGGAACGCCCTGCCCGAGACGCCGGACTTCGTGGTGCTGTTCGTGCCGGGGGAGGCGTTCTACTCGGCCGCGATGGAGCAGGACCCCGAGATCTTCGAGACGGCGCTGGCGGCGCGGGTGCTGGTGTGCTCGCCCACCACCTTGATCGCGCTGGTGAAATCCATCGCCTACGGCTGGCAGCAGGAGGTGCTGGCCAGGAACGCCCGCGAGGTCGCCGACCAGGCGCGAGAGCTCTATGACCGGCTGAACACCTTTGGCGGGCACATGGACGGGGTGGGCCGCGGACTGCGCCAGGCGGTCGAGCGCTACAACCGGGCGGTCGGGTCGCTGCAATCGCGGGTCCTGCCGGCGGCGCGGCGGTTCGAGAGCCTGGGGGTGACGCCGGAGGGCGCCGAGATGCCCGGACCGCAGCCGGTGGAGCACGTCCCCGCCGGCGGGCGCGAGACGGAGGCGCCGGACCTGCCCGGCAGCTTCGCCGCGGGCGCCTGGGGCCAGGTGGCCGGCTCGGGGGGCGTCGAGCCCCCGTCGCCGGCGCGTCGCTGACGCGACGCCGCGCGGACCGGCCGCGCGGCGCCCGGGATCAGAGGTCGAAGTCGTCCGCGCTCAGGCCGGCGAAGTCACCCTCAACCCGCAGCGAGAACCCGCCGGGCCCGCTGACGATGGCGTGGTCGCCGTTCTCGGAGATCGACAGCTCCGAGAAGTCGGAGACGAAGTCGAGCCGGATCTCGTCCTCGCCCTGGGCAAAGTCCGTGATCGTGTCGACCCCGAGGTCGGCCGACCGGATGCGGAACATGTCCGCGCCGCCGCCGCCCGTCAGGATGTCGTCGCCACCCAGCCCCTCGAACCGGTTGTCGCCGTCGTCGCCGATGATCGTGTCGCCGGAGTCCGAGCCGCGCACCCGCTCGATCGAGATCAGCGTGTCGGTGTCGCCGAAGCCGTCCACCGCCGTGCCGGCGGCGAGGTTCACGGTCACGCCCGCCGTGCCGCCGGTCCGCGCGTCGCGGTCGTAGCGCACCTCGTCCACGCCGCCGCGGCCGTCCAGGGTGTCGTCGCCCTCCAGGCCGCGGAAGGTGTTCTCCTCGGCGTCGCCCAGGATCGTGTCGTCCCACTGCGAGCCGCGGATGACGTTGATGTTCGTCAGCGTGTCGGTGTCGCCGTAGGTGTCGGTGGCGGTCCCGGCCTCGAGGTCGACCGTGACGCCCGCGCCGCCCGTCTCGGAGGAATACGAGACCTGGTCGAAGCCGGCCGAGCCGCCGTCCACCGAGTCGTCGCCCGCGCCCAGCACGAACCAGTTGTCGTATTCGTTGCCGACGATGACGTCGTCCTGGTCGGTGCCGATCACCTCCTCGATCGAGATCAGCGTGTCGGTGTCGCCGAAGGTGTCGGTGGCGATCCCGGTGGCGAGGTTCACGGTGACGCCGGCGCCGCCGCTCTCCTGGCTGTAGTCGACGAGGTCGTATTCGTCATGGGAATCCGCGCCGCCGTCGATCTCGTCGTCGCCCGCGCCGCCCACGAAGCCGTCGTCGCCGGCATAGCCGCGCAGGCGGTTGTCGGCGGCGTTGCCGATGATCGCGTCGTCGTAGACGGTGCCGCGCACCCGCTCGAAGTTCAGGATCGTGTCGGTGTCGCCGAAGCCGTCGGTGGCGGTCCCCTCGGCGAGGTTCACGTAGACGCCCGAGTCGCCGCCGTAGCTGGCGTCGCGGTCATAACGGACCTCGTCGACGCCGCCCTTGCCGTCCATCGTGTCGTCGCCGGCGAGCCCGCGGAACACCTCGCCCGCGTCGCTGCCCTCGATCAGGTCGTCCCACTCCGAGCCGCGGATGACGTTGATGTTCACCAGCGTGTCGGTGTCGCCGTAGGTGTCGGTGGCGGTCCCGGCCTCGAGGTCGACGACGATGCCGGCGCCGCCCCGCTCCCAGTGATAGGCCACCTGGTTGTAGCCGGAGCCCTTGCCGTCGACGTAGTCGTCGCCCTTGTCGAGGATGAAGTAGTTCTCGGCGTCGTTGCCGATGATCTTGTCGTTCTTGCGGGTGCCGATGACCTCCTCGATGTCCTTGAGGGTGTCCGTGTTCCCGTAGGTGTCCTTGGCCTTGCCGGCGGTGAGGTTGACGGTGACGCCCTTCTTGCCGCCCTCGCGCCCGTAGTCGACCTGGTCCTCGAGGCCCGCGCCGCCGTCGATCAGGTCCTTGCCCTTGTCGCCGGTCAGCCGGTCCCAGCCGTCGCCGCCGAACAGCTTGTCGGCGTGCTTGGTGCCGATGACGTCGTCGTCGCCGTCCGAGCCCTCGACCCGCAGCTTCGTGCCGCCGAGCAGCTTGTCGAGCAGCTTCCAGTTGCCCTTCTCGGCCTTGACGATGGCTTTCTCGAGCTTGGCGACGGGGATCTTGATGTCGGAGATCGCGGCCACGGAGCGGCCGTCGAGCGTGAAGTCAAAGTCGGTGATCTTGCCGCCGACGAACTTGTCCTTCTTCTCGTTGTACTTGATCTTGGCGCCGGAGAGCTCCAGCTGCAGGCCGTCGACCGTATCGCTCCGCAACAGGAGGGACTTCTTGGAGATGTCCTTGCTGCGCAGGTCGCCCTGGACCAGGCCGTTCTCGATCAGATCCGCGAGGCTTCCCCCCTCGAACAGCTCCACGAGCGTCTGTTTCTTGCCTTTGCCTTTGGCCATGTCGCGGACGTCCTCTGCTTTGCAGCGGCCGGGCGACCAGGATTCCGCCCCGGCGCGCCGAAATCATCCCCTTGAATGACTACGGCGAAGAACCCTTCGGTCCTCCGCCGCATCTGCGCAGCGCCTCGTAGCACGAGATTGCCGCGACGAAAGCCATTTTACCGTTAACGCAGCGGAAATTCATCCCACTGAATGGAGCGCCGTGACCCGCAGGCCACGGCGCCCGGCGATCAGAACCGGATCGCCTTGGCCTGGGTCACCTGCGGCAGGTCGCGGATCTGGCCGACCATCGCCTCGGTCAGCTGCTCGTCCACGCCCAGCAGCGCGATCGCCTCGCCGCCCTTGTCCGAGCGGCCCAGCGCGAAGGTGGCGATGTTGATCCCCAGCTCCCCCAGCTTGGCGCCCAGCGAGCCGATGTAGCCCGGCGCGTCGTTGTTGGTGGTGTAGAGCATGAACGGCGAGGGATCGGCCTCGAGGTTGATGCCCTTGATCTGGATGATCCGGGGCTTGTTGTCCGAGAACACCGTCCCCGCGATCGAGCGGGTCTGCTTCTCGGTCGTCACCACCAGCCGCACATAGGAGCCATATGCGCCCTGCGCGTCCTTGCGCGTCTCGGAGATCTTGATGCCGCGCTCGCGCGCCACCACCGGGGCCGAGACCATGTTGACGCCGCCCTCGCCGACCAGCGGCTTCATCAGGCAGGCGACCAGCGTGGCGGTCAGCGGCTTGAGGTTCAGCTGCCCGACGCGGCCGACATACTCGATCTCGATCGAGGTGATGGCGGTCTCGGTCACCTGGCCCGCGAAGCCGCCCAGGCTCTCGCACACGGCGATCCAGGGCTTGAGCAGCGGGGCTTCCTCGGCGGTCACCGAGGGGGCGTTGATCGCGTTCGAGATCGCGCCCTTCATCAGGTAGTCCGACATCTGCTCGGCCACCTGCAGGGCCACGTTCTCCTGCGCCTCGGAGGTGGCGGCGCCCAGGTGCGGGGTGCACACGCAGTTGGGGGCCGAGAACAGCACGTTCTCCTTGGCCGGCTCCTTGTCGAAGACGTCGAAGGCGGCGGCGGCGAGACGACCCTCGTGCAGGGCCTTGGCCACCGCCTCCTCGTCCACCAGGCCGCCGCGGGCGCAGTTCACCAGCCGCGCGCCGGGCTTCATCTTGGCGATGCGCTCGGCCGAGAGGATGTTGGCGGTCTGCGGGGTCTTGGGCATGTGCAGGGTGACGAAGTCGGCGCGGGCCAGCAGCGCCTCGAGGTCGTCGAACTTCTCGACGCCCAGTTCCTGCGCGCGCTCATGGCTCAGGAACGGGTCGTAGGCGACGACCTTCATCTTCAGGCCGATGGCGCGCGAGGCGACGACCGAGCCGATGTTGCCGCAGCCCAGGATCCCCAGCGTCTTGCCGGTGATCTCGACGCCCATGAACTTCGACTTCTCCCACTTGCCGGCGCGGGTGGACGCATCGGCCTCGGGGATCTGGCGGGCGCAGGCGAACATCATCGCGATGGCATGCTCGGCGGTGGTGATCGAGTTGCCGAAAGGCGTGTTCATCACCACGATCCCCTTGGCCGAGGCCGCGGGGATGTCGACGTTGTCCACGCCGATGCCGGCGCGGCCGATGACCTTGAGGTTGTCGGCCTTGGCCAGCAGATCCGCGGTCGCCTTGGTGGCCGAGCGGATGGCCAGCCCGTCGTAGTTGCCGATGATCTCGGCGAGCTTCTCGGGGTCCTTGCCCAGCGCGGGCTGGAAGTCGACCTCGACGCCGTTGTCGCGGAAGATCTGGACGGCGGCGTCCGAAAGGGCGTCGGAAATCAGAACCTTGGGCATGTGCGGGTCCTCAGATGGGCAGCGCGCGGTCGACGGCCTGGCTGGCGGCGGTCGTTCCCGCGTCCATGTCGGAACCGGTCTTCCAGGCGGCCCCGAAGGGGACCCGGACGACCTGGGTGCGAGGGGAGCGAAGGCGCAGCGTGGTGCCCGCCTTCGAATTGGCGAAGGAGACCATCTCGATGTCGTGGTGCATCTGGAACCAGTCGACGTCGCGGAAGCCGAAGCACCCCGCCACGCCCTTGGTCTCGACGAGCCAGCCGGCGAAGAACTCGCCGTCGTCCGTCGTGCAGCGAACGCCGCGCTCCAGCTTGCAGCCGAAGGTGATCTCGATGACCTCCCCCTCGCCGAAGGCGATCTCGATCTCGCCGGTCATGCAGGCGTCGACCGAAAGGCCCTCGGGCAGTTCGGGGTGGGCGGGACCGATCGGTCCCACCGCTCCGACCGGCGACGACAGCGTCACCGGTCCGAACGGCGCGTCGATGCGCGCTTCGGCCATCAGTAGTCTCCTTCTCGGAGGATCAGGCCGCGGCCATTTCCGACTTCGCGGCGGCGAAGGCCCAGTCGAGCCAGGGGATCAGCGCCTCGACGTCGGCCGTGTCGACCGTCGCCCCGCACCAGATCCGCAGACCGGCGGGCGCGTCGCGGTAGCCGTTGATGTCCAGCGCGGCGCCCTCTTTCTCCAGCAACGTGACCATCTTCTTGACGAAGGCCCGCTGGCCGGCGTCGTCGAGGGCCGCCACCGCCGGGTCCGCCACCTTCAGGCAGACAGAGGTGTTGGAGCGGGCCTCGGGCGCGGCAACCAGGTTCTCGACCCAGTCCGTCGCGTCCACCCAGGCCTGCAGCGCGTCGGCGTTGGCGTTGGCGCGGGCCTGCACGGCCTTGGCGCCGCCGATCTCCCTGAACCACTCCAGCGCGTCGAGCGCGTCGGCGACGCAGAGCATCGAGGGGGTGTTGATCGTCTCGCCCTTGAACACGCCCTCGATCAGCTTGCCGCCCTTGGTCAGGCGGAAGATCTTGGGCAGGGGGCGGGGAGGCGTGTAGCTCTCCAGCCGCTCGACCGCGCGGGGGGAGAGGACCAGCACGCCATGGCCGCCCTCGCCGCCCATCACCTTCTGCCAGGAGAAGGTCAGCACGTCGATCTTGGCCCAGTCGATCTCCTGCGCGAAGGCCGCCGAGGTGGCGTCGGAGAACACCAGCCCCTCGCGATCCGCGGGGATCCAGTCGAGGTTCGGCACCCTGGCGCCCGAGGTGGTGCCGTTCTGGGTGAACAGCACGTCGGCGGTCCCGGCGCGCACCTGCGCGAAGTCGGGAAGCTCGCCATACTCGGCGGTGATCACCCGGCAGTCGTCGAGCTTGAGCTGCTTGGTCGCATCGGTGGCCCAGCCGGCGCCGAAGCTCTCCCAGGCCAGGATGTCGACGGGCTTGGCGCCCAGCATCGACCACATCGCCATCTCGAAGGCGCCGGTGTCGGAGGCGGGAACGATGCCCACCTTGTAGCCCTCGGGCACGCCCAGCAGCTCGGCGGTCAGGTCGATGACCTGCTTGAGCTGCGCCTTGGGGCCCGAGGCGCGGTGGGAGCGGCCCAGCCACGCCTTCGCGGCGACCGCTTCAAGCGACCAGCCGGGGCGTTTCGGACAGGGACCGGAAGAGAATTCTGCACGCGCAGGCAGGGCCTGCGGCTTGGCGGGGAACGTCATAAGACGCGCTCCAACGTCAGGGCGAGGTTGCTGAGCCAGCCGCCGCTCGCCCTTACCCGGCGACTTGCCCGCAGCCCCGATACGCCCGGCGCGGGGTGCGGTCAAGACGGAAAGATCTCCCGATCCGTCGCATTCGCGCGACGCTTCGCGTCCGAACGCGGGGCGCCCGCGCCCGGGGGCTCGCCATCCGGGGTCCAGGCGTGTTTGCTGTCTCCGTCCCCGAGACGGAGCCGCCGAATGACCCGCCAGACCCCCGCCCTGCTCCTCCTGGCCGCGCCGCTGCTGGCGCTCGCCGCCTGCGCGACGCCCGAGCAGCCGCCGGCCCCCTCCGGCCCGCCGGCCTGGGCCGATTTCCGCACCGAGGCCGCGCCGGTCGAATGGGACGACGTGCAGATCCTCTCGGCCACCCCGCGCGAGAGCATCGGGGGCCCCGAAGTGGTTCTGGAGGTCAGCTTCGCCACCACCTGCGAGGGCAGCACCTACGCGGTGTTCTGGAACCAGATCGCCACCCGCTCTCTGCCGCCGCAGACGGTGTTCACGCTGCGCCGCGACGGCCACGGGGCCGACTGCGCCACGCCCGGCACGGCCAGCGTCGCCTTTCCCATCGAGGAGCCGGCCGACAGCCTGGGCCCCTTCGTCGGCCGCGTCACCGCCGACGGCGAGACGGGGGTCGAGTTCCGCTGGCCCCCCGAGAGCTGAGACGACGGGCTGAGACGACGGGCCGAGACGACATGCTGAACCGGGGCCGGGCCGCGCGGCGCCGTCCTGACGGAAGCCGGCGGGCGGCCGCGACAGAGTGCGTGCAATCGCGTGCGATCCGGGCTCGCCCGCGGCGCGCGGGCGCCCTACATCGGGGCGGTGAAGATCTTCTGGTTCTCTCTCGGGGCGCTGTGCGTCGCGGTCGGCGTCGCCGGCGTCATCCTTCCCGGCCTGCCGGGAACGGTGTTCCTGCTCGCGGCCGCCTGGTGCTTCGCCCGATCTTCGGATCGCGCCCATCGCTGGCTGGTGGGTCACCGCTGGCTCGGGCCGCCGATCACCGACTGGCAGGCCCATGGGGTGATCCGACGGCGAGCCAAGTGGACCGCCTCGGTGGTGATGGCCGGCGCCGTGGCCGTGACCACGGCGATGGCCGTGCCCTGGTGGGGCGTCTGCCTGCAGGCGGCGACGCTCGCCTGCGTGGCACTGTTCCTGTGGACCCGGCCCGAAACGCCTCCGCGCGGGGCCGACCCATCGACGGAGTCCCCGTCGGCGGAGACGGTCCCGGCCCCCACCCCGGCCGGTGACGCGTCCGCCGAAGGATCCGGGCTCAGCCCCGGATCGCGGACTTGAAGGTCGTCGAGAACTTGAACTTCGGCGCGGTGTGCGCCTCGGCCATCTTCTTCTCGCCGGTCTGGGGATTGCGCACTTCGCGCTCGGGCTTCTCGACCGCCTCGAGCTTGCCGACGCCCGGCAGGGTCACCGACTTGCCGCCCTTGAGCGCGGTCTCCGAGACGCCGCCGAGCGCGCCGAGCACCGCCGTCACCGACGCCTTGGTCTCGCCGCTCGCTTCCGCCAGCGCGGTCACCAGTTCATCTTTCTTCACGAAACGCCCTCCGCTGTTTTGGTCCGTGATCGTCGTTCGCGACGCCCCCACAACACCGTGCGAGAGGCGGATGTCAACCCGCGGCGCAACGGCCGCAAGGGCATGCGCGCGGGCCGGCGCGCTCACCCGCCGCCCTCGCCGCGACGCAGCATCGCCGAAAGCTCGTAGACCAGATCCAGCGCCTGCCTCGGCGTCAGTTCGTCCGGCGCGATCATCTCCAGCCGCGCCTCGAGATCCGAGGGCGCGGAGGCGGCCGGCGCCTTGCGCGGCGGCGGCGCGGCCGAGAACAGCGGCAGGTCGTCGACCAGCGCCCGGGCCTTGCCGCCCCCCTGCCGGTCGCCTTCCTCGAGCGCGTCGAGCACCTCGCGCGCCCGCTCGATGACCGAGGGCGGCAGTCCCGCCAGACGCGCCACCTGAACGCCGTAGGAGCGGTCGGCGGCGCCCGGCCGGACCTCGTGCAGGAAGATCACGTCGCCCTGCCACTCGCGCACCGCCATGGTCGCGCAGCGCAACCCGTCCAGACGGTCGGCCAGCGCGGTAAGCTCATGATAATGCGTGGCGAACAGCGTCCGGCAGCGGTTGGCGTCATGCAGGTGCTCGAGCGTCGCCCAGGCGATGGAGAGCCCGTCGTAGGTGGCCGTCCCGCGCCCGATCTCGTCGAGGATCACCAGCGCCCCGGGACCGGCCTGGTTCAGGATCGCGGCGGTCTCGACCATCTCGACCATGAAGGTCGAGCGTCCCCGCGCCAGGTCGTCCGCCGCCCCGACGCGCGAGAACAGCTGGTCGACCACCCCGATGCGGGCGAGCGCCGCGGGCACGTAGGCTCCGACCTGCGCCAGCGCGGCGATCAGCGCGTTCTGGCGCAGGTAGGTCGACTTGCCCGCCATGTTCGGACCGGTCAGCAGCCACACCGGCAGGGCCGCGGCCCCGTCGGGCGCATCGGCGCTGAGGTCGCAGTCGTTGGGCACGAAGCTCTCGCCTTGTCGTCGCAGGGCCTGCTCGACCACCGGATGCCGGCCGCCCTCGATCACGAAGGCCCGGCCCGGTTCGATCTGCGGGCGGGTCCAGTCCAGCTCGACCGCGATCTCGGCAAAGCCGGCCGAGAGGTCCAGCTCGGCCAGCGCCCGGGCGGCGGCCGCAAGCGAGGGAGCCTCGGCCAGGGTCTGCTCGCGCAGCGCCTCGAAGATGCGCTTCTCGGCCTCCAGCGCGCGGGAGCCGGCGTTGAGGATCCGCGCCTCGAGGTCCGAGAGCTCGACCGTCGTGAAGCGCACCGCGCCGGCCATGGTCTGGCGGTGGATGAAGTGCTCGGAATGGGGGGGCTTGAGCAGCTTGTCGGCGTGGGTGGCGCTGACCTCGATGAAATAGCCCAGCACGTTGTTGTGCTTGATTTTCAGGGCATTGATCCCGGCCCGCTCGGCGTATCCGGCCTGCAGCGAGGCGATCACCCCCCGGCCCTTGTCGCGAAGCTCGCGCGCCTCGTCCAGCTCCTCGTCCGCGCCGGGCGCGATGGCGCCGCCGTCGCGGATCAGGAACGGAGGCTCGGCGACCAGCGCGTCCTCGAGCGTGACCTGCAGGCCCTCGTGGCCCTCGAGCCCCTGGCGGGCCAGTTGCAGGCGCTCGGGCAGTTCCTCCTGCGCCAGCCGTTCCGCAAGCCGCCCGGCCTGGGCCAGCGCGTCGCGGATCGCGCCGAGGTCCCGCGGCCCGCCGCGGCCCAGCGCCAGCCGGGTCAGCGCGCGCTCCATCTCCGGCGCCTGGCGCAGCGCGTCGCGCAGGTCCTGGGCGAGACGACGATCCTCGACCAGCGCCTGCACCGCGTCGAGCCGCGCCGCGATCTCCGCCCGGTCGGTGGAGGGCGCCGAGAGCCGCGTCTCCAGCAACCGCGCGCCGGCCGCCGTGACGGTGCGGTCGACGGAGGCGAGCAGCGACCCCTCGCGCCCGCCCGACATCGCGCGGGTCAGCTCCAGGTTCCGCCGCGTGGCGGCATCGATGCGCATGGCCCCGCCGGCGGGCTCCTGCACCGGGGGTTTCACAAGGGGGAGCTGGCCGCGCTGGGTCAGCTCGACATAGGCGATGGCCGCGCCCATGGCCGAGAGCTGCGCGCGCGTGAACCCGCCGAACGCGTCCAGCGCCTTGACGCCGAACAATCTTTCCAGCCGCTGGCGAGCGCCCTCGCTGTCCCAGGCGGCCTTCGCCACAGGGGTGGCGGCGGCGCCGGTCTCGGCCACCTGCGCCTCCAGCGCACGGTCCTCCTCGCCGGTCTCGGGGATCAGCACCTCGGAGGGGGCAAGGCGGGCCAGCATCGGACCGAGCCCGCTTCGCGGACAGTCGGCGACATGGAAATCGCCGGTCGAGACGTCCAGCCAGGCCAGCGCCCCCTCTCCCCGGATCTCCCCGTAGGCGGCGAGGTGGTTGTGGCGGCGCGCATCCAGCAGCGCCTCCTCGGTCAGGGTGCCGGGGGTGACCAGGCGCACCACGTCGCGCTTCACCACGGACTTGTAGCCGCGCTTCTTGGCCTCGGCCGGATCCTCCAGCTGCTCGCACACGGCGACCCGAAACCCCTTGCGGATCAGCTGGGCAAGGTAGCCCTCGTGGCTGTGGGCCGGAACCCCGCACATCGAGATGTCTTCGCCCAGATGCTTGCCCCGCTTGGTCAGGGCGATGTCGAGGGCGGCGGCGGCCTGCACGGCGTCCTCGAAGAACAGCTCGTAGAAGTCGCCCATGCGGTAGAACAGCAGGCTGTCGGGATGGCGCGACTTGATCTCGAGGTACTGCGCCATCATCGGCGTGACCGCGCCCCCCGAGGGGTCCGCGGATCGGGTCGGTGCATCGGTCGCCTGCGCTCTGCTCGCCATGAGACGCGGATAGCATGGCCGCCGCGGCGGGCGGAAGGCCCGGCCGAGCGGCGGGCGCGAAGGCCGCGCCCAGGTCCGGCGCTCCCTCCCCCCGCCTCCCGGGCGCGCGTGGCCCGGACGCCGCGGCCGAGGTCGGCTCGCCGGCAGGTTCCGGTTCGCGAGATCCAGCGCGCACGCTCCCCCCTTTCGCGCGAAACGACAGGCGCGCGCCCCCTGGCGGCGGCCGGGGGCGGGTGGGTGGGAGGC
>NZ_CAXBOD010000058.1:0-29600 GCF_963977235.1 uncultured Albimonas sp.
CAGGGCGCCTGTCGTCCGCTTCTTCAACAAGCGGACGACAGGCGCCCTGCGGGCGGGCTTGGCTGCGTCGCGTCTGGGGTCCGCGTCAGTCCTCGAAGTGCCCCGCCGCCGCGAACCCGCCGCCCTGGAAGCGGTTCACCGGGTCGTCGCGCGACGGCGGCTCCATCGCCGCGTCGAGCTTGGCGCGGAACGGCTCGGCCGAGTCCTTTGGGACCCAGCCGACGTAGCCGGCGCCCGAATTGTCCCACCATTGCTCCGCGTTCGCCGAGGCCCCGTAGATCACCGGACAGCCCAGCCGCGGCGCGCGGAACACCGCCTCGCACAGGCCCACGAAATCGTCGGGACTCAGCCAGGTCGCCAGCATCCGGTGGTCGCGCGGCTCGGGGAAGCACGAGCCGATGCGCACCCGCGCCGTCTCGATCCCGAACTTGTCCCAGTAGAGCATCGCCACCGCCTCCCCGAACACCTTGGAGACGCCGTAGAGGCTGTCGGGCGCGAACGGGCTGTCGGCGTCCAGCTTTCGCTCGCGCGGGTGAAAGCCGATGGCATGGTTCGAGGAGGCGAACAGGATCCGCTTCACCCCCGCCTTCCGGGCCGCCTCATACAGATGATAGAGCCCCGTGAGGTTGCCGTTGGAGATCTCGGCGAAAGTCCGCTCGACCGAGACGCCGCCCAGGTGGAGGATCGCGTCGCAGCCCTCGACCACCTCCCGCACCCGGGCGAAGTCGCCCAGATCGCACTCCATCACCTCCTCGCCCGGGCCCGCTGGCGCCATGCCGCCGAGGTCCGACAGGCGCACGACCTCGGCGAGGCCCCCCAGACGCTCGCGCGCCAGTCGGCCCAGGTTTCCGGCGGCTCCGGTGATCAGCAGGCGCTTCAGCTTCATCCGCTCACTCCAGCAACAGGTTCGGCAGCCCCAGCGAGATCGCCGGCACGTAGGTCACCAGCATCAAAGCCGCGAAGACCGCCAGGTAGAAGGGAAAGATCGTGCGCACCGCCTGCTCGATCTTGATGCCGCCGATCACGCAGCCCACGAACAGGCACGCCCCCACCGGCGGCGTGCACAGCCCCAGCCCGAGGTTCATCATCATCATGATCCCGAACTGGATCGGGTCCATCCCGATCCCCGTCGCCACCGGCAGGAAGATCGGCGTGCAGATCAGGATCAGCGCGGCCATGTCCATCACCATGCCCAGCGCCAGCAGGATCAGGTTCAGGATCAGAAGGATCACGATGGGGTTCTGCGAGATCCCCATCAGCAGGTCGGTCAGCTGCTCGGGCACCCGATACAGCGCCAGCATGTAGGCAAACGCCGAGGCGCAGCCGACCAGGATCATCACCAGCGCCGTGGTCCTCACCGCGCTGACCACCGCCGCGCGAAAATTCGTCCAGGTCAGCTCGCGATACACCAGCCCCGTGATCACCAGCGCGTAGATCGCCCCGAAGGCGCCCGACTCGGTCACGGTCAGCACGCCCGAGAGCACGCCGCCCACGATGATCACCGCGGTCATCAGCCCGGGCAGCGATTCCGCAAAGCTCCAGGCCAGCGCCCGCCAGCCGGGGAACGGCTCGGCCGGATAGCCCCGCCGCACGGCCACCCAGTAGGCCGCCGCCATCAGGCACAGGCACATCAGGATCCCCGGCCCGATGCCCGCCAGGAACAGGTTCGAGACCGAGATCCCGCCCCCCGCCGCCACCGCGAACAGGATCATGTTGTGCGAGGGCGGGATCACGATCCCCGCGATGGACGAGGTCACTGTCACGTTCACCGCGTAGTCGGCGTCGTAGCCCTTCTCCTTCATCACCGGCATCAGGATCGAGCCCAGCGCCGAGGTGTCGGCCACCGCAGACCCCGAGATCCCCCCGAACAGCATCGAGGAGGCGACGTTCACCACCCCCAGCCCGCCGCGCACCGAGCCGACCGCGGCAGCCGCCAGCGTCACCAGCCGGCGCGCGATGCCGCCGTGCAGCATCAGCTCGCCCGCAAAGATGAAGAACGGGATCGCCAGCAGCGAGAACGTGGACACCCCCGAGAGCATCCGCTGGAAGGCCACGAACAGCGGCAGCCCCTCGTAGGCGAAGCAGGCGATGGCGGCGAGCCCGATGGCGAAGGCCACCGGCGCGCCCGCGATCAGCCCCAGCGCGAAGACGCCGAACAGAAGCGTCAGTCCCATGGCAGGCTCCGGGTGGGGGCGACGGCGCGCTGCGCCAGACGCACCGCGGCGAAGATCAGCCCCAGAACGCCGAAGGCGACCAGGGCGGCGTAGCGCCAGGCCTCGGGAAGGCCCAGCATCGGGATCTCTCGGGAAAGGTTGGTCTGCACCAGCTTCCAGCCCTGCCAGCTCATCAGCGCGCAGAAGATCACCACCATCACGTCGGCCAGCACGCGCAGCACGGCGCGCGGGACGGGGGGCAGGCTTTCGCGGATGAAGTCGATCGACAGGTGGCTTTCGTCCCGCACGCCGATGGCCGCGCCCAGGAAGGTGATCCAGGCGATCAGCAGGATCGCCATCTGCTCGATCCAAGTCGGCGTGTCGTTGAGGATGTAGCGGCCGAACACCAGCCAGCCCATCAGCAGCACCAGCGTCACGATCTGCACGCCGGCGACGACCATGCACGCCCTGGCGAGCCAGCCCAGCGCCCGGTCGAGCCCCGGGAACGGCGGCGCGATCAGGTCGGCCCGGGGCGCGGTCAGCTCCGGGATCTCGCCGAAGACGCCCTCGCCCCCGGCCCCCTCCGGGGGGCGCGCGGCGGCGGGCGCGTCGGGATCGGGGAAGGAGGGGCCGGCGCTCATGCCCGGCCCCCCTCTCGGCGCGCGCGGGACGCGCAGGCGGATCGCCCTGCGCCCCCCTGCCCGTCCCCGCGCCTCACTTCACGGCCTTGATGTCGTCGATCCAGGACTTCAGGTCCGGGTTCTTCTCGATGAAGCCCGCGTAGACCGGGTCCATCGCCGACTGGAAGGCGGCCTTGTCGTCGACCTCGTTGATCTCGGCGCCGGCCTCGCGGACCTTGGCGAGGCTCGCGGTCTCGCGCTCGGCCCACAGCTCGCGCTGCATCTGCGCGGCCTCGACGGCGGCCTGCTTCACGGCCTCCTGGTCCTCGGCCGACAGCGCCTCCCACGAGGCGGTCGAGACGCACAGGCACTCGGGGATGATCAGGTGCTCGGTGATCGAGTAGTAGCCGGCGACCTCGTAGTGGTTGGTCGATTCGTAGGAGGGATAGTTGTTCTCCGCCCCGTCGATCACCCCGGTCTTGAGCGACTGGTAGACCTCGCCGAAGGCCATCGGGGTGGCGTTGCCGCCCAGCGCGCCGATCATGTCGACGTAGAGCTGGTTGTTCATCACCCGGACCTTCATCCCCTGCACGTCGGCGGGGGTCTTCACCGGCTTCTTGGTGTTGTAGAGGCTGCGCGCGCCGGAATCGAACCAGGCCAGCGCCACCAGCCCCTCCTCGGCCAGCGCGTCGGAGAAGCGCTGCCCGATCTCGCCGTCCATCACCTTGTGCATCTGGTCGACGGACGAGAAGATGAAGGGCAGCGACAGGATGTTGGTCGCCGGCACGATCGGGCCCATCGGACCCATGTTGAAGTTGCCGAAATCCAGCGCGCCGTTGCGGGTCTGCTCGATGGCGTCGGGCTGATCGCCCAGCACGGCGTTGTGGTAGACGGTCGGCGTCACCCGCCCGTCGGTCGCCTCGGCCACCTTTTCGGCGAAGGCGTCCAGAGCGATGCCGTTGGGATAGGTCGGCGGATGGATGTTCCAGCCGCGCCAGTCCTCGGCCGCCACCGGCGCGGCGGCGAGCGCGGTCAGCGCGGCGAGCGCGGCGGCGCCCAACTTCAGGCTCGAGATGCGGGTCATGTCGTCCTCCCGGGTTCGGCGGCCCTTGCTCCCTGGCCGCCCTGTTTCGACGGCCCGCGGGTCTGGGCCGCCCTGTGTTCGACGGTCCGCGGTCCGTGACCGCCGGTTCCGGCGGGTCGCGGTCCGCGGCCGCGCGTTTGCGCGGCCCGTGCTCCCTGGCCGCCCTGGCGCGTGTTCCTTGGCAGCCTGACCCTGCCAATTCATATGATGACTTGTCAACACGAGATATGACGTTGCCCCTTGCATTCGGATCGGGGGCGAGGGACCCTTGCCCGCGACCGCCGCCGCAGGGCCGGCCATCGATTGCGATTCAGAACCGGATCGCCGATACCAGCCCCGCGCGTCTGCGCCTGCCCGGATCGCGCGGGCCCGTCCCGACCCTCGCGGGGAAAGTGAGACCTCGATGACATCGCCCAGCCGCAGCCCGACCCGCGCCCCAGGCCGCAAGAGCCTGACCGCCGGCGTGATCGAGGCGCTGCGGGCCGAGATCCTCTCGGGCGCCCTGACGCCGGGCGACAAGCTGCCGACCGAGCCGGCCCTGATCTCGCGTTTCGGCGTCTCGCGCACGGTGATCCGCGAGGCCGTCGCCGAGCTTCGCGCCGACCGCCTGGTCGAAAGCCGCCACGGCGTCGGCGTCTTCGTGCTGGCCCGTCCCGACCCCGAGCCCGCCGGCATCCCCCTGCCCGCGTTCTCCAAGATTTCCGATATGATCGAGGAACTTGAGCTTCGCGCGGCGGTCGAGATCGAAGCCGCCGGCCTCGCCGCCCAACGCGCCTCGCCCGCCCAGGAGGCGGAGATCGAGGACAGCCACCGCCGCTTTGCCGCCCAGGTGCGCCAGAGGCTGGCCAGCGCCGAGGCCGACTACGCCTTCCACATCGCCATCGCCCGCGCGACCAACAACCCGCGGTTCGAGGCGTTCCTCTCCCAGCTCGGCCGCCGCACGATCCCGCGCGAGCAGTTGCGCGAGTCGCTTGGCGCCCCGCCCCCGGCCCCCGACCTCGCGCGGCTGGAGTCCGAGCATCGCAAGGTGGCCGAGGCCATCTCCCGCCACGACCCCGCCACCGCCCGCGCGGCGATGCGCGCCCACCTGCTCGGCTCGGCCGACCGCTACCGCTCGCTGGCCCGGCTTGCGGCGGCGGCAGAGCGCGGGGAGGCTTGACCGGGCCGGATAGTCATCATATGACTTGCTCCGTTCCCAGTCGATCACGCCGGAGCGCGCCATGACCCCCGCCCTCTCCCCCGCGGAGCTGAAGACCCGGATCGCCTCCGGCCTGCTGTCGTTCCCGGTGACCCATTTCGACGCCGAGTTGGGCCTCGATCTCGACTCCTACGCCCGCCACGTCGACTGGCTGTCGGGCTTCCCCGCCGCCGCGCTGTTCGCCGCCGGCGGCACGGGGGAGTTCTTCTCGCTGACCACGGCCGAAATCGGCCGCGTCGTCCGCGCCGCCAAGGAGGCCTCGGGCGCCACCCCGATCATCTCGGGCTGCGGCTACGGCACCGGGATGGCGAAGGAAATCGTGCGCGAGGCCGAGACCGCCGGCGCCGACGGCATCCTCCTGCTGCCCCACTACCTGATGCGCGTCCCGCAGGAAGGGCTGTTCCAGCACATCCGGGCGGTCTGCGCCTCGACCGGGCTGGGCGTCATCGTCTACAACCGCGACAACTCGATCTGCACGACCGAGACGATCCAGCGGCTGGCCGACGCCTGCCCCAACCTGATCGGCTTCAAGGACGGCTCCGGCGACATTGGTCTCGTGCGCGAGATCACCCGCACGCTCGGCGACCGCCTGTCCTATATCGGCGGCATGCCCACCCACGAGCTGTTCGCGCAGGCCTATGACGGGGCCGGCGTCTCGACCTATTCCTCGGCCGTGTTCAACTTCGTCCCCGGCATGGCGATCGATTTCTACGAGGCGCTGCGGGCCGGCGACTCGGCGAAGATGGGCGCGCTGCTGGACGGGTTCTTCTTCCCGTTCGCGAAGATCCGCGACCGGCAGCCGGGCTACGCGGTGTCCCTGATCAAGGCCGGCGTGGCCGCCATGGGCTACGGCTCGGGCCCCGCGCGCCCGCCGCTGACCACGCCCTCGGCCGAGGAGACGGCGATGCTCAAGGCCCTGATCGAAAAGGTCTCCTGAGATGCGGATCGCGGCGATCCACGCCCACGTCCTGCGCCACGACCTGGACCAGCATTTCCAGAGCGCGTTCTCCACCTTCACGACGCGCTGGGCCTGCCTGGTGGAAGTGGTCTGCGACGACGGCACGGTGGGCTGGGGCGAGTGCCTCGGCCCCGCCGGCCCCAACGCCGCCCTGGTGCGCGCCATGGCGCCCCTGGCGGTCGGCCGCGACCCTCGCGACATCGAGCCGATCTGGACCGAGATCTACTCCCAGTTCCGCGACCAGGGACAGCGCGGCGCCACGATGACCGCGCAGAGCGGCATCGACATCGCGCTGTGGGACGTGGCGGGCAAGGCGCTCGGCGTCCCCGTCCACCGCCTGCTGGGCGGCGCCTACCGCGCCGAGGTTCCCTGCTACGCCACCGGCGGCTTCCGCCCCGTGGGCCGCGACCGCGACGAGGCGCTGGCCGAGGAGCTGACCGGCTACGCCGAGGCCGGCTTCGGCGCGGTGAAGATCAAGATCGGCTACGGGGTCGCCGCCGACGCCGCCTCGATCCGCCTGGCCCGCCAGGTCCTGGGCCCCGACATCGCCCTGATGATCGACGCCAACCACGGCTATGACGCCATCGAGGCGATCCGGCTCGGCCGCGCCGTGGCCGACCAGGACATCGCCTGGTTCGAGGAGCCGGTGGTCCCCGAGCTTCTCGACGCCTACGCCGAGATCCGCGCCCGCCAGCCGATCCCTGTCGCGGGCGGCGAGACCTGGCACGGCCGCGCCGGCTTTGCCGAGGCCATCGCCAGGCGCGCCGTCGACATCCTGCAGCCCGACGTCTGCGGCTGCGGCGGCGTCACCGAGATGCGCAAGATCGTCTCGCTGGCCGAGACCGCCGGCATCCGCGTCATCCCCCATGTCTGGGGCACGGGCGTGGCGCTGGCGGCCAGCCTGCAGATGCTCGCGACCCTGCCCCCCACGCCCCCGCGCCACACCGAACGCGCCCCCCTGCTGGAGTTCGACCAGACCTGGAACCCGTTCCGGCAGGAGATCCTCGCCGATCCCATCGCCCACGCCTTCGGCCGCGTGGCGATTCCGCAGGGCCCGGGGCTCGGCGTCGAGATCGACCGGGCCGCGCTCGCCCGCTACACGGTGGAGACCTGATCATGGAGCGCACGCTTTCCGGTCCGCCCCCTCGCCTGACCGCGCCCGAGGGGACCGTCGACACGCAGATGCACTGCTACCTCCCCAGCTACCCTTCGGCCCCCGGCGCCCTGCCGCTGCCCGAGGGCGAGACCGGCCCCGAGGCCTACCGCAAGGTGATGGCCTGGCTGGGGATCGCGCGGGCGGTGGTGGTGCAGGGCAACGCCCATGCCGCCGACAACGCCAACCTCTGCGCGGCGCTGGCGGCGTTCGGCCCCCTCGCCCGCGGCGTGGCGGTGATCACCCCCGCGACGACCGACGCCGAACTTGAGCGTCTGCACCACGCCGGCGTGCGCGGCGCCCGGATCATGCACCTGCCCGGCGGCGCGGTGGGGCTCAGGGCGCTCAAAGAGGTCGCCGCGATGGCTCACGCCATGGGCTGGACCCTCAACATCCAGTTCGACGGCGGCGAGATCGAGACGCACGAGGCCGCCCTCGCCGCCATCCCCGGCCGCTGGGTGCTGGACCACCACGGCAAGTTCTTCGAGGGCGCCGCGCCGGGCGACGCAAGGATCGCCGCCCTGCTGCGCCTGATCGACGGCGGCCGCGCGCACTTCAAGCTCGCCGGATGCTACGAGTCTTCGCGCAGCGGCGCCCCCGACTACGCCGACGTCTCCGCTGTGGCCCGCGCCGTGGTCGCCCATTCGCCCGAGCGCGCGATCTGGGGCACCAACTGGCCCCACAACCTGATCAAGCGGTCCGAGGACTACCCCGACGACGCCGCCCTGATGGACCTGCTCCTCGACTGGGCCCCGTCCGAGGCCGACCGCCGCCGCATCCTCGTCGACACCCCGGCCGCCCTCTACGATTTCTGAGTCTCCTCCCCGCCGCTCGCGGCGGACCTCCCCCCTTCGCCCTCGCGCGGAGGAGATTTTTTCTTGGGGCCCAGGCGCCTCGCCCCCACCCGGGCGCCGAGCGCCTGTTCTCCGGAGCCGTCCGTCGCTGATGCCGATCAGAGCGACTCGCCCGGAGCGGTCCAGGATCGCGCAGCGACCGCCGCAGGCGGCTTGTCCTTGACCGCTCCGGGCGAGTCGCTCAGGCATCAATCAGCGACGGGCGGATCCGGAGGACAGGCGCGGCCTCTGTTCTCTGGTGAGTTCGGAAGCGGCCTCCGCGTCTCCTGGCGGCCACGCCCGCCACGCCGCAAGCCCGCCCGCAGGGCGCCTCCTCTCCCCTCGCCGCCCTCAGGCGGCGACCCCGAGCGCGGTCTCCGCCCCGCGCCGCGCGAGCCCGTCCAGCCCCTCGCCCCCGGCCGAGAGATGCGCGCGCAGCCCTTCGCGCATCCGCGGGTCCCAGAACTGCCGGATGTGGTCGGCAACGCCGGCCACCGCCTCGTCCTCGGGATAGGCCTGGAAGTAGGCGGCGATCTGGTTGGCCATCCCGACCAGGTCCTGCACGTTCATGCCGATGTCTCCCCGGGGCGGCCCGCATCGGCTGGATCGAAGATCATCAGCGCCTCGCCCGCGAGCCCCGCCACCCGCAGCCCCGCCTGTCCGGCCACCCGCAGCGCCAGCGCCGAGGGCGCCGAGACCGCCGCGAGGAACGGCGCGCGCATCACGCAGGCTTTCTGCACCATCTCGACCCCGACCCGGCTCGACAGGATCACGAAGCCGGCCGAGGCGTCTCGCCCCTCCCGCGCCAGCGCGCCGGCGAGCTTGTCGAGCGCATTGTGCCGGCCCACGTCCTCGCGCACCGCCTCCACCGTCCCGTCCCAGGCGCAGTAGCCGGCGGCGTGGGTGGATCGGTTCTCGGCGCGCATCCGCTGGGCGCCGGGGAAGGCCGCGAACGCGGCCAGGACCGCGGCCGGATCGGGGACGCGGCCGCGCACCCGGGGCGGGCGCGGCAGGGCGGCGGAGATCGTCTGCGCCCCGCAGATCCCGCAGCCGGCGCGGCCGGCGAGCGTGCGGCGGCTGTCCTCGGCGGCCGCGACGCGGGCCGGGTCCAGCACCAGGTTCGCCACGATGCCGTCGGCGGCTTCCGCCAGGCGCAGCTCGCGCAGGTCGGCGGCGCGATCGACCAGCCCCTCGGACAGGGCGAAGCCGACGGCGAAGTCTTCGAGGTCCGAGGGCGTCGCCATCATCACCGCGAAGCTCTCGCCGTTGAGCAGGATCGCGACCGGCGTCTCCTCGGGCACCGCCCAGGCGGCGGCCCGCTCACCCGTCGGGCCGACCAGCCGACCGGGGGCGGCGGGAGAGACGGCGGGGTCCGAGAGGTCGAGGCGCAGGATCTCCATCACTCGGCCGGCAGCGCCACGCGGTGGTGGACGTCCTCCATCTCGCGCCGCCACTCCTGCCAGTCCGAGGGCCCGTTGGAGGGCGTCACCTGCACCGCCGTCACCTTGTATTCCGGGCAGTTGGTGGCCCAGTCGGAGTTGTCGGTGGTGATCACGTTGGCGCCCGAGATCGGGTGGTGGAAGGTGGTGTAGACCACCCCCTGGGGCATCCGCTCGGAGATCTCGGCCCGCAGCATCGTCGCCCCCGTGCGCGAGGCGACGGACACGAAATCGCCGTCGGCCACGCCCCGCTCCTCGGCGTCGTGGGGATGGATCTCGAGCACATCCTCCGCGTGCCAGCGCGAGTTCTCGGTGCGGCGCGTCTGGGCGCCGACGTTGTACTGGCTGAGGATCCGCCCCGTGGTCAGGATCAGAGGATAGCGGCGGGTGGCCCGCTCGGAGGTCGGCACGAACTCGGTCAGCATGAAGCGGCCCTTGCCGCGCACGAAACCGCCGACATGCATGATCGGGGCGCCGTCCGGGTAGGCGTCGTTGACCGGCCACTGCAGGGACGGACCCGCATCCAGACGCGCGAAGCTGACGCCCGCGAAGGACGGCGTCAGGCGCGCGATCTCGTCCATGATCTGCGAGGGGGACTCGTAGCCCATGTCGTAGCCCATGGCGCGGGCGAGGCGACAGACGGCCTCGGATTCCGACAGGCCGGACTTGGGCGCCATCACCGGGCGGACGCGGTTGATGCGCCGCTCGGCGTTGGTGAAGGTGCCGTCCTTCTCGAGGAACGAGGTTCCGGGCAGGAACACATGGGCGAAGGCCGCGGTCTCGTTGAGGAACAGGTCCTGGACCACCACGCAGTCCATCGACCGCAGCGCCTCGTGGACGTGCAGCGTGTTGGGGTCGGACTGGGCGATGTCCTCGCCCTGCACGAAGAGGCCGCGGAACGAGCCCGCCAGCGCCGCGGCGAACATGTTGGGGATGCGCAGGCCCGGCTCGTCGAGCAGCGGCACGCCCCAGTCGGCCTCGAACTCCGAGCGCGCGGCGTCGTCGGAGATGTGGCGGTAGCCCGGCAGCTCATGGGGGAACGAGCCCATGTCGCAGGAGCCCTGGACGTTGTTCTGCCCGCGCAGCGGGTTCACCCCCACGCCCTCGCGCCCGATGTTGCCCGTCGCCATCGCGAGGTTCGCCATGGCCATGACCATGGTCGAGCCCTGCGAGTGTTCGGTCACCCCCAGCCCGTAATAGATCGCGGCGTTGCCGCCCTGCGCGAACAGGCGGGCGGCCTGGCGCAGGGTCGGGGCGTCCGCACCGATGGTCTCGGCCAGCGCTTCGGGGGAGTTGCGGGGTTCGCTCACGAACGCCCGCCAGCGGGCGAAATCTTTGGCCTCGCAGCGCTCGGCGACGAAGGTCTCGTCCACCAGGCCTTCGGTCACGACCACGTGGGCGAGCGCGTTCATCACCGCCACGTTGGTTCCGGGGCGGAGCTGGACGTGGTGGGCGGCCTCGACATGGGGGGTGCGCACCAGGTCGATGCGGCGGGGGTCGAGGACGATCAGCTTCGCGCCCTCGCGCAGGCGCTTCTTCATGCGGCTGGCGAAGACGGGATGCGCGTCGGTGGGGTTGGCGCCGATCAGCAGGATCACGTCGGCGCTTTCCACCGACTTGAAGTTCTGGGTCCCGGCCGAGGTTCCAAACGTCTGCTTCAGCCCGTAACCGGTCGGCGAGTGGCAGACCCGCGCGCAAGTGTCGACGTTGTTGTTGCCGAACGCCGCGCGGATCATCTTCTGGACGACGTAGACTTCCTCGTTGGTGCAGCGCGACGAGGTGATGCCGCCGATCGAGCTCTTGCCATGCTCCGCCTGAATGGCCTTGAAGCGGGCGGCGGCAAAGGCGATGGCCTCCTCCCAGCTCACCTTGCGCCAGGGGTCGGTGATCGCGTCCCGGATCATCGGGTCGGTCTGGCGGTCCTTGTGGGTGGCGTAGCCCCAGGCGAAGCGGCCCTTCACGCAGCTGTGGCCCTCGTTGGCGCCGCCCTCCTTGGAGGGGACCATGCGGATCACCTCGTTCCCCTGCATCTCGGCGCGGAACGAGCAGCCGACGCCGCAATAGGCGCAGGTGGTGTCGACGTGGCGGGTGGGGGTCCCGTGCTCGACGACGGACTTTTCCACCAGCGTCGCCGTCGGGCAGGCCTGCACGCAGGCGCCGCAGGAGACGCAGTCCGACGAGAAGAAATCGTCGAAAGCGGCGCCGGCGGAGACGCGGCTCTCGAACCCCCGCCCCTCGATGGTCAACGCGAAGGTGCCCTGCACCTCCTCGCAGGCGCGCACGCAGCGGGAGCAGACGATGCACTTCGAGGAATCAAACTGGAAGTAGGGGTTCGAGAGGTCGATGGGCGCCGCATGGGCCTCGTCGTGGTGGTTGTCGCCCTCCATCCCGTAGCGGACCTCGCGCAGGCCCACGGCGCCGGCCATGTCCTGCAGCTCGCAATCGCCGTTGGCGCCGCAGGTCAGGCAGTCGAGCGGGTGGTCGGAGATGTAGAGCTCCATCACCCCCTTCCGCAGTTTTTCGAGCCGCGCGGACTGGGTGGTGACCCGCATCCCTTCCCGGACGGGCGTTGTGCAGGAGGCGGGCGTGCCCTTCACCCCCTCGATCTCCACCAGGCACATGCGGCAGGAGCCCCAGGACTCCAGCATGTCCGTGGCGCAGAGCTTGGGAATGTCCCGCTCGACGTGGGAGGCGGCGGCCATGACCGACGTGCCCTCGGGGACCGAGACCTGCTCGCCGTCGATCCACAGCGTGACCGTCGCGCCCTCGCGAGCCGGGGTGCCGCGGTCGATTTCCTTCATGAGGCCCATGTTGATCTCCTCACTCGGCTGCCTGGGCGGGCGCCCGGTCGAAATCCTCGGGGAACAGGCGCAGGGCCGAGAGCACCGGCATCGGCGTCAGGCCCCCCATGGCGCAGAGCGAGCCGTCGCGCATCAGCTCGCACAGGTCCTCGACCAGCACCATGTTGGCGGCGACGTTCTCGCCGCGCAGGATCTTTTCCACCGTCTCGCGGCCGCGGGTGGCGCCGACCCGGCAGGGGGTGCACTTGCCGCAGCTCTCGATCTCGCAGAATTCGAAGGCGAAGCGGGCCATGGCGCCCATGTCGACCGTGTCGTCGAAGACGGTGAGGCCGCCGTGGCCGAGCATGGCGCCCGCCTCGGCCAGCGCCTCGTAGTCCATCGGCAGGTCGAGCTGCTCGTCGCAGACATAGGCGCCGAGCGGCCCGCCGAGCTGCGCGGTGCGGAAGGGTCGGCCGGAGGCGGTCCCGCCGCCGAAGTCCTCGATCAGCTCGCGCACCGTGACGCCGAAGGCCTTCTCGATCAGCCCCCCGCGGGCGACGTTGCCGCCCAGGGTGAAGGGCTGCGTGCCGGTGGAGCGGCCCATGCCGTAGTCGCGATAATGCGCGGCGCCCTTGGCCAGGATCAGGGGGACGGCGGCGAGGGTCAGGACGTTGTTCACCACCGTCGGCTCGCCGAACAGGCCCTGGATGGCGGGGATCGGGGGCTTGGCGCGGACCACGCCGCGCCGGCCCTCGAGCGAGTTCAGCATCGAGCTTTCCTCGCCGCAGATATAGGCCCCCGCGCCCCGGCGCACCCGCAGGCGGAAGGCGCGGCCGGAGCCGCCGAGGTCCTCGCCCAGCCAGCCGGCGCGCTCCATGACCTCGATGGCCGCGGTCATGCGGGCGATGGCCTCGGGGTATTCGGAGCGGATGTAGATCCAGCCCTCGGTCGCGCCGGTCGCCAGCGCCGCGATGGCCATGCCTTCGATCAGGAGGAACGGGTCCCCCTCCATCAGCATCCGGTCGGCATAAGCGCCCGAGTCGCCCTCGTCGGCGTTGCAGCAGATGTGTTTTCGCGAGGCCGCCTGTTCGTGGACCGTCTTCCACTTGATGCCGGTCGGGAAGCCCGCGCCGCCGCGGCCGCGCAACCCGCTGTCGAGGACCTCGGCGCAGATAGCCGAGCCCTCCATGCCCAGCGCCGCGCGCAGGCCGGCGAGGCCGCCGTGGGCCTCGTATGCCGCGAGATCCAGCGGCTCGATGATGCCGCAACGGGCGAAGGTCAGGCGTTCCTGACCCGCGAACCAGGGCAGGTCCTCGGGGCGGCCAAGGCGCAGGGGGTGGGGGCCGGCCGACGGCAGGGCGTCGCGCAGGTCGGGCACGTCGGCGAGGGTCACGGGGCCGTAGGCGATGCGGCCCTGAGGCGTCTCCACCTCCACCATCGGCTCCAGCCACAGGGCGCCGCGGGAGCCGGTGCGCACGATCTGCACCGAGGGAAGGCCCGCGGCCAGCGCCGCGGCCACCTCGTCGGCGCCGACCGAGCGGGCGGCGCTGTCGTCGGGCACGTAGAGGCGGATCATCGCGCGGTCTCCGAAAGGGCGGCGTCCAGCGCCGCGTCGATGCGATCCGCCGAGGCGCGGCCCAGCAGGCGCCCGTCGACCCGAGCGGCGGGGGCCAGCGCGCAGTTGCCCAGGCAATAGACCGGCTTGATGGTCACGCCCTGGGCGCTCGTCTCGCCCAGCGCAGCGCCGCGGCGGGCGCAGACGGTGGAGATCAGGGCCTCGGCCCCCATCGCCTGACAGGATTCGCCGCGGCAGAGCTGGAGTTCCACCCGGCCCTCGGGGGCCGTTCGAAAGTCGTGGTAGAAGGTCAGCACGCCGTGGACCTCGGCGCGGCCGAGGTTCAGGGCCAGCGCGATCTCGGGAACCGCGTCCGGGGCGACGTGGCCCTCGGCCTCCTGCAGATCGTGCAGGATCTCGATCAGCGCGGCGGGGTCGTCGCCGTGGCGGGCGCAGATCTCTCGCGCCGCGGAGGCGCCCGCGAGGGGCGGCCTGGCTGGGTTCGGCATTCGGGCATCCTCCCGTCGCGCGCCGGCTGGGCTAGCGATGCATTGTGACGTCCGGGGGCGCGGACTTCAAATCGCCTGTCTCTATGGTTTGATCGGCCCCGTCGATCAGCCCGGCCGCAACCGTCTCCGCCGCGCGCATCAGACCTTCGACCAGCAGCGGCAGCGGCTCGCGGTCGAGCGTCGCGAGCCCCACCGGGCGCGAGACCGCAGGCGCGGTCAGCGGGATCGCGCGCAGGCCCTCGCCGGCCTCGGGCGAAGCGCCCAGCAGGTCGCCGAACCGCTCGGGCAGCGCGGCGCAGAAGCCGCCCGTGCGCACCAGCGCGCAGAGCGCGATCATCGAGTTGCTCTCGACCTCCGGCACGGGGGCGGCGCCGGCCTCGGCGAAGGCCGCGTCGATGATCCGGCGGTTGCGCATGTCGGGCGTCAGCGCGCACAGCGGCTGCGCGGCCGCCTCCGCCCAGCCGATCGAGGCGCGCCCGGCCAGCCGATGATCCTGCGCCACGAACAGGCGGTAGCGCTCGGCGTAGAGGGGGCGGGTGAGGAACGGCGCGGCGGCTTCGTCGAGGTAGGTCAGGCCCGCGTCGATCTCGAACGCCTCCAGCGCCCGGGCGATGCGGGCGGAGGCCTGCGAGAGGATCTGGAACCGCACCTTCGGCCAGCGCGCGCGCAGGGCGCCGACCAGAGGGGCCACGACCGGCAGGGCCGAGGGGATCACCCCCAGCGTCAGCCGCCCCTCGGGGCCGCCGTCGCCCACGGCGAGGTCGTCGCGCAGCCCGTCCCAGTCCTCGACGATGCGCCGGGCCCAGCGCAGCACCCGCTCCCCCTCCGGGGTCAGTCCGTGGAAGCGCTGCCCGCGGGAGACGAGCGGCGCGCCCAGCTCCTCCTCCAGCTGGCGGATGCGGGCCGAGAGAGTGGGTTGGGTGACCGCGCAGGCCTCCGCGGCGCGGGAGAAGTGCCGCTCGCGCGCCAGCGCGATCAGGTAGCGCAGCTGTCGGATGTCCATGGCCCGCCTTTCGCCTTGCCCCCGCAACCTAGGGCCCCCGCTGCCCGCGCGCCACGCCGGCTTGACCCGTCTGCGCGCCGGGCCGAGGCTGCGCCGTCCCCAGCCCCGGAGCCTCCCAATGTCCTTCTCCCCGACCGCGCCCCGCCTCCTGCCCTGCTGGGAGGCGCATGTCGACATCGCCCCCACGCAGGATCACGGAGCGGGGCCGGACGGCCATCGCTTTGTGGTCCCGATCCTGGGAGGCCGGTTCGAGGGCCGCCTGGCGCCCGAGAGCGACGCCCCCAGCCCCTTCGCCGGCGAGATCCTGCCCGGCGGCTTCGACCTCCAGCGTCTGCGCCCCGACGGCCGCAAGGAACTGGAGGCGATCTATCACATGCGCACCCGCGAGGGCGTGGCGATCGAGGTCCGCAACCGCGTGCTGATCGACTACGCCCCCGACGGGAGCCTGGATTACGCCCGCTCCTGCATCAGCGTCTTCGCGCCCGCGGGGCCCTGCGACTGGCTCAACGCGCGGGTTTTTGTGGGCACGCTGCAGGTGGTTCGCCCGCAGGGGCAGGTGCTGATCCGATCGTTCCTGGTGGCGTGAGGCCCGTAGGGCGCATTTCAATGCGCCGCGACGTTCGGGGGGCTGGCCGCGCGGCGCATCGAAATGCGCCCTACGGGGCGGAGCGGTCGCGAAGCTCGGTCTTGAGGACCTTTCCGTAGGCGTTCTTGGGCAGGTCGTCGAGGAAGCGCCAGTGTTTGGGACGCTTGAAGGCCGCCATGCGGGCGCGGCACCAGGCCTCGAGGGGCTCGGGGGCGCAGGGGCGGCCGGGGTGAGGAACGACGAAGGCCAGCACGTCCTCGCCCCATTCGGCGTTCGGCACGCCGATCACCGAGACCTCGGCCACGTCGGGATGGGCGAGCAGGACCTCCTCGACCTCGCGCGGGTAGATGTTGGTTCCCCCGGAGATGATCACGTCCTTGGAGCGGTCGGTCAGCGTCAGGAACCCCTCGGCGTCCAGCCGCCCGATGTCGCCGGTGCGCAGCCAGCCGCCGGCCAGCGTCTCGGCGGTGGCCTCGGGGCGGTTCCAGTAGCCTTTCATCACCGTCGCGCCGCGCACCAGGATCTCGCCGGGCGCGTCGACGGGGGCGTCCTGCAGGGCCGCGTCCACCACGCGGACCTCGACGCAGCCGTGCGCGTAGCCGACCGAGCCGCGCCGCGCGGCCGCCCGCGGATGGGCGCGGTCGGCGACCATGTCGCGGGGCAGAACGGTGATGGTCATCGGGCTCTCGCCCTGGCCGTAGATCTGCACGAAGCGGGGGCCGAGCAGGTCGACCGCCTCGTCGAGGTCGGCGAGGTACATCGGCCCGCCGCCGTAGATCACCGTGCGCACCCCCTCGCCCCGCCAGCCGGAGCTGCGGGCGTGGGTCACCAGACGGCGGATCATGGTGGGGGCGGCGAAGAACACCAGCTCGCCCAGCGAGGCGGCCAGCGCCTCGATCTCGGCCGGATCGAAGCCGCGGCCGGGCGGGATCACGTGGCAGGCGCCGACCCGCATGAACTGGAAATTGTAGAGCCCCGCCCCGTGGGACATCGGGGCCGCGTAAAGGGGATGGTCGCCCGGCAGCGCCGGGTCCACGTCCAGCGCGTAGGTCGTGGCCATCGCCCGCAGGTTGGCGTGGGTCAGCATCACCCCCTTGGGCCGGCCCGTGGTGCCCGAGGTGTAGAACAGCCAGGCGAGATCGTCGCCCGCCGCCTCGCGCGGGGGGGCCGGCGCGTCCTGCGGTCCCGGCGCGACGGCCTCGGCGAATTCGGCGGAGCGCAGGCCGATTTCTCGGCACTCGGCGGGCCACTCGGGCAGGGCCGAGAGGTCGCCGCTCTCGGTCACCGCGACGCGGGCGCCCGAGTCGGCGACGATCCAGGCGGCCTCGACCGGGTGCAGCTTGCCGTTGACGGGCACGATCGCCGCGCCGATCCACAGCGCGGCGTGCATCACCGCGAGATAGTCGGGGTCGTTCTTCGCAAACAGCGCCACCCGGTCCCCCGGCCCGACGCCGCTCGCCGCGAACGCCCGCGCCAGCGCCCGCGTGCGGGCGGCGTAATCGCCATAGGTCGCGTGCAGCGCGTCGCCGAACCTCACCGCCGGCGCCTGCGGGCGCAGCAGGGAAGTCTGGTGCAGCCAGAGGGCGATGTTCATCGATGGGTCCCCTCTCGTGTCGTCCCGCGCCGGAGCGCCGCTCGTCCCCGTCTTAACCCGGCCGCGGGGGCGCGCGCGATACCCGCCGGCCGCGTCGATGGTTCTCGCCAGCCGGCGCCCGGCGCCGCATGCTGGGGGCAATCACAAACGCCAGGGAGGATCAGGATCATGACATCGACGCCCGACGACCCGCAGGGACCGATCCGCGGCAAGCTCGACCTCGCCCCGCAGGAGCGGGTGGTCTTCGGCCGCCCCGCCGCCGAGGCGCTGCTCGAGGAGCTTTCCAGCGCCGGGCTGAAACGCGCCTTCGTGACCTCCACCCGCTCGCTGGCGCGGGCCGAGGGCGGGCCGCTGGCGCGGATCCTCGACGGGCTGGGGACGGCCTGCGTGGGCGTCTTCGACACGATCTCGGCCCACTCGCCCGAGGCGGAAGTGGTCGAGGCCGCCAACGCCGCCCGCGCGGCGGGGGCGGACGTGCTGGTGGCGGTCGGGGGCGGCTCGGTCATCGATTCGACCAAGGCGGTGCAGATCTGCCTCGAGGAAGGTGTCGACTCCGTCGAGGGTCTGCGCGCCCAAGCCGAGCGCTGGAAACCCTCCAGCGACCTGCGCCCGAAGGGCGTCATCCGGGCGATCTCGGTCTCGACCACGCTGTCGGCGGCGGAGTTCACCGGCATGGCCGGCATCTCCAACCCCGAGGCCGGCGTGAAGCACGGCTTCGCCAAGCCGGCGCTGATCCCGCGGGTGGCGATCCTGGACCCGGCCGCGAGCGACGCGACGCCGCTCGACCTGCTGGTCTCGACCGGGATGCGGGCGATGGACCATGCCTGCGAGGCGTTCTGCTCGCCCACCGCCAACCCGATGACCGACCTCTATGCGCTGGGCGCCGCGCACCGGCTGTCGCGCGCCCTTCCCGCGATCCTCGAGCACCCCGAGGATCTGCTGGCCCGCCAGGACGCTCAGTTCGGCATGTGGCAGGCGATCCTGGCGCTGATGGGGGGCGCGGGCTCGGGCGCGAGCCATGGCATCGGCTATGCGCTGGGGGCGGGGTTCGGCGTGCCCCACGGGGTGACGTCCTGCGTGATGCTGCCCGCGGTGATGCGCTGGAACGCGGTCGAGAACGGGGATCGCCAGCGCGCGCTGGCCGCCGCGCTGGGCGATCCGGGCCGGCCGGCCGGCGACCTGCTGGCCGAACTGGTGCAGGGGCTGGGCGTGCCCGGAACCCTGCGCGCGGCGGGACTGACCGAGGCCGACCTGCCCACGCTGGCCGAGAAGGCGATGGGCTACGGTCCGGTGAAGCGCAACCCTCGGCGGATCGACGGGCCCGAGCAGGTGCGCGAGATCCTGGCGCTGGCCTTCTGAGGGGCCTGCGGGGAGCGCGCCCCGCCCGGGACGCGCGCCCCCTGAAGGCTGGCCAGACGCGGCCGCGCCCGGCCCGGGCCCTATTCGGCCGCCCTGGCCTCTCCGCCCCGCGCCGCCGAGAAGGCCCGCGCGCCGGAATAGGGATGCGAGGACGACAGCCCCCCGTCGACCACCAGCGCATGCCCATTGACGTAGCTCGACAGCGGCGAGGCGAGGTAGAGCGCAGCCGTCGCGATCTCGTCGGGCACGCCGCCGCGCTTGAGCGGGTTGCTCATCCCGATCGGCACCTCGGTCCCCATCGCCTTGGCGTAGTCGTAGATCGGGCGGGTCATTTCGGTCTCGATCAGGCCGGGGCAGATGCAGTTCACCCGCACGCCCGTGCCCGCGAAGGCCTGCGCCGCGGTCTGCGCCAGGTTCACCACCCCCGCCTTCGAGGCGGAATAGGCCGCGGGCCCCGCGTTGGCCCGGATCCCCGCCACCGAGGCGGTCATGATGATCGACCCGCCGCCGCGCGCCGCCATCCGCGGCCCCGCGTGACGGATCGCGAGATACGGCCCGATCAGGTTCACCCGCAGCACCTCGGCCCAGACCTCGGGGGCGGCGTCGAGGAACTCGCGCACGCCGCCCGTGATCCCGGCGTTGGCGAAGACCACGTCGAGGCCGCCGAACTCGGCCTCCGCGGCCTCCATCGCGGCGGCGACGTCAGGCTCGGCCCCCGCGTCCATCGTCCGGGCCGAGGCCCGGCCGCCGGCGCTGCGGATCTCGTCGGCCACCGCCTCGACCCCTTCGGCCTTGTCGCAGCAGACCACCGCCGCGCCCGCCTGCGCGAACATCAGCGCCGAGGCCCGCCCGATCCCCGAGGCCGCCCCGGTGACCACCGCCACCCGTCCCGCAAGGTCGATCGCTTCGACTGGTTTCATGATCTCTCCTCCCACTTGCCTGCGACGGTTCGGCTCGCCGATGGACGGCGCCCCCGCGCTGTTGCTATTTCAGGAACATGACCCTGGACACGCCCCAGATCGCCGATCCCTCCGACCGCTGGCGCGCCAAGCGCGAGCGGATCCTGGATGCGGCGGACGAGCTGATCTCGTCCCGCGGCCTGAAGGGCCTGACCTTCGGCGCCGTGGGCGAGGCCGTCGGCCTCAACACGACATCGATCACCTACTATTTCAAGCGCAAGGAGCAGCTGGCGGCCGCCGCCCTCGACCGCGCCGTGCGCCGGCTCGACGCCATGGCCGAGGCCGCCGGCGCCGCCCCCGATCCCCGCGCCCGCGTCGCCGCCTTCATCGCCGACCGCCTGACGCAGGAGCGCCGGATCCGCGCGGGCGAGGATCGCCACATCGCGATCCTCTCCGAGATCCGGGCCCTGGACGATCCCCTGCGGGCCGAGCTGATCGACCGCTACAAGGCGATGCGCATCCGGGTGGCGGGGTTCTTCGCGACCGGTCCGGCCGCGTCGCCCCGCCCCGCCCCGCCGCGCGACATCGCCTGCGCGCAGGTGCTGCTGGACGTCACCCACTGGATGCGCGCCTGGCTGCACCACTACCGCACCGAGGATTTCGACCGGGTGCGCGACCGCATGGTCGACCTGCTGGCGGGCGGGCTCGCCGCGCCGGGCGGCGCCTGGGCGCCGCGGCCGCTGGAGATCGACCCGCCCGAGAAGAGCGGCCCCTCCGGCGAGCCCGGCCCCGAGGCGTTCCTGCGCGCGGCCACCGTGCTGGTGAACGTGCGCGGCTACCGCGGCGCCTCCGTCGAGCGGATCGCGGCGCGGCTCAACGTCTCTAAGGGCAGTTTCTACCATCACCTCGAGGGCAAGGACGACCTGGTGATGAACTGCTTCGCGCGCAGCTACGACCGCGTGGCCCGCGCCCAGACCCTGGCGATGGCCCAGCCCGGAACCGGGTGGGAGCGGCTGGCCGACTGCGTGGGCGGGCTGCTCGACCGCCAGTTCGAGGCCGAGTTCCCGCTGCTGCGCATCACCGCCCTGCACGCCCTGCCGCTGGACCTGCGCGTCCAGGCGCTGCGCGGCGCCGACCGGATGGCGCGGCGCTATGCGGGGATGATCTCGGACGGGATCGCCGACGGCTCGGTGCGGCCGGTGGATCCGCTGATCGCCTCGCAGTGCCTGGCGGTGATGATCAACGGCGCCTACGACGTGCACGCCTGGGCGCAGGAGCTGCCGATGACGCGCGCCGAGGCGATCGCGCTCTACGCCTCGGTGCTGGGTTTCGGGATGTTCGGGCCGCAGGGGGCGGCGGGCTGAGGCCACGCCTTCACTCGGCCGCCAGCCGCGCCGGCGCCTCCGCCCGCTGCGCCGGGGGCAGGACCACCGGCGCGTCCGAGAAATCGAGCGCGCCGTCGTCGATCCGCCCGCGCTTGAGCGTCTTGCGGTCCCACAGGTAGTCCTGCTCGTGGATCCAGGGGAAGGCGGCGCCGTGGCGGGGCAGCAGGTGGGCGGTGCGCAGCACGTAGCCCGAGGTGAACTTCAGCGCCGCCCCGGTCTTCGCGAACGCCTCCGCTCCCGCGCGCGGGGTGACCTGCGTCAGGCGCCGACGCTCCATATGGGTCAGCAGGCGACAGGCGTATTCGGCCACCAGATCCACCTTCAACGTCCACGAGGCGTTGGTGTAGCCTTTGAAATACACCAGGTTGGGCACGTTGGAATACATGAAGCCCTTGAAGATCAGCAGCTTGGCGGGGTCGATCGGCTGGTCGTCGACCTCGAGCGCCATGCCCCCCATGAAGGTCAGGTTCAGGCCGGTGGCGGTGACGATCACGTCGGCCTCGATCTCGGTCCCATCCTCCATCCGCAAGCCCGAAGGCGTGAAGCGGTCGATCTTCCCGGTGACGATCGAGCATTTGCCGGCCTTGAGCGACTCGAAGAAATCGTCGTCTGGCACGGCGCAGATCCGCTGCTGGCCGGGCCAGTAGTCGGGCACGAAGTGGCGCCGCCAGTCGACCGCGTCGCCCAGGGCCCTGGCCACGCCCCCCACCAGCAGCCGCTTGGCCCCCGGCAGGTCCCTGGCAAAGCGCCTGCGCCGCAGCCGCCCCGCCAGGATCGTGCGCCAGCGGGTCGCGGCGTAGGCCAGCCGGTCGGGCAGCCAGCGGCGCAGCCCGTTGGCGAAGGCGTCCTCGCCGGGGCGCGAGACCACGTAGGTCGGCGAGCGCTGCACCTGCGTGACATGCGCCGCCGTCTCGGCCAGCGCCGGGCTCAGCGTCACCGCCGTGGCGCCCGAGCCGATCACGATCACCCGCTTGCCGGTCACGTCGAGGTCCTCGGGCCAGAACTGGGGGTGGACCAGCCGGCCCCGGTACGCGTCGCAGCCCGCCCACTCCGGCAGATGGCCCGCGTGGTGGTCGTAGTAGCCGGTGCAGCCGAACAGGAAGCGGGCGGTGAGGGTCTTCTCCTCGCCCTTCTCCACCACCTCCAGCCGCCACCGCTTCTGCGCCGAGGACCAGGAGGCGCGCCGGACCGAAGTCTCGAACCGGATGGCGGGGAGGAGGCCGTTCTCCTCCGCCGTCTCCCGCACGTAGGACAGGATCGAGGGGCCGTCGGCGATCGCCTTGGCGTCGGTCCAGGGTTTGAACGCGTAGCCCATGGTGTGCATGTCGCTGTCCGAGCGGATGCCCGGATAGCGAAAAAGGTCCCATGTGCCGCCCAGTCTGGGCTTTTCCTCGAGGATCGCGAAGCGGTCGCCGGGCCGCTTCACCTTCAGCCAGCGCGCCGCCCCGATGCCCGAGAGCCCCGCGCCCACGATGATCACGTCGAGGTCCGCCTGCGTCCGTTCCTGGACCATGTCCACCATACCGCTATTTCGAATCCGTTTCGCCTCTTATACAGGTCCCCCGACGTCCGGCGAAAGCCGCTTCTGCCCGCGCCGTCGCAGAATCCGGGGGAAAGGTATTTTCACCCGGGCAAAAATATGGAATACCCGCCCGCGCCGCCGCCCGACAAGGAGAGCCCCATGCCCCAGACCACCGCCAACGGCATCCGCCTGACCTACGAGATCCATGGCCCCGAGGACGGCGAGCCCCTGCTGCTGATCTGCGGCCTCGGGATGCAGATGATCCGCTGGCCCGAGGGGTTCCTCGACACGCTGACCGCCCGCGGCTTCCGGGTGATCGCCATGGACAACCGCGACGTCGGCCTAAGCCAGTGGTTCGACGAGGCCGGCGTCCCCGACCTGCAGGCCATCGCGGCCGAGCGCCAGGCCGGCCGCTGGCCCGAGGCGCCCTATTACCTCTCGGACATGGCCGCCGACTGCGCCGGCCTGCTCGACGCGCTGGGGATCGAGGCGGCCCACATCATGGGCATGTCGATGGGCGGCATGATCGCCCAGCTGGTCGCCTGCGATCACCGGGCGAAGGCGCTGTCCCTGACCTCGATCATGTCCACCACCTCCGAGCCCGGCCTGCCCCCCGGCACGCCCGCGGCGCTGGAGGCGCTCTCGAAGCCCCGTCCGCACCCCGACGACGACCTCGAGACGTTCCTCGCGCTGTCGGTCGCGGCCTCGCGGGCCATCGGCTCGCCGGCCTATCCCGCGCCCGAGGACGAGATCCACGCCCGCGCGCTGGCCGACGCCCGCCGCGCCTGGCGCCCGCAGGGGTTCGCGCGGCAGTACGCGGCGATCATGGCCTCGCCCGGGCGGGCGGCGAAGCTGGCCGCGCTCGACCTGCCGGCGACGGTGATCCACGGCGTGCAGGATCCGCTGGTCCGATTCGAGGGCGGCAAGGCCACGGCCGAGGCGATCCCCGGCTGCGAGCTGGTGGCCATCGACGGCATGGGTCACGACCTGCCCGCGGAGCTCTACGAGCGCATCGCCGAGGCCATCGCCGCCGTCGCCTCCCGCGCCAGGGCGGCCGCCTGAGGCGCGGCGCATTGAAATGGGCCCTACGGCGACGGCGTCAGTCCAGCGGGAAATGGCAGGCGACGCCGTGGCCGGGGGCGCGGGCGTGGACGGGCGGCGCCTCGGCCGCGCACAGGGCCTGCGCCCGGGGGCAGCGGGTGCGGAAGCGGCAGCCCGAGGGCGGGTCGATGGGCGAGGGGGGATCGCCCTCGACCATCGGCAGCGGCTCGGGCATCGCGTCGGGGTCCGGGCGCGGCGCGGCCGAGAGCAGCACGCGCGTGTAGGGATGGGCCGGATCGCGGTAGAGCGCCTCGGCCCCCGCCTCCTCGCACAGCTTGCCCAGGTGCATCACCGCCACCCGGTCGGAGACGTTCTTGACCACCGCCAGGTCGTGGCTGATGAACAGCATGGTCAGCCCGAACCGCGCCTTGAGATCCGCGAGCAGGGTCAGGATCTGCGCCTGGATCGAGACGTCGAGCGCGCTGACCGGCTCGTCGCAGACCAGCAGGTCCGGGCGCAGCGCCAGCGCGCGGGCGATGGAGATGCGCTGGCACTGGCCGCCCGAGAACTCGTGCGGGCGCCGATCCATGGCGTGGCGGGGGTCGAGGCCGACCAGCTCCAGCATTTCCTCCACGGTCTCGCGGCGGGTCCGCGCGTCGCCCTCGCCGGCGATCTCCAGCGGGGCGGAGACGATCTCGGCCACCGTGCGGCGGGGGTTCAGGCTGGCGATGGGATCCTGGAAGATCATCTGGAAGCGCCGCCGCGCCCGGCGCAGCGCCCCGCCCGAGAGGGCCGTCAGCTCCTGCCCGTCCAGCCGCACCGAGCCCCGCGTCGGCCGCGGCAACTGCAGGATCGCGCGGGCGGCCGAGGACTTTCCGCAGCCGCTCTCGCCCACCAGGCCCAGGGTCTCGCCCTTCGCGATGCTCAGGTCGAGGTCGCTGACGGCGTGAACCCGTCGTCCCCCGCGCAGGGGATGCTCGACGCTCAGGCCGCGGATCTCGAGGAAACCCTCGGTGGCGGGGCGCGCGGCGCGGGTTTCGGTCAGGGCGTTCATTCGGCGGCCTCCATCGCGGGATGCCAGCAGGCGAAGCGGGCGGGGCCCTCGCCCTCCAGCGGCGGCGCCTGGCGGCGGCAGAGGTCGGAGGCCAGCGCGCAGCGGGGCGCGAAGGCGCAGCCGGCGGGCGGGTTCACCAGGTCGGGCGGCCGCCCGCCGATCGCCTCCAGCCGCCGGCCCGGGGCGTCCTCGATCCGCGGGATCGAGGCGAGCAGGCCGCGGGTGTAGGGCATGGTCGGCGCGGCGAAGAGCGTGCGGGTCGGGGCCTGCTCGACCACCCTTCCGGCGTACATCACCGCCACCTCGTCGGCGCGCCCGGCGACCACGCCCAGGTCGTGGGTGATCAGGATCATCGCCATCCCCCGCTCGCGCGACTGGCGCTGCAGCAGGTCGAGGATGCCGTGCTGCACGGTGACGTCAAGGGCGGTCGTCGGCTCGTCGGCGATCAGCAGCCGCGGGTCGCAGGCCAGCGCGATGGCGATGGCGACCCGCTGGCGCATCCCCCCCGAAAGCTGGTGGGGATGCTGGTCGACCCGCGTCGCGGGCTGCGGCAGGCCGACGGCGGCCAGCAGCTCGACCGAGCGGTCGCGGGCCTGGCGTCGGCCCATGCCGAGATGCAGGCGCAGGCTCTCGCCGATCTGGTCGCCCAGCGTCATCACCGGGTTCAGCGCGGTCATCGGATCCTGGAAGACCATCGCCATCTCGCGCCCGCGCAGGCGGCGCAGGTCCCGCTCGGCCATCGCGCGCAGGTCGCGGCCGCCGAGGCGCACCTGCATCTCGGCCCCGGTGCGGGCGCTGCGCGGCAACAGGCCCATGATCGCGCGCGAGAGCACGGACTTGCCCGAACCGCTCTCGCCCACGATGCCCAGCACCCGCCCCTCGTCCACGCTCAGCGACACCCCGTCGACCGCAGTCAGCAGGCCGCGGCCGGTGGGGAAGGCGACCTCGGCGCGCTCGACCTCCAGCAGGCTCATATCGCGGCCTCCCGGGTGTCGGCGAAGCGGCGGCGGATCACGTCGCCGGCGAGGTTGAAGCTCAGCACCGTGACGAACATCACCGCGGTGGGGATCAGGCTGATCCAGGAGCTGTCCTCGATATGCTCGCGCCCCTCGGCGATCATGCCGCCCCAGGAGGGGGTCGGGGCCTTCACCGAGAGGCCCAGGAACGACAGCGCCCCCTCGATCACGATGGCGATGGGGATGTCGATCATCACGAAGGCCATCAGCGGCCAGATGATGTTGGGCAGGATCTCGCGCGCCAGGATGCGGGTGTCCGAGGCGCCCATGGCGCGGGCGGCCAGCACGAATTCGCGGTTGGCGTAGGTCAGGGTCTGGGCGCGGGTGATGCGGGCGGCGGCGGGGATGAACAGCAGCCCCAGCGACAGGCAGACCATCGACAGCGAGCCGCCGAACACCGCCGAGAACAGCAGCAGGACCGCCAGCCCCGGGATCGCCAGCCAGGCGTCGATCAGGATGCCGATGGCCTCGTCCACCCAGCCGCGGAAATAGCCTGCCGCCATGCCGAGCGCGAGGCCGATGCCCACGCCGATGGCCGGCGCGGCGAAGCCCACGGTCAGCGACACCCGCGCCCCGTGGATCACGCGGGAAAGGATGTCGCGCCCCAGCACGTCGGTGCCCAGCACGTGGCCCTCGGCGCCCGGGGGGACCTGGATCGCCATCCAGTCGATCTCGTCGGGCGGGGCGAGGCCGAGCCACGACGCGGCGAGGGCGGCGGCGATCAGGACGGCCAGCCAGGCCGCGGGGATCCAGAACATCGGCCCCAGGCGTCGGCGACGGCGATGGGCGGCGATGGCGGCCGCGTGGCGGTCCTCGGCCCCCACGGGCATCGGGGCGGCGACGTCAGCCATGGGCGCCCGCCTTTCCGCCGAGGCTGCGGACACGGGGGTCCAGCCGCGCATAGGCGAGGTCGGTGCAGAAGTTGGCCAGCACATAGGCGAGCGCAAAGAAGGTCACGCATCCCTGGATCATCATGAAGTCCCTGGAGAAGACCGAGGTCACCAGCAGCCGCCCGACGCCGGGGATGCCGAAGATCTGCTCGATGATGATCGAGCCGCCCATCAGCCGCCCGACCTGAAGCCCCAGCAGCGTGATCATCGAGAAGGACGAGGGCCGGAGCGCGTGCGCCACCAGGATGCGCCGGTCGCTCATCCCCTTGGCGCGGGCCAGCGCGATGTAGTTCTCCTGAAGCACCCCGATCATTTCGGCGCGCAGGGTGCGCATCAGCGCGGTCCACTCGACCAGCGCCAGGCTCAGCGCGGGCAGGATCATCGGGACCAGGTTGGCGCGCAGCCCCGCGGACAGCGGCTCGTAGCCCGTGGCCGGCAGCCAGCCCAGCGTCAGCGAGAACAGCAGGATCAGCAGCACCGCGGTCATGAAGGACGGCATCGAGACCGAGCCGAAGGCCAGGAACCCGATGATCCGGTCCGCCCGCCCGTCCGGCGCCCGGGCGCAGAGCAGCGCCGCCGGGATCGCCAGCGACACCGCGATGATCTGCGCCAGGACCATCAGCTCCAGCGAGGCGGGAACCCGCTGGGCGATGGCGTCCCAGACCCGCTCGCCGGTCCGCCAAGACTGTCCCCAGTCTCCGGTGACGATGCCCGAAACCCAGTCCAGGTAGCGGACGGCGAGCGGGCGATCCAGGCCGATCTCGGCCCGGATCTCGGCCACTTCCTGCGGGCTCGCGTCGGCGCCGGCGATGTCGAGCGCCACGTCGCCGGGCAGGGCCGCCACCAGCAGGAAGGTGATCAGGGTGACGACGGCCAGCACCACGGCCAGCCGTCCGACCCGGCGCAGCAGCGCAGGCATCGCTCAGCCCTCCGGTCGCGCGCTCATTCCTCGACCCAGGCGCGGGTCACGTCGACCGCGCCCCGGTAGGGCGGCGGCACGCCCTTCACCCGCTGGGTGGTGAAGGCGTGGAACGAGCCTCCGCCCCAGTAGAGCATGGCGGCCTGGTCGTTGAGCTCGGCCACAATCGCGCACTGCAGCTCGAAGCGCTCGTCGATGTCGCTGGCGGTGCGCATCCGCTCCGCCAGGTCGTCGAGCTCGGGGGAGCTGTAGCCGGTGAGGTTGTAGGAGCTGTCGGAGCGCGCCAGCGCATAGAGCTGCGGGCCCACGTCGGCCGCGTCCGCGATGCGCCAGCCCACGATGTCGAAGTCCCGGCCGAAGGCGCGCTGCACCAGCGTGCCCTGGTCGACGGGGATCAGCTCGACCTCGATGCCCACGGCCTTGGTCATCTGCTGCATCAGCTCGCCGATCTCGCGGCCGCGCGGCGTGGCGGTGTGCACCATGCGCAGCTTGATCGGCTTGCCGTAGTCCTCGACCAGCGCCTTGGCCGCGGCGGGGTCGTAGCCGCGCAGCTTGGCCTCGCCGCAGTCGTGGCTGTCGCCCATGGGGCTCGCGGCCACCGGCTTGGTGTTCTGCCAGATGATCTTGACGGCGGCGGGCTGGTTGAAGGCGTGGGCGACCGCCTGGCGCACCCGCGCGTCGTCGAGCGGCGCGTTGCGGGCGTTGAGCAGCAGGATCTCGGCGCCCGCGCCCTCGGTGTGCAGGGAGACGATCTCGGGGTCCTTCTGGGCGTTGACGATGGTCTGGCCGCGGTCGGTCCAGATCACGTCGACCTCGCCCGACTTCAGCGAGGCGAAGCGGGTCTGGGTGTCGGGCAGGATGCGGAACACGACCTCGTCGAGGTTGATCTCGTCCTTGGCCCAGTAGTCCTCGAACCGCTTGACCACGATGCGGTCGCCGCCGAGCCAGGAGACGAACTCGAACGGGCCGGTGCCGACGGGATGGCGGTTCTGCTCGCCGGCCTCGACGTTGGCGCGCGCCGGGATCGGGCCCGACATCGAGGTCGCGGCCAGGTAGGGCAGGAAGGCCCCCCAGGGGTGGGCCAGCGTGAAGCGCACCGTGTAGCGATCCAGCGCCTCGGCCCCCTGGATCACCGAGATGAAGGAGCGCGAGCGCGATTTCATCTCCGGATCGAGGATGCGGTTGTAGTGGGCGGCGACGTCCTCGGCGGTGAACTCGGAGCCGTCGTGGAACTTGACGCCCTCGCGCAGCTTGAAGGTGTATTCGGTGAGGTCCGCGTTCGCCTCCCACGAGGTGGCGAGCAGGGGTTTCACCTCCTTGGCGTCGGGATCGTAGTCGAGCAGCGGCTCCTGGATCGTGCGCATCACGATCTCGCCGGTCTGGCCCAGCACGCCGCCCTCGACGGTGTCGAAGCCGCGGATGTCGGTCTCGAGCCCCACGGTGATCGAGCCGCCGTTCTCCTGCGCCGGCAGCGGGGAGGGAGCGGCGGCCAGCATCGCCGCGCCGGCGGCGAGGGCGAGGCCGCCGAGCGCCCGCCGGCTGAGGCGCAGGGCCTGGCGTGGGCGCATGGCGGGACGAGTCCCGGACGAGCGGGTCAGCGGCATCTGGCGATCCTCCCTTGCGTCCGGTCTGGCGGACGCCTGTTGTTCAGCGCTTCGCTCTTGAGGCGAATGAGGGATGATCGCGCGCAACCGGGCCTTTGTGAATACCCTGTTTTCGAAAAATCGCATTCCGACGCCTGCCGAAGGTCGGGACCGCGCACACGGGAAACGCCGCCCTCTCCATGATCCGGAATATTCACAATACTATCAGTATGTTGATCGCATCGTATCGGCTTTCGGGAGCTCCTGCGACCGTTGCGTCGCGCACATACCCGCGCCTCTAACGACTGGCTGAGCCGGGGGGTGGGGGCGCCGCTTGCGCCCTGGCGCCGGCGCCGGGGGGGGCCGCCCGGCGCGGCTGTCGGAGGCGCCGCGTCCGGCGTGGCGCCGGCGCAGGCGTCGGGCCCGCGGCGCGCGGCAGGCGCGTCGCCTCTGGCCCCTGCGGCGGG
>NZ_CAXBOD010000059.1:0-27192 GCF_963977235.1 uncultured Albimonas sp.
CCCGAACCCAGGCAGCCCTCCCCCGAACCCAGGCAGCCCTCCCCCGAACCCAGGCGGTCCTCGCCCGAACCGGAGAGGCCCGCCCGCGGCGCGCCGGTGCGGCCGGGGCTCGGCGGCGCGGCCGGGCGACGAGGTTCGCCGCCGACCCGCCGGAAATGATCGCGATGGGGATCGCGCCGTGGGCAGGAGCGCGGCGCGCCGCCCTCCGCCGCCGGCGCGCTTCTGACAGTTGCATGCGCTCCTTCCCCGGCATGACGCGAGGCCGATCGGCCCCGCTCCGCGTCCGGCGCATGCGGGGCGCCTGTCTGGCTCTGGCGGCTGCGGTTGCGGCCTTGGCAGCGCTGAACCTCGGCGATGTCGCGGCCTCCGAAGCCCGCTTCGTGGTGACCGGGCGAGGGATCAATCCTGACGTGCCGGCCGTGTCGGTGACCGTCGCCGACGTGGGCAACGGCGCCCGGCTGGTCTCGGGCGGGGGCTTCGAGCCGGCGATCCATCGCACGATGTTCGCCGCCTCCGCCGCCGCGCAGGACCGGGTGCTGGCCGAACCCGAGGCCATCTCCGGCTTCGACAGCCTGCGCAGCGGCGCGCTGGACGGGGCCGAGGCGCGCATCTACCGGGTCCGCGACGGCGAGCTCCGCCTGGTGCGTCGGGATCGCGTGGCCACCGGCGGCTTCGTGGCCGAGGGCTGGACCCGCCTCACCGGCGCCGGGGCGCTCGGCCCCGAGATGCTGACGGTCGACCTCGGGTGGGAGCGGTGGAGCCGCCCCGGCGCCGAAACCTGGTTCCGGGTGCGCGCAGTGGGGCGGGATGGCGCGCTCTCGGCCCCCTCGACGGCGGTCACGGCGACCAGCCCCGAGGGACAGGCGCGGGCGGACGCGCATCGGCGCGGGGACTTCGAGACGCTGACCGGGCTGGCCCCTCGATTCGAGGGCGGGCTGCGGGAGGGCGGAGACGGGCCGCCGGCCCCCCACGGGCTGCGGATCTCGGGCGAGGCGCCCGGCGCGCCGCGTCTCTCGTGGGCGCCGGTCCCAGGCGCGCGCGGCTACGTGATCGAACGGAGCGCGACCGCCCCGGAGGCCCAGCGCGGGCACTATGTCGCGCTCGAGGGCGGCGGCGATCGGCCGGGGATCGAGGCGGGAGACCTCGTGATCCTGCACAAGGAATTCCTCGGCGTCGCGCGCGAGGACTACGAGACCGACCGCATCTGGGACGCGGGCGGCGCCGAGCGGCTGCGCCCGCGTCCCCTGCGCCGCTGGCCCGAGGAGGCGGGCGGCGCCCCCTGGCGCCTGCGCCCCCACGCGCCGGACACGCCGGTGACCGAGCCGGGGCGCACCTACCTCGAGCTGGACCTGACACTTGGCAAGCCGGTGCAGCTGCTCGGCGAAGGCTTCGGCGGCGACGACCAGCACTGGTACGAGGTGATCCGCCCCGAACCCTATGTCCTCGAGGCCTGGGTGCGCAGCGACGCGCCGGGGCGCGTCCGGCTGGAGGCGCTGGGCGACAGCGACTGGGCGCGGAGCCTTCGTCCGGGCCTGTTCGCCACGGGCCCGGAGTGGCGGCATGTCTCGGTCACCTTCCAGGGGCGCGAGGCGGCGCGTCGGGCGCGGGGAAACTTCGCGCTGACGCTGGAGGGGGAGGGGCGGTTCGGCGTCGACAACCTGCGCATCCGTCGCGCCGGCGTGCCCTGGCTCGACTTCAGCGAGGAGGAATACGCCCGGCTGCGCGCGGCGCGGGTCTCGGCGTTGCGCACGCATTCGCTGATCAAGACCGGCGTCTCGACCTACGATCTCGCGCAGCTGACCGACGCGCCGGGGCTGCCCAGCGGCACGGCGGGGGGCGCCTCTCTGCCCCAGATGCTGCGCATGGCGCAGGGGGCGGGCGCCGCGCCGTGGCTGCAGATCGAGCCGCACCTGGCGCCCGAGGAATGGGACGGGCTGCTCGAATACCTCGCCGCCCCCGCCGGGGCCGGTCCCTGGGCCGACAAGCGGGTTCGGCAGGGGCGGGCGGCGCCCTGGACCGAGGCGTTCGAGCAGATCTGGATCGAGCTCGGCAACGAGACCTGGAACGGCCTGTTCCGCCCCTGGGCGTTCCCCGAGATGACCGACGCCGCCACCGGCGAGCGCCTGTCCCGCGCCGAGGTCTACGGCCTGTTCCAGGCCCATGTCATCGCGCGCCTGCGGGCCAGCCCCTGGTGGGAGGCCGCGGGCCTCGAGGGGAAGCTGACCTTCGCGCTGGGCGGCTTCAACATCACCGCCTACGGGGAGGTCGCGGCGCGCCGCTCGCCGGGCTCGGCCTTCGTGGGGCTGGGCCCCTACATCGGCGGCTGGGACACCGATCAGGAGGCCCCGACGGGCACGCCGCAGGACTTCTCGACCCTGCTGAACTGGGTCAGCCAGAACACGCTGCCGCTGGCGCGCAAGCACATGGACTGGGCCGCCGAGGCCGCCCGGGAGCGGGGCGCGCCGCTGAGCGTGGGGACCTACGAGGGCGGGCCCGGCTACGTGCTGCGCGGGCTCGGGCCCGACGGCGCGCTCGTCCAGGAGCAGGTGATGAAGAGCCAGGCGGCCGGCGTCGCGACGCTCGACAATTTCCTGGCGCTCTCGGCGCAGGGCTACGGGATGCAGAACTTCTTCACGTTCGGCGCCGGGCGCTACTGGAAGACCCATGCCCGCTGGCCGATGGGCGGCCAGGCCTATCCCTCGTGGAAGCTGATCGAACTGATGAATCGCGAGGGCCTGGGCGAGATGCTCGCCGTCGAGACGCTTGAGGTTCCGGGCCTGGAACTCCCGGCCGGGCGTCGGCGCGAAGCGGTCGCGGACGCGCCTCAGGTGGCGGTCTACGCCACGCGTCGGGACGATCGTCTGAACCTGTTCGTGATCTCGCGCCGGCTGCCGAACTTCCCGGCCGCAGCGGCGGACGAGGCCGATCCGGGCTGCACCCCGGTCGAGGTGGCGCTGCCCTTCGCCTCGGCAGCCTCGTTGACCTTGCGCCGGATGGACGGGCCCCCCGACGCGCACAACGTCGACGCCGACCGGGTGGGGATCGAGGTGCGGAAACTGACGCCGCCGGCCGATCCGGGCCGCTTCCGCATGGGGCCCGAGACCGGCGCGCCGGCCTGCGGCCTGCCGCCGGCCTCGGTCTATCTCTATGTGTTCGAGGGGATTTCGGGCTGAGCGGAGGCGGGCACGCGCCCGGCAAGTCTTACTCGCTCGCCTGGACCATCGCGCGGAAGGTCTCGTTCGTCTCGACCAGTTCGTCGTAGCTGCCGCTCGCCTCGACGCCGCCGTCGCGGAACAGGAAGATCCTGTCGCACTTGCGCACGGTCGAGAGGCGGTGCGCCACCATGATCACGGTCTTGGCGCCGCCGATCCGGTCGAGCGCGTCCATCACGGCCCGCTCGGTGACGTTGTCGAGGGCGGAGGTCGCCTCGTCGAGGATCAGCACGTCAGGGTCGTGATAGAGCGCCCGGGCGATGCCGACGCGCTGGCGCTGCCCGCCGGAGAGACGCGCGCCGCGGTCCCCGACCAGCGTCTCGTAGCCGTCGGAGAGCTGATCGGTGACGAAGTCGTGGAGTTCGGCCATGCGGGCGGCCCGCACGACCGCGTCCATGTCGATCTTCTCGGGCGGCAGGCCGAAGGCGATGTTGCCTGCCACGGTGTCGTCGGCGAGGAAGATGTGCTGGGGCACATAGCCGATCGAGCGCCTCCAGGCCCGCCGGGCGGCCTGGTCCTTGACCGGCGCGCCGTCGACCAGCATCTCGCCGCCCTGCGGCTCCAGCAGGCCCAGCATGACGTCCATGGCGGTGGACTTGCCGGCGCCTGTGCCCCCGACGATGCCCACGGTGGTCCGCGCCTCGACGCGCAGCGAGGCGCCGCGGAGCGCGGGGCGGTCGGCGGACGGATAGGCGAAGACGAGGTCCCGAAGTTCCAGCGTCCGGGTCAGTCGAAGGGGCGCGCCGTCCGTTTCCGGAAGCCGCTCGCCCGCCTTGTCGGCGCTGAGGACCTCGTCATAGAGCGAGTTCAGCGAGGGCGCCTGGTAGCGGATCGAGGACAGGCTGCCATAGATCGCCTGCATCGCCGGCATCAGCCGCGCGCCCGCCAGCGCATAGACGCCGGCGATCGGCAGCACCTTGCCCAGATCGCCGTCGTTCACCTGCAGGATCATGAGCAGCACCAGGATCATGCCCCCGAAGGCCAGCCCTTCGAGCAGGTGGCGCGGGACCTCCGTGAGCACCCGGTTGGTCGTGTCGGCTCTCGCCCTGGCCATGGCGGGCGCGTGGAAGCGGGACAGCATCTCCCGCTCGAGCGCCAGGACCTTGATCTCCTTGGCGCCGATCATCGCCTCCTGAACGATGCGATAGCACAGCGCCGTGGCCGCAAACCGGGTGCGGCCGGCCGAGGCCTGACGGGCCCGGACCCAGGCCGACAACAGCACGTAGCCGCCGCCCAGCAGGCACCCCATCAGCAGCGCTGCCATGGGATCGGCGAGGATCAGCATCGCCACCATCGCCAGCGAGACCGCGGCGTTGGAGATCAGATTCATCAGGGGATTGAGCGTGCCCTGCACCATCATCGTGGTCTCGTTCATCACGGTCTTGACCAGGTCGGAACTGTGCCGCCCCAGGAACCAGATGTAGGGCTGACCGAGATACCCGCGCAGGATCCGCGCCGAGATCGAGTAGATCCGCATGGTGCAGAACCGGGCGAGCGCCCAGCCGGACACCGCGCGGATCGCGATCGATCCGAGGTAAACCGCCAGCACGAAGAAGCCGAGCGCGACCTGGAAGCTCTGCACGCTCTCGAAGCCGCCGGCGCGATAGGCCTGCGCGATGATCCCGTCCCCGGTCGTGGACTCGGGGTCCGCCAGGACGCTCAGGAACGGGATGATCGCGGCGATGCCGACCATGTTGGCGAAGCTCATCAGCACCACGAGGACGAGCAGTCGCCAGAAACTCCGACGCTCCTGCGCGTCGAGCATGTGCATGGTCTTGCGCCAGGCCGTGAGCATTGGGATCCAATCCAAGGGGAAGGGCGTAGGGGCGAAACGCGGACAAGCCGGGGTGCGGAGCGGATCTCCGACGCCGCCTGCGACGGCGGCCGGATGCGGTGGCGGGGCAGGCGCGGTCGCGCGGGCCGCATACTGGAGAGCCCGGACGACACCCCACAACGCGACAGATTCGACGATCACGCCCCGGACGCAGCCTAGCGCCGGTTGGTTGATAGAGTATTGGCGCGCCAAGATATTGTAAATCCGTTCAGAATCGGGGCGGCCCGTTGCACGGCCGCGATCCGGCCGGCGCCGGGGCCGCCGGCGCTCCGTCGCCGACCATGGCCGCGCAATCCTCGCGCGCCGCCGCGGAGGCGGCCGCGCCCTGCAACGCCTCGAGCGGCGCGCCGAGGTCCGGCTTGATTCCGGCTCCCGCGCGGAGGACTCTCGGCGCATGGAGGACGAGGACGGGATCGGGCCGGCATCGGGCGAGACGGTGCTTTGGCGGGGGCGGCCGCGAGCGGGGTTCCGCTGGGGACTGCCGCAGATCGCCTCGCTGATCTTCGGGACCGCGGCGCTGCTGGCGGGCCTGTGGATGCTTGCCGGGGCGCTGCAGGGCGACGCGGACCTGTTCGTGATGCTGCCGGCGCTGATCGCTTCGGGCTTCGGCGGCGCCGCCCTGCTGGCAGGGTTCTGGTATGAGCCGCGCCGCCGGGCCGGCACGCGGTATGTCCTAACCGACCGCCGGGGCGTGGTGATCCGCAACGGGCCGCTCTGGGGCCGGCAGGTGATCGCGCGGGAGATCGGGCCCGATGCGCCGCTCGACCTGGTCGAGCACGGCGAGGGCCTGGGCACGGTCTGGTTCCACAAGGAAACGTACCGCCGCACCGGAGAGCCGGGCTATCGCACCCGGTTCATCGGCTTCGAACTGATCGAGGAGGCGGGCAAGGTCTACATGATCATGCAGGGGATCCGCGGCGGACCAGCGCCGGGCGAGGACGTGGCCGGACCGGGGGGCGGCTGAGCCGGCCGGCCCCCTCCGCGGATACCTGAAGGGGGCCTGGCTCAGTCCACCCTGCGGGCGAAGAGGTCGTATTCGGAGGCGTCGACGATCTCGACGCGGATCGTCTCGCCGACCGCAAATCCCTCGCCCTCGACGAAAACATTGCCGTCGATTTCGGGCGCGTCGGCGGGGGTGCGGGCGACGGCGTCGCCATCCTCGTCGATCGCGTCGACCACCGCCCACTGGCGGGTTCCCACCTTGGCCGCCAGCTTCGCCGCCGAGATCCGCTGCGCCGTCTCCATGAACCGGGCGTGACGCTCTTCCTTCACCGCCTCGGGCACATGGTCGGGGAGATCGCGGGAGGGGGCGCCGACCACGTTCTCGTACTTGAAGCAGCCGACGCGATCGAGCTGGGCGGACTCCATCCACTCGAGCAGATGTTCGAACTCCGCCTCCGTCTCGCCGGGGAAGCCGACGATGAAGGTCGAGCGGACCACGAGGTCGGGATTGATCGCGCGCCAGGCGGCGAGACGCTCGAGCGTGTCCTCGGAGGCGGCGGGCCGGCGCATCCGACGCAGCACCTCGGGGTGGGAATGCTGGAAGGGGATGTCGAGGTAGGGCAGCAGCCCCGCGGGAGGGGTCTCGCCATCGGTCCGGCACATCAGCGGGATCAGCGCGTCCACATGCTTGTACGGATATATGTAGTGCAGCCGGGTCCACAGGCCGAGCGAGGCCAGCCCCTCGGCCAGGTCCTGGATGTGGGTGCGCCACTCGCGCCCGCGCCAGGGATGGACCGGGTGGCGCAGGTCGCGCCCATAGGCGGACGTGTCCTGGGAGATCACCAGCAGCTCGCGCACCCCGGCCTCGGCCAGCTTCTCGGCCTCGCGCAGCACGGCGTGCACGGGGCGGGAGGCGAGCGGGCCGCGCAGCTGGGGGATGATGCAGAAGGCGCACTTGTGGTTGCAGCCCTCGGAGATCTTCAGCCAGGCGTAGTGGCGCGGGGTCAGCTTAAGGCCCTGAGGCGGCACCAGGTCGATCAGCGGGTTGGGCGTGGCGGGGGCGGCGGCGCGCACCGCGGCGACCACCTGCTCATACTGCTGCGGGCCGGTGACGGCGAGCACCCGGGGATGCTGGCCCTTGATGAAGGCGGCGTCGGCGCCGAGGCAGCCGGTCACGATGACCTTGCCGTTCTCGGCCAGCGCCTCGCCGATGGCCTCGAGCGACTCGGCGCGGGCCGAATCGAGGAAGCCGCAGGTGTTGACGATCACCGCGTCGGCGCCGGCGTAGTCGGGCGAGAACGCGTAACCCTCGGCCCGCAGGCGCGTGAGGATGCGTTCCGAGTCGACCAGCGCCTTGGGGCAGCCGAGCGACACCATACCCACCTTTCGGAAGGAAAACGGGGAATCCTGGGAACGGTCGGGCATGGGGCGGCGCTTTGTCTCTCTATGCGGGGGCGTTCATCGGCAAGGCTGTTTTGCGCTTCTCACGTTCTGCATTGTCTGTTAAAACGCTCTGGATCGAGGAGCAACGGGTCTTCCGTTGAGCCCTCGCATATATGTGACGCGGACCGGGGAAAGTCCGTCAAACAATGGAGTTGGGAATGCGCAGCCAGAATGTGGGGATCGTCGGCCTGGCGCTCTTGGGGGTGGCTTTCGTCGCGCCGCAGCAGGCGTCGGCTTACGCGAGCTACACGGTCGACGTGGACACCACGACGACCGCATCGCTGTCGGGCACTGGCTCGATCAGCATCGAGAATTACTACTCGGGCGTGAATGCCGGCGGCTTCTATTCCGACGCGGGCGGCGGCTCGAGCGTGATCAGCCAGCAGGCCAACAGCACCAGCGGTTCGGGGACCGGCAGCGTGTCGGGCGAGTTCGACATCATGCTGTCGGGCGTCGCGACCGGTGCGTCGCAGGCGCGCGGCTTCCGTCGGTCGAACGAGAATCGCACCGTTCAGAATACGAACAATGCCTCGACGCTCGGCACCGTTCTCACGGTCACCGGACTGACGGCGAGCACCGATCTGTCGCTGGACATGACCCTCGACTACCTGCTCGGCACGGCCGACAGCGGCGGCAACACCACTTGGGCCAGCGCCTACTGGTTTGTGACCTACCAGACCCGCGCCGCAGGGACGACCACGTGGAGCAACTGGATGCCGAACTGCGGCACGACCAGCTACTTCTGTGGCGCCACTCCCTTCGACGACGTGAACACGGGCGACCATCAGCTGGCGTACGATGCCGGCGGCTCCGCCGGGTTCCGCTCGGACAGCGGCACGCGCTCGTATGATGTGACGGCCGGCCTGGCCGCCGGCACCGACTACCGCTTCCGTCTGTCGCTGGGCGTGCGCGGCGTGGCCGACTCGCTGACCGGCGATCTGCCTCCGCCCGCGTCGCCGGTGCCGCTGCCCGCCGCCCTGCCGATGCTGGGCGCCGCGCTGGCCGGCCTGGGGCTGTTCGCCTCCCGCCGTCGCAAGAGCTGATCTGGGAGCTTCCGCTCCGCACGCGATCTTCAGGAAAGCCGCCTTCGGGCGGCTTTCTTCGTTTTCAGACGGCGGCGGCGCGCGAATGCGCCGCTGCGGGATCTCCAGCGCACGGCGGGACGGCGCCGTCATGCGCAGCTCCTCCAGCCAAGCGTCGAGGCGGCGGGGAGTGGGCCGCCGCGGCGCCGGGCAGAGCGGGGCGCCTCCGACCGGCGGCAAGTCGATTTCACTCGCCATCTTCCCGCGGAACGGCTAAGGCCGCCTTATGAGCCGCAAGCCCGTCCCCATCGCAGAAGCCCCGAACTATCCAGCCTGGCGCCGACCGGTCGCCCTTCTGGTTCTGCTTGCGGCGGGCATGCCGCTCAGCTTCGCGACCTGGAACGCGCTGCTGAACAACTTCGTCATCGAGGCGGCCTCCTTCGACGGCTCGGACATCGGCTGGTTGCAGACGGTGCGCGAGATCCCGGGTTTCGCGGCCATCGGCGTCATCGCCGTGATCATCTTCGTGCGCGAGCAGACGCTGGCCCTGATCTCCCTGCTGGCGCTGGGCGCCGCGGTGGCGGTAACGGCCTATTTTCCCACGTTCGGGGGCCTGCTGATCACCACGTTCGTGGGCAGCCTGGGCTTTCACTACTACGAGACGGTGAACCAGTCGCTGCAGCTGCAATGGCTGACCAAGGAGCAGGCGCCCAAGATCCTCGGCTGGATCCTGGCGGCGGCCTCCGGGGCCTCGCTGGTGGCCTATGCGCTGATCGTGGGGGCCTGGAAGGCCTTCGACCTGAGTTACGAGACGGTCTACATGGTGGGCGGCGCGGCGACGGTGGCCGTCGCGATCTTCGCCTGGTTCGCCTTCCCGAAGTGGGAGGCGCCCAACCCCCAGCTCAAGAAGATGGTGCTGCGCCGGCGCTACTGGCTCTACTACCTGATGCAGTTCTTCTCGGGGGCCCGGCGGCAGATCTTCGTGGTCTTCGCCGCCTTCATGATGGTCGAAAAGTTCGGCTTCGAGGTGCATGAAGTCACCGCGCTGTTCCTGATCAACTACCTGGCCAACATGCTGTTTGCGCCGCTGGTGGGACGGCTGATCGCGCGCTTCGGCGAGCGGCTGGCGTTGACGCTGGAATACTCGGGCCTGGTGCTGGTGTTCACGTTGTATGCGGGCATCTACGTGTTCGACTGGCCCGCCTGGGCCGCGGCGGCGCTCTATGTCATCGACCACCTGCTGTTCGCCATGGCCTTCGCGCTGAAGACCTATTTCCAGAAGATCGCGGCGCCGGGCGACATCGCGCCGACGGCGGCGGTGGCCTTCACCATCAACCATATCGCGGCGGTGTTCCTGCCGGCCGCGCTGGGCTATCTGTGGCTGATCAATCCCGAGGCGGTGTTCGTGCTGGCGGTGGGTCTGGCGGGCTGCTCGCTGGCGCTGGCGCGGCTGATTCCGCGCCATCCCGACGAGGGGCGCGAGACGACGCTGGCCATGCGCACGCCGACGACCCCGCCGCCGCCCGCCACGCCGGCGGAGTGACCGGGCGCGCGTGATGCAGGCCCGCCCCCCCCTCCCGCGCCGCATGCCCGGACGTTCCGCCTGCGCGACGCGTCCCCTCCGCGGGTCCGGCGCGCAGGCGCGGCCGGGAACAGCGCCTGCAGGTGTCCGGACAAGCGCAGGCGGAGAGACGGCTCATGGCTGACGCAGGCCTGCCCGAGACGCCGGCCCCCCTGCCCCAGGGCGAGGCCGGGCGCTTCACCACCGGGCCGATCATGCGGCATGTCTCGGTGATGACGCTGACGGGCTCTCTGGGCCTGACCTTCATGTTCCTCGTCGACTTTGTGACGCTGCTCTACGTCTCGATGCTGGGGGACGAGCGGCTGACCTCGGCGGTGGGCTACGCCTGGACGCTGCAGTTCTTCACCGTGGCGATGGGGATGGGGTTCTCGATCGCGGCCGGCGCGCTGGTCAGCCGGGCGCTGGGGGCGCGGGATCGCGCCGGGGCGCGCCGGATTGCGGGCTCGACCATGACGCTGGCCTGCGGGTTCCTGGTGATCGGCGCGCTGGCGCTGACCGCCCTGCGCGGTCCGATCGTCGCGGCGCTGGGCGCCGAGGGCGAGGTGCTGGAAGAGGCGGTCGACTTCCTCGCGATCACCCTGCCGACAATGCCGTTCATGACCTTCGGGATGCTGGGCTCCTCGCTGCTGCGGGCGGCGGGGGATGCGCGGCGGGCGATGATGGTGACGCTCTCGGCGGGGATCGTGGTGGCGCTGGCGGCACCGTTCCTGATCTTCGAAACGGTGCTGGGACTGCCGGGAATGGACCTGGGCATCACCGGCGCGGCGCTGGCGCTGGCGCTGACCCGGGTGATGACGGCGACGATGGGCTATCGCTTCTGCGTGGGCGTGCACGACCTGGTGGCGCGGCCGCGCTGGCGGACGGTGCGCGCCGACGCGCGGCGGGTGCTGGACATCGCGGCGCCCAGCGGCCTGGCGCAGATGTCGACGCCGGTGGCCAACGCCATCCTGACCGCGGCGATCTCGGAATACGGGCCCAGCGCGGTGGCGGGCTGGGCGGTGGTCAGCCGGATGACGGTGCTGGCCTTCGCGGGCGTGCTGTCGCTGGCCGGGGCCATCGGCGGGATCTTCGGCCAGAACTACGGCGCCGGGCTGATGCATCGCGTGGTGCGGACCTATCGCGACGCGGTGGCGTTCTGCATCGTCTACGTGGGCGCGATCTGGGCGATTCTCTACGCCGCCTCGGGGGCGATCTCGGCCGGGTTCAGCCTGTCGGCGGAAGGGGGCGCGGTGGTCCACGCCTTCGCCACGCTGGGCGCGGCGGGCTTCCTGTTTGCGGGCTGCGCCTTCGTCGCCACGGCGGCCTTCAACACCCTGGGCCGGCCCCTGGGGGCGATGGCGGTGAACTGGGGGCGCGACGGGCTGGCGGTGCCGGCGATGCTGTGGCTGGTCGCCGGCGCGATCGAGGGGCCCGAGGGCGTGGTCTACGCCCAGGCCGCGGGCATGGCGGCGGCGGGCGTGGTCGCGGGCTGGGCGGGGTGGCTGTTCGTCAACGGCCTGGCGCGGCGGCTGGGCGACCAGCAGGGCGCGGCGGCCTGGCCCTCGCGTTGAAATCGGGCCGCGTTGAGTCTGGCCTCTGCGCGCGAGGCAAGCTAGGACCGACGATACCCAACGCGAGGCGCCAGAGGCAGGAGAGGCCTGGATGGTCAAGATCACCTACATCGAATTCGGCGGAACCGAGCACGTCGTGGACGTGGAAGAGGGCCTGACCGTGATGGAAGGCGCGCGCGACAACGGCATTCCGGGAATCGAGGCCGACTGCGGCGGCGCCTGCGCCTGCTCGACCTGCCACGTCTACGTGGACCCCGCCTGGCTGGAGACGCTGCCCGAGCGGGAGGCGATGGAGGAGGACATGCTCGACTTCGCCTTCGAGCCCAAGGAGAACTCCCGCCTGACCTGCCAGCTGAAGGTGACGCCCGAGCTCGAGGGCCTGGTGGTCCGGATGCCGGAGAAGCAGATCTGAGGCCGCGCCGCTGCGGAGCTGTGCGCGGGAGGCGCGGCTGGCGGCCTTTCGGCCGGCTGGCCGCGGCGCTGGCGCTGTCCTTGGCCGCTGGCGGCGGCGCCGCGCAGGAGCGCGCGCCGGGGCCAGAGGCGCCGGGCCCGGAAGGGGCTGCGCGGGCGGGGCCCACGCTCGATGGCCCCGGGTTCGCCGGGGCGGTGGAGGGGTGGACCCTGCACTATGGGCTGGCGGGGCGGCTGTTCGGCTCGGAGCAGTACTTTCCCGGCGGCACGGTGCAGTGGCGCGACGCGTCGGGCCTGTGCCTGCATGGGCGCTGGGAGGCCGAGGACGGCGAGATCTGTTTCATCTATGACGACCATCCCGAGGATCGCCGCTGCTGGGCGGTGGCGCTGAAGGACGGGCGGGTGACCGCCTGGCTGCCCGGCGCCGGCGGTCCGGCGCTGGTCGAGGCGGGGCGGGAGAAGGCCCCGCTGGACTGCCCGGCGCCGGGCCTGGGCGCCTGAGGCGCAGGCGCCGTGTCGGGCCTTGCGCGTGTGGCCGATGTCCGGCGCGCGGCGCAAGGCTGGCGTAGCGCCCGGGACCGCCGCGACCGGCGTTGCGCCCGGGACCGATGTCAGGCTCGCGGCGCGCGGCCGGCGCGGCGCCCGGGAGCGCCGTTTCTTGGCGCAAGGTCGCAAGGGGGCCGGGCGCTCAGGGCGGTTTCGCGGTTGCGGGGCGCTGGGACGGCTTGCGGCGACGGCCTTGCGGGCGTCGGGCGTGGCGGGCGGCGCCCTCCGCGGGCTGGCCTTGCGCGGCGGGCCCGGGCAGGGTGGCCGCGATCCGCTTCGGGAGAGATCGATGCCGCGTCCGCCCTCCGCCGTGCCCGAACCCGACGACGCCGACCTGCGCCGGGCGGCGCGGCCGGTGGTGGCCTATCCCGACGATGCGCTGCCGGCGCCTGACCTTGCGATGTACGCCGCGGCCCTCGCCTCGGCCGAGACGGTCGAGGTCGTGACCGCGCCTGCGCGCGAGGCGCGCTGCGTGCGGGTACCGGCGGGGAGTTTCCTGCGCATCGTCTCGGTCGAGGGTCCGCAGGTGGGCGACCTGAACCTGTGGAACGCCCACGACCTGCAGGAGCGCTTCTTCTCCGGAAAGACCCGGGCGCTGCACGGGACCCATGTCACCCGCGGCCATCGGTTGTGGAGCACGCTGCCCTTCCTGCGCCCGATGGCGACGATCGTGGCCGACGACCTGGAGTGGTACGGCTTCGACGCGGACGGCGGCGGGGTGCACGACGTGATCGGCACGCGCTGCGATCCCTACGCGAATCGGCTGCTCTCGGGGGGCGACTACCACCATTGCTGCCACTCGAATCTGGTGCGGGCGCTGGCCGAGGCCGCAGATCTGGCCCCGGAAGCCGCCGAGCCGCTGGTTCATGACGTGCTGAACGTCTTCATGTGCACCGGCTTCACCCGCGACACGCACCAGTATTTCATGAAGGCGAGCCCGGTGCGCCCGGGCGACGCGCTGACCCTGTTTGCCGAGATCGACCTGCTGGCGGGGCTGTCGGCCTGTCCGGGGGGCGACTGCTCGGCCTCGCATTCCTCGGACGCGGCGGCGTGTTTTCCGCTGCGAATGGAGGTGCTGAGGCCCGATCCGAGCAGGCTGGCGGGGTGGGCGTCGCCCTCGCCCTCGTCCTACGACCGCAGCCATGGGTGGGCGGAGACGGGCGGCTCGGGCTCTGGGCAAGATGAACGGCCTTAAGTCTCGTTAATATTGAACGCGACGCGGTGCGTTCATTTACTGTTTCATTGTTCGCAATTGAGATCTGTATTATCAGACTCGCAGTGTGGCGTAGCGTTGCGTGGGTTTTATGAACAGAGCGTTAAAGACTGCCGGCCGGACGAGCGCGGCGATTCTCGCGCTGTCGCTCGCCGCGCCGGCGGCCGAAGCGGCGACGTTTCCCTTTCAGGTGATCAACGCCAGCTGGATTGCGGCGACCCTGGGCGGGACCAATTACCTGGGCACGATCGCGACGGACGACGTGGCGATCTCGGGCGTGCTGGTCGGGGCCGAGGTCTCGACCGGGCTCTACCAGGTGACCGGGATCCAGGACTTCACCGTCACCACCTCGGACGCGTCGCTGCAGTCGGCGATCGACGCGCTGCGGCTGGTCGATGAGACGAGCACCCCGGCGGGCGCGCTGCAGATTTCCTGGGACGGGCTGGATCCGTTCGACTGGAGCTATTCCGGCACGTTCGGCTTCACCGCCGGCGAAGGGCTGCTGAACGAGGCGCTGGTGTTCCTTGATACCGGCGTCGTCGACTGGCAGCTGTCAGGCTTCGGCGATCCCGGGACCGGGAGCACATCGGTCAACATCGAGGCCTCGGGCGATCTGGAGGCTGGAGCGGCCGTCGCGCCCGTGCCGCTGCCGGCGGGGCTGGCGCTGCTGCCGGTGGGGCTCGCGGGTCTCTGGATGGCGGGCCGGCGCAGACGCGCCGCCTGATCGAGGGGAGCGTCCGGCGAGGAACGGGGCCGTCCTTCAGGGCGGCCCTTTCGCTGTCCGGCGGGTCGCTGTCAGGCGATCCGTGGGGGCGGGGGGGGCGAGGGTCGACCCCCGCTCAGCCGCGCATCCCGTTCATGATCTCGACCAGCTTGGCGGCGATGCCGGGTTCGGACAGCGCGTGGCCGCCGTTCTGGATCATGTGCAGCTGCGAGCCGGGCCAGGCCTCGTGCAGCAGCTGCGCCGAGAGCGGCGGGCAGATCAGGTCGTAGCGGCCCTGCACGATATGACCGGGGATGCCGGCCAGACGCGGGGCGTCGGCCAGAAGCTGGTCGTCACGCTCCAGCCAGCCCTGGTGGACGAAGTAGTGACATTCGATCCGGCTGAAGGCGCGCGCGTAGGCGCCGTCGGGACCGTGGCCGCCGCCGCCCTGAAGCGTGGCGCAGGCGGCCTCCCACCCGGCCCACAGGCGGGCGTGGCGGGTCTGTTCCATCAGGTCGCTCGAGGTGAGGCGACGGTGATAGGCGGCGATCAGGTCATGGCGCTCGGCCGCGGGGATCGCCTCGGCGAAGCGGGACCATTCGACCGGGCGGAACTGGCCGGCGCCGCCGCCGTAGAACCAGGCGAGCTCGCGCCGCATCATCAGGAAGATGCCGCGCAGGGCCATCGCCTCGACCCGCTCGGGGTGAGTTTCGGCGTAAAGCAGCGACAGGGTCGCGCCCCAGGAGCCGCCGAACAGGATCCACTTGTCGATGCCCAGCTTCTCGCGGATCAGCTCGATGTCGGCGACGAGATCCCAGGCGGTGTTGTTCTCGAGGCTGGAGTGCGGGCGCGAGCGGCCGCAGCCCCGCTGATCGAACAGGATCACCCGGAACACGTCAGGATCGAAGAACCGCCGCATCCCCGGCGAGCAGCCGCCCCCCGGACCGCCATGCAGGACCACCACGGGCTTGCCCCTGGGGTTGCCGCATTGCTCCACGTAAAGGTCGTGACCGCCCGGCGCCTCCAGCCGCAGCCGGGCGTAGGGCTCGATGGCCGGATAGAGGGCCCGGCGGGCCGAGATGTCGGCTTCGCTTTCGCGCATGTCCGATCTATGTCACATCGGGCGCGGATCACAAGCGCCGGCAGCGGAGCGGATCGCCACATGACGCCCACGCAACACACACAGAGCCCCTCCGACGCCGCGCGGCGCGTGGAGGGGACCAACATCGACCCCGCCGAGATCGCCAAATTCGAGGCGATGGCGGCCGAGTGGTGGGACCTGAACGGCAAGTTCAAGCCCCTGCACATGATGAACCCCTGCCGGCTGGGCTATATCGTCGACCAGGTCGCCGCCGAATTCGGGCGCGATCCCTCGCAACCCGAGGCGTTCAAGGGGCTGCGGATCCTCGACATCGGCTGCGGCGGCGGGCTGCTGTGCGAGCCGATGGCGCGGATGGGCGCCACGGTGGTGGGCGTCGACCCGGCCGAGCGCAACATCCCCGTGGCCCGCATCCATGCCGAGACCATGGGCCTCGCGATCGACTACCGCGCCACCTCGGCCGAGGCGCTGGCCGAGGCGGGGGAGCAGTTCGACGCCGTGCTGAACATGGAGGTGGTCGAGCATGTGCCCGATCCCGCCGCCTATCTGGGCGCCTGCGCGCGGCTGGTGAGGCCGGGGGGGCTGATGGTGTGCTCGACCCTCAACCGCAATCCGAAGAGCTTCATGATGGCGATCGTGGGGGCCGAGCACGTGATGCGCTGGCTGCCCAAGGGCACGCATGAGTGGTCGAAGTTCATCACCCCCGACGAGCTGACGACGATGATCGGCGCCGCGGGGCTGGAGGTGGTCGACCGCAAGGGCTTCGTGTTCAACCCGCTGACCTGGAGCTGGTCGATCTCGGGCCGCGACCTGACGGTGAACTACGTCACTTGCTCGGTGAAGCGGGAGGCGGGGGCGTGAGCGATCCGGTGGGCGCGGAGGTCCGCGCGCGCGCCCTGGCGCTGCCGGTGGCCGAGTGGTGGCGGGCCGAGACGGTCGCGCCGGGAGTGACGAAGATCGTCGAGCCGCATCTCGACCCGCTGCTGCAGGCCAACCTCTGGCTGGTCGAGGGGTCGGAGCGCGACATGCTGATCGACTCGGGCATGGGCGTGGGGCGGCTCGCGCCCTTCGTGGACGGGCTGCGCGACGCGTCCAGGCCGCTGGTCCACGTGCTGAGCCACGCGCATATCGACCACATGGGCGGATCCTGGGAGTTTGACACGCGGCTGATCCACCCGGCCGAGGCGGCGGACCTGGAGAAGACGGATTCGGGGCTCGCGACGCTGTTTCGCGACGAGATCCCCCAGGCGATGCGCGACGGGTTCGCGGCGGAGGGCTATCGGCCGCTGCCCGACCTGCTGATCGACGCGCGGCCCTTCGAGGCCTTCGATCCCTCGGCCTACCGACTGACGCCGGCGCCGGCGACGGGGCTGCTGGGGGAAGGCGACCGGGTCGAGCTGGGCTCGCGCGGATTCACGGTGATCCATCTGCCGGGGCACTCGGCGGGGGGGATCGGGCTGCTGGACGAGGCGGACGGGACGCTGTTCTCGGGCGACGCGATCTATGACGGGCCGCTGCTGCCGATCGGGGTGATGAGCGACTATCTCGTCACGCTCGAGCGGCTGGCGAGGTTGTCGGTCTCGGTCGTGCACGGCGGGCATGACGCCAGCTTCGGGCAGGAGCGGATGCGGGAGATCTGCGCCGATTACCTCGGCAGGTGGGGGTGAGGAGGCGCCCTGCGGGCGGGCTTTGACCTGGGAGGGCCGTTGTCGCGGGGCCCGGATGGGGGGCGCCGGTGGCAGGGGAGAGGCCGCTTCCGAACTCACCAGAGAACAAGCCGCGCCTGTCCTCCGGAGCCGTCCGTCGCTTCTGATGCCTGAGCGACTCGCCCGCCCCGGTCAAGGACAAGCCCCTTCGGGGTCGCTTCGCGATCCCTGACCGGGGCGGACGAGTCGCTCTGATCGGCATCAGCGACGGACGGCTCCGGAGAACAGGCGCTCGCGGCAGGACCTGTGGCGGACGGGGGGCCGTGACCGGCCGCGCGCGGTCAGACGGGGATCCAGGAGGTGGTCTGGGTTGCGCCGTCGAAGTCCTGGGCGGTCAGGCGGACGGTGTCGGCGACGAAGGCGTCGGGAGGGAAGGCGAGCGCGCCCTCGCGGAGCGGGTTGGTCGAGCGCTCGATGATGCCGCCCTCGGGCGTCAGGCGGCCGCGGCAGAACTCCTGGTCGAACAGGCGCCGAAGCGCGCCGCGGTGGCGGTGGGCGAGGGCGCGTTCCAGCCGCTCGGGCAGGGCGGCGAGGGCGGCGAGCGCCCCGGGGGCGCCGCGGCCCAGCAGGAACCGGTCGCCGGCGCGGGCGAGGACCGCGGCCTGGCCGTCGACGCGGCGAAGCTGGCGGGCGACGAGCGGGGGGGCGGCGGGCTCGCGCCGCCACAGTTCGGCGTAGTCGGCGAAGACGCCGCGCTCGAGCAGGGCGTCCTCCTCGAAGAACAGGGCCCCGACGTCGGGGCCGTCGAGCGGCCCGCGCCAGTTGACCCGGCGGGTCCAGGTGCAGACCCCCCGCTCGACCGCGGTGGCGCCGGCGAAGCCCTCGGAGCGGGCCAGCGCGCGCAGCACCCGCGGGGGCAGGTCGGCCAGCGACCGGGCGCCGCGCACGTCGGGCAGGTCGGCGGGCAGGCGCAGGTCGACATGCAGGCGGCCGGCCTGGATCCAGTGCACCTCGGTCGTGGTATCCTCCTGCCCCGGGGCGCGCAGCCATTCGCGCCGCCACAGGCCCTGCACGGCCTGAAGCGTCGGCTCGAGCGCCAGCGAGGCGGGCAGCGGGCCGGGAGGGTCGGCGGCCGGGGGCGGGGCGGTCATCTCAGGCGGCCGACCTGAGGGCGGCGAGGCCCGCGAGGATGTCGGCCGTCGAGGGCGGCGCGCGCTCCTGCAGGTGCGCCATGGCGCGCAGCGAGGCGGCGTGGGCCGCGTCGGAACTGCCGCCCACCGCGTCGCGCCCGATCCGGCGGCGGTGTTCGTGCTGGTGGCCGGCGGCGGAGGTGTCGTAGCGGCGCGCGTCGGTCAGGCCCCTGCCCAGGGCCAGCGTCCGGGTCTTGATGCCCTTGAGCAGGATCTCGAGCACGGGTCCAGGGAAGCGGGAATAGCGGCGCTTGGGGACAGGGCAATCCTCGACGGGGCTGCAGCCGGTTTCCACGACGGCGATCTGGTATCCCTCGAGACCGTCCACGCAGTGCACGCTCTCGGCGGCGTCGATCCCCCTGTTGGCGCGCGAGCCGGGCATTCTGGCGAGGCCGACGTCGCAGCCGTCGGGGTCGCCGCCTTTCCGGGTGTCGAGGACGAGCGCCACCGGGGCGCCGACGAACAGGGGCTGGCGGGGCATCGGGCGGGCCTTTCTGGCGACGGGACGGATCGGCCCCCATCGGCCGCGGCAGGTCGCCGAAGCGGGCGATCCAGCCGAGGACGGCGATGGAGTGAGGGTGAAGACGATGGCGCCCATGGCTCTGGTCAGGGTGAAGACGCGGCGCAGCGAGTTGAAGATCTGCAGCGTCGCCGTGGCGTGGGTCGAGGGGGAGGCCAAGACCATCACGATGAACTCGGTGGAGCTGAGCGCCAGCGCGAAGACGCGCCCCGACAGCGTGCAGGAAATTGTCTGGGGCAGGGCGATCGCGCGGACCGCGATGCGCTCGGGCGCGTCCAAGGTGGCGGCCACGTCGAGATGGGCGCGGTCGATCGACGGCGGCCCGGCGGAGATGGTCGCGAGCCGCAGCGCCCCGTGATGGGCGGCGTGCGAGAGGATGCCCGCGGGCATCGTGCCGAGCCCGCCCGAGACGGCCCAGAGGACCCCCAGACCCACGCCGAACACGATCGACGGCAGCGCGAAGGGCATCGCCACGGCGCAGGCGAGCCGCTTCGAAAGCCGCGTGTCGCGTCGCCACAGCCCGCAGGCGGGCCAGGCGAGCAGGAGGCCGGCGGTCATGACGCGCCCTCTGACAGGCGCGCTGGCCTCGGGGAGGCCGGCAGGAAGCCGCCGGCGGTCAGCAGCAGGATCACGGCCTGCGCGGCGCAGAAGGGGGCCTCGAGGGTCGGGCCGCGGACAGATCCGGGGATGGCAATGGTCAGCGTCGGCCGGGACCGATAGGCGACGACCCTCACCGCCACGCAGGCGCCCGGCAGGCGGACGATGAGCAGCCGCATCTCGCCGACCAGCGGCGGCCGGGCTGCTGACCTCACCGCCGTTCGGATAACCATGAGGGGGCGCGCCCATGGTGCGCGCGGCCTCCAGCATGGCGGGGGCGGGGCGCAGAGCGAGGTCGGGCGCGGGCGTCATTGCGCGGGAGCGGGGGCGCCGCGTCGAGGGGCGCGCGGGGGACGGGCGTCGGGCCCGCGGCGCGCTGCGAGGGGGGGCGCCTGGGACGGGCCTCGCGAGGCGGGGCTCGCTCGGCTGGCGCGGCCGGGGGGCCGCGGGAAGGGGCGCTCCTGACCCACCCGAGAACAGGGCCGCGCCTGTCCTCCGAAGCCGTCCGTCGCTGAAGATGCCTGAGCGACTCGCCCGCAGCGGTCAAGGACAAGCCCCCTGCGGGGGTCGCTTCGCGATCCTGGACCGCTGCAGACGAGTCGCTCCGATCGGCATCCGCGACGGACGGCTCCGGAGAACAGGCGCTTGGCGCCAGGGGAGAGGCCGGGCGACCGGGGGCGTGGCTGGCGAGGCGAGGGACGGTCGAACGCGGGGAGGCGTTGGAGGCGCGAGGAAGACGGGCCGGCCGGGGGGCCGAGGGCTGTCGGAGGGGCGCCGGCCTGGTGGCTGTGAGGGCTGACGGGGGTCATGCGGCCTCGGCCCGGTCCCGGGCGGGGAAGACGCGGATCAGCTCGGGGAGGAACGAACAGGCGGACCTCGTCGCGGACCCTGGGGCGCGAGGGGTTGGAGAAGGGGAGCTCGCAGTCCTGGGGGCCGGCGGGGGCTCGACGTGGATCTCGCGGGCCTGGCCGATATCGCGCACGAAGGCGTCTCGGCCGGCCAGCGTGACGGAGCCGGGCTCGCCGGCCAGGAAGGTCCGCGCCGGACGGCAGGCGAGCGGCGGCGCCGCTCCGTCGAAGACGTTCGGCGAGGGCGCCACGGTAAGGCGGGCGCCGGAAGGCGGCGCCGCCTCTCCGCGCTCGAGCGTGCCGGGCAGGAAACTCGCCTCGCCTTCGATGGCCCGCGAGCGGGCGACGTTTCGGGCGACGCTCAGGGGCGGGAACGGGGCGAAACTCCGGAACGCCATGCCGACGCGGCGCTTGCGGGCGGGGATGTCGGCGATGTCCTCCCCGCCCAGCTCGAGGCGGCCGAACGAGGGGCTCTCAGGCCCCGCGATCCTCCGCAGCCGCGTGGTCTTTCCGCAGCCCGACGGGCCGAGCAGGGCGGTCAGCTCCCCGGCGGGGAAACGGAGGTCGAGGCTCTCGGCCGTCGCCGCCCCGCCGGGGAATGTCTTGCGCGCGTTCCACAGGCGCAGGACCGCCGGGCTCCCTGAAGCGGGGGCGCCCTGTCCGGGGGCTGTGGAGGTCATCGCGGGGTCTCTCAGGCGGCCGCCGGCATCGTCTCCCGCGTCGCCTTGATGCACTCGCCGATGTCGAGATAGGGCGCGCAGGCGGGCGGGATGGCTGGGGTTCCGGAGACGGCGGCGACCTCCTCGTCGGAGAGGTGGGTCGATGCCTGGGGCAGCAGCGACGCGGCGCCGATCCTCCGGCTCATCAGCGCCTGGGTCGCCGGATCGGAGGAAAGGTCGAAGGCCGCAGACTTTTCGGTCTTCATCCCCTGCTCCCTCTGCAACTCGTCCGACCGCCAGGGCGCGGCGATGGGCCTGGGCTCGGCCGCCTTCTCGACCCCGGCGACGATGCCCTCCTTCGCCACCATTGAGATGAGCCAGCACACCCCCACCGGGCCGGTGTCGGCGGTGCGGAGGAACTTCGGGTCGAGCCCCTCGGCCTTGGGCATCGCCGCAGGCTGCAGCGGCGCCAGCAGGCGGCCGCCGAGCGAGGCCCGGATCATCGGTCGCGGGCATGGAGAGACGGGTCCGCGGGGCCCGAGCCGGACTGGGCCGCGTTCTGAATGGTCGCGAGCCCGTCGGAGGAGTTGGGCTGGGTGACGGGTTCGATCCCGGTCGCCTCGGTGAACCTTCGGAAGACGTGCTCGTTGAAGGCGGTCTCGAAGCAGCCGCCTTGGGAGCCGATCGTCAGTCTGCGCGCCTGCGCCGGGGCGCCGAGGCCGGAGGCGGCGAAGAGATGGGCCATGCCGGCGGGCCCCTCCAGGATCGTGCGGCGGGAGATGCGCACGGCGCCGGTGCGGGCGATGGCGGGCGGAACGGGGCGCGAGGTCATGGCGCTTTCCTGTCGGCGGGGTGCGGGGCCCTGTTGGCCGGGTGTCCCGGTCGGGCGCCGGATTGCAGATCGGGACATGCAGGGCGCGTGCCAGCGTCCGGGCGCGAGGGGGATCGGCGCTGGGGCGAAGCGGTGAGCCTCCGGCGGAGGTCCTGGCGCGCCCGGGCTCAGTCGGGGCGCTGGGCGCGGCGGGCGGAAGGCGGGGTGTCTGCCTTCCGATGGTGCAGGCGGTCGCGCAAGTTTGGCGAGATAGCAGGCGAAGCCGAGTATCTGGTCAATAGCATTGCAAAATAGTGGGGCGTTGACGCCATCCGAGACCCTGGAGCCTCGTCGCGGCGGCGATGCGCCGTTCGAGGCGAACGGCTCGCAACTCTCCAGGCGCATCACCCTCAATGAAGCCTGGGACATGGGGCTGCGAGGCGCCGGCGGTCCATCCCGACCTCCTTGGCTGCTGGCGGATGGCAGGCTCGAACGTGGGGCCGGAGTTCCCGAGGTGGCGGGACGCCGTCTCGACCGGCCGCGAGGCGGTGTGCGCCCTGAGCCTGCGGATGCCGGTCTGCCTGGCCTTTGAGCTGGGCTTGGACGCCGCCGCACTGCGCGCGCAGCGCGACTGTCCCGCCATCCAGCCTCGGCTGTTGCGCTGGGCGCCCAACGACTTGCCCCGCCCGCCGGCCTGCGTGGGCGTCGGCAGCCATTCGGATTTCGAGTGCTTCGCCATCCTGCATGGCGGCCGGGGGCCCCGGGTGATGAGCGCGCGCGATCCGTGGGTCGAGGCGCCGCCGACCGCCGGAGCCTGGTCGAGCGGGCGCTGGGGACAGACCCGGCCCCGGGCGCCGAACCAGGGAACGGAGCGGCTCTCCTGCCCGCCGGTCTTCGGGCCGAACTGCAACGCGGCGGCGCCGCCGCCGGAGACGTTCCGCCCCCCGAGGCGCTGAAGAAGTATCCGCCCATCGAGGCCGGCGATCACCTGATGCGGATGACCATGGGCGGCTTTCGCTACATGCCCGAGGTCCATGCCAAGGGCGAGCTGGTTCCCGATTTCGGGGGGGCCGCCGACGCCTTCTTCAAGCGCGAGGCCCGGCTCATCGGGGACGAGGCCGCCCCGACGCCGCCCCCGCGCGCGGCTGCGCCTGGGGCCGTTCCGCCTGCGCGCTCCGGGGTCAGACGACATCGACGAGGACCTCGCCGCCCTGCGCGAGAGCAAGGCGGCGCCGATCGGGCTGCTGGACGACGGCTCGGGCTGGCCCGAGGGGATCTCGCGCAAGGAGAACCTGGCGGACCTCTGCCGGCGCAGGCGGGGGGCGAGGCGATCCGCTCCTTTGCCAAGGGTGATCGCGGATGCGGGCGAAGACGCGTGCCTGGGCTGCGCCCATGTCTGTCCCGAGTTCTCCGGGTCGCCCCGGACCACGGTCGTCCGGCGGAGCGCGGCGGATCAGGTCGTGGCGGCGGAACCGCCGGAGGGGCTGTCCGATGAGTCGGCGAGCGGCGACTCGGGCGCGCCGGCTTCGGCGACCGGCTCGGGAACGATCTCGACCCCCGCCTCGTCCACCGCGGCGACGTCCACCGAAACCGAGAGCATCTGGCGCCCGGAGCCGACCACCAGCCCCGTCACCGGCGCGCAGTCGGCGTAGTCGCGGCCGGTGGCGGCCAGCACGTGGTCGGGCCCCGGCTCCATGTCGTTGGTCGGGTCGAGCTGCATCCACCCCAGCCCCGGATCCCAGACCGAGACCCAGGCGTGGGTCGCGTCCGCCCCGATCAGCCGCGCCTGGCCCGGCGGCGGGATCGTGCGCAGGTAGCCCGAGACATAGGCGCAGGGCAGCCGCAGCGCCCGCATCGCCGCCAGCATCACATGGGCGAAGTCCTGGCACACGCCCTCGCGCGCGGCGTAGCTGGCCGAGGCGACCGTGTCCGCCCCCGTCGCCCCCGGCGCATAGGCGAAATCGGCGTGGATCGCGGCGCACAGCTCGCGGGCCGCCTCCAGCACCGGGCGGCCGGGCGCGAAGATGCGCCGGGCGTAGGCCTCGATCGCGTCGTCGGCGTCGGTGTAGCGGGTGGGAAAGGCGAACAGCGCCGCGGCGAGGCCCGAGGGCGCGGCGGCCGCGGCGGCCGCATCCTCCCAGGGCATCGAGGCGCCGGGCAGGATCTCGGGGACGGGCAGACGCTCGACCACGGTCTCGGCCACGATCGCCAGGGTGTCGTGGGGCTCGTAGACCGTTGCGGCGCCCAGGCGATTGCCGAAACCGTCCTCGAACCACTCCAGCTCCTGCGGATCCGGCGTGACCGTCAGCTCCGAGGAGATCACCTTCTGGTCGGCGCGGTCGCGGGGCGTCAGCCGCAGCAGGTGCTGGGAGAACGCCGCCGGGGCGCCGTAGACGTAGCGGGTCTCGTGGCGGACGCGCAGGCGGCTCATGCCGCGCCCTCCGGAAGGGGCATGATGCGCTGGTGGGCCTGCACCTGCGCATGGCTCTGGGTGTGGGCGAAGAACGAGCGGGCGAGCTCGTCCGACAGCTCGGCCATCGCCGCGCGCACGTCCTGGATCAGGGTGCGCAGGCGGGGGCGGACGCCGTCCTCGTCCTCCTCGGCCAGCGCCTCGGGGTCGGCGAGGCGGATCTCCATCAACATGCGCATCGCCAGCCGCAGCTCGCGCGAGCGACGGGGCCCGGGGGAGGGCAGACGCTCGAGCGCCTCCTCGAGGCGCATCAGCTGGAAGACCAGGCTGCGGGGGTTGCGCTCGTCGAGGATCAGCAGGTCGACGGCGGGCGCGGGGGCCGGCGTGGTCATGTAGCGGGTGCGGTAGGCCGAGCGGCTGTCGAGCAGGGTCAGCCAGGCGCGCAGCCAGGTCTCGTCGGGGTCCCGCCTGCGGCCGGCGAGCGCGTCGGCGGCGCGGGCGAAGGTCAGCCCGCGCTCGATCCCGCGGCCGAGTTCGAGGAATCGCCAGACGTGGTTGCGGGTCTGGTTCTCGTGGGTGGCGCCGGCGAAGGCGGCCAGCGCCAGCAGGCTGTCGTCGATCAGCCTGAGAAGCGCCGAGGCGTTCTGCGGCGGCGGCGGCATCTTCCAGCCCTTGTCCGAGCACAGCCGGTCGATCGAGCGCCAGGATTCCTCGGACAGATACGGCCGCACCCGCTGTCCGGTGCGCCGCAGGCCCGACAGGAGGGCCGCGATGCCCATCGGCTCGTGCGGATCGGCGGTCAGCCGGGCGATGGCGTCGCGCACCCGCACCATGCCGGTGCGCCGCGCGTCGGAACCGGCCTGGATCTCGAGGATGGCGGAGAGGACCTCGGGGCTCTCGTCCTCCTCCTGGCCCGAGAGCATGCGGTCGATGACCACGCGCAGGGCGCGGAGCGTGCCGTCGGCGCGCTCGGTGGTGCGGCCGAGCCAGAACAGGTCGTCGGCGACGCGGGACAGAAGGTCCCCGCCGGTGCGGCGCAGGTGGGTTCCCGCCAGGCGACGCTCGAGGCTGGGGGCGGTGCGGGCCTCGGCCTCGGTGCGGGCGGGGATCCAGACGTCCTTGCCGAAGGCGAGCGGGGGCGGCGGGCAGCCGGGCTCGACCAGGGTGGCGACGCCGCCGGGCGCGACGGACCAGCCCTTGGGGGTCAGGCCCGCGAAGACACGCATCATCCACTGGCGCGGGGCCAGGGCGCCGTCCACCCAGGCCGGGGTGGTGGACAGCGGCGGCGTGGCCACCGCCGCGAGCCGGTCGCCCGAGCGTCGCAGGAAGCGGTGCAGCGCGTCGCGGTCGCGCATGGTCAGGGTCGGGGCCCCGCGCTCGGTCAGCGGGCCGCGGGTGATGCGTTCGAGGCGCCAGAGCTCGGGCTCGTCCATCGCCTGTTCGCGGGCGCGGGCGTCGCCCATCCACAGGCAGGGCGCGTCGTGGAGGATCAGCGGCTCCTCCAGCAGGTTCTCGCACAGGATATGCGCGAAGGGGGCCATGGCGCGGTAGGCGAAGGCGCCCGAGCCCAGGCCATTGCCCAGCCGCAGGCGGCCCGAGCGGGCGGCGAGCGAGAGGGCCGGGGCCCCGGGGGCGGCCTCGTCGGGGGCGAAAAGGGCGTCGAGGTGGCGCGAGTGCACCCCGCGCAGCAGCGCCGAGAGGGGTTTGAGCCCCTCGACCGTCTTCACGTAGGCGGCGCCGTGGCGGACGGTGACGTCGCCGGGCTCGATCAGGGCGGCGCCGAGGTAGCGGGCGAAATAGGCGTGCGAGAAGTAGCGCGGATCGCGGCTGCCGCCCGACAGCAGGGCGACGCGCCCGTCGGGCCCCATCGCGTCCTCGAGCAGCTGCTGGAGGGCGAGGTAGTGGCCGGCGAGACGGCGCACCCGCCCGCCCAGGAACGGCTCGGCGAAGGACTGCGAGGCGGCGACGCGGTTGGCGATCAGCCAGCCGTCGCCGAGCGGACTGTCGACCCGGTCGGCGAGCACCATCCAGCGCCCGTCGGCGCCCCGCGCGAGGTCGACCTCGAACAGGGTCAGCCAGGGCGCGTCCTGGTCGGGCCAGTCGCGCCGCCAGAGGGCGAAGTCGGGGTTGCCGAAGGCGAGGCCGGGGGGGAGCCAGCCCTGTTTCAGGGCTTTCTGCGGGCCGTAGAGGTCGCGCAGCGCCGCCTCGATCAGGCGGGCGCGCTGGGCGACGCCGAGCGAGATCGTCTCCCATTCCTCCGGCGCGATCACCACGGGGAAGGCGTCGGCGGCGGCGGCCATGGCGTCGGAGGCGCCGGCGGGGTCGAAGGCGACGCCGGATTCGAGGCGCAGGCGGCGGTTCTCGGTCAGCACCGCCTCGTAGCCCTCGGGTCCGGCGCGGCCGGCCCACTCGATCACCCCGCGCCAGTGGGGGCGCAGGCGGCCCTCCGAATCGATGGCCTCGTCGAAGATGCGCTCGGGCGTGGGGGGGACGGCGCTGGGCGAGGGGCTGAGCGGGGGGGAGGGACGCTCGACGGCGGCGACCGCGGCCTCTGCGCCGGGCGCCTCTCCCTGCTCCACGGCTGCGTCGGGCGCAGGGTCGGGGAGCCGGCCGGAGTCGCTCCGGTCGGAGGGATAGTGCGCGAAGAGGCCCCGGAGGTCCTCTTCGAGGCGGTCGGCGACGGTCATGAATCTCCTTCGAGGGCTTGGCGGGGCCCGGGGCCGACTGGCCCTTTGGTGCGCCGTCGGACGCGGGAGGCGCGCGCGTGCGGGACCCGGCGTCGGCGCGCCGACCGGGCGCAGGGGCGAGAGTATGCACCGCGGCGCGGAGGGAGCCAAGCGAGGGAATGGGCGCCTGCGGCGAAGGGGCGCCGCGTCGGGCGGCGCGCCGGCTGGGGGCGGCGCGCGCGCGGCGCGTTGCGGGCGGCGGCGCGTGGGGCGCAGGGGCGCCGGCGG
>NZ_CAXBOD010000060.1:0-25716 GCF_963977235.1 uncultured Albimonas sp.
TTGACCCCACGCGCCCCCCTTTCCCTGCGGCGCCTGGCCGCCGCGCTGGCGCTGACGGTCGCGCCGCTTGGCCCCGCCCCGGCCCAGCAGGCCCCCGCCCAGGTGGCGCAGGAGGTCAGCCCCGGCGCTCCGGCGCCGGCCGTGCGCAGCGCCCCGCGGACCGCGCCCGGCGAGCGTCCCGACGGCGAGGGCCCCGGCGAGGCCGCCCCCGGCCAGCGGGGCCCCGAGACGCCCGCCGGCGGCGGCCAGGTGGTGATCCTGCCCCAGGGCCGCGACGCGCCCCCCGAGGGCGGGGACGACGAGAAGGTCGTCGCCGCGCTCTCCCACAACCAGGTCTCGATCACCACGACCTACGCGGGGTCCGAGATCTTCGTGTTCGGCGCGGTGAAGCGCAGCCGCCCGGCGCGGGACGCGCGGCCCGACGTGATCGTGACCATCTCCGGCCCCGCCGGCCCGGTGACGGTGCGCCGCAAGGACCGCAGCTTCGGGGTCTGGGCGAACCGGGCCTCGACGGTGATCGACCAGGCGCCGGCCTTCTACGCCGTCGCCTCGACCGGGCCGCTCGACCAGATCCTGAGCGCCACCGAGAACCTGCGCCACCGGGTCAGCCTCGACCTGCAGGTGCGGGCGATCGGCGCAGCCTCCGACGTCGCCGACCCGGAGGTGTTCCGCGAGGCGGTGATCCGCCTGATGCGCCGCCGCGGGCTGTATGTCGAAGCGCCGATCGAGGTGGACGTGATCGAGGACACGCTGTTCGCCACCCATGTCGCCCTGCCCGCCAACATCGTCGAGGGCGACTACATCGCCCGGGTGTTCCTGCTGCACGAGGGGAGGGTGCTGGACCTGCACGAATCCATCGTCGGCGTGCGCAAGGTGGGGCTCGAGCGGTGGCTCTACGCCCTCTCGCGCGAGATGCCGCTGGCCTACGGACTGCTGGCTCTGGCGGTGGCGCTGGCGGCGGGCTGGGGGGCGTCGGAGGCCTTCCGGGCGCTGCGGCGATAGGGAGGACGGGCGCCTGCCGACAAAGGGCTGGCGGCAGGCCCGCCCCAGGATGACGCCCACATCGACCGAGGAGAGACCATGTCCGATCCCAACCCGTTCGAGGGGCGGCCGATGCCGCCCGCCGCCGCCACGTTGGGCCACCGCTTCGTGTCCTTCGACCGCGAGGCGATGACGATGTCGCTGGGCTTCGAGGCGCGCGAGGCGTTCGTGAACCCGATGGGCGTGGTGCAGGGCGGGTTCCTGACCGCGATGATCGACGACACCATGGGCCCGCTGGTGATGGCGCTGACCGGGCGCGTCGGGGCCACCATCGACCTGACCGTGCAGTTCCTGCGCGGCGTCCATCCCGGCCCCGTCACGACCACCGCCCGCGTCACCCGCATGGGCCGCTCGGTAGTGTTCCTCGAGGGCGAGCTGGCGGATTCCGAGGGGCGGATGAGCGTGCGCGCCACCTCCAGCTTCTTCCTGCGCGGCTGAGCGGCGGCCTGGGGCGACGCCCTGCGGCCCGGCCCCGCCGGTCGGGATGTGGAAAGCCAGGCCGCGTCAGGCGCCGGCCGCGAGATCGGGGCCGGGAAGCTCCCGCTCGGCCCCGATCGCGGCGCGGCGCAGGGCGGGCCAGGGACCGGCCCAGCCGCGGCGGGCCGCCGGCGCGGCGGCCGGATCCGGCGTCGCAGACGCGAGCGCCGGGACCAGCGGGGGCGCGAGGCGCGACCAGCGCGGAGCCAGACCCTCCGGCGCGCCGGCGGCCCGCAGGGCGAGGATCGACCAGTCGTGGCGCTCGCGCAGGATGGCGCGATGCAGGTCCATGGCGCCGGGGCGGTCGTAGAAGCTCCAGTGACAGACCCGCGGCGCGGCGTCGGCCAGCGGCACGCCCCGCGCCCGGGCCCAGTCGGCGAAGGCCGGCAGGTCGAGCTGAAGGTCGATCCAGTCGGCACGCGCCGCGCCCAGCCCAGCCCGGCCCAGCGCCTGCCGGCGCCGGCCGGCGAGGCGGGGGGCGGCGGCCTCGAACAGGGCGTCATAGGGATCGTTGTGGCGGGCGGCGATGTGGAAGACCTCGCCGCCCCGTCCGTCGCCGGCGGCCATGGCGGCGCGGGCCAGCCCCGCATCCTCGGCCGCGCCCAGCAGCAGCGCCCGGCCCAGCGCGGGGCGCACCCGCGGATCGGCCAGCGCCTGCAGCGCCACCCGCGCGCCCAGCGAATGGGCGAAGAGGTCCACCTTCAGATCCGGCCGCAGGACGTGGAGATGGGCGATCAGCGCCGCGAGGCTTTCGCCCGCCGCCGCCGCGCGGTCGTAGACCTCGGCGAAACCGTTGCGCCGGCCGCGCGCCAAGCTGGCGCCGTGGGCCGCCCAGGCGTCCCAGCCAAAGCCGATGCACAGCCCGTCGGCGGGATCGAGCCGCGAGAACCCCAGCTGCGCGGGCCAGTCCGCCCCGCTCGGCCCCTCGCCCGGCAGGCCATACAGCCAGGCGTGCGGGTCGCGGCCCCTCTCGAACGGGCGATACTTGTAGCCATGCGCCAGGATCGCCACCGGGGCGCCGGGGGGGATCGCCTCGACCGCGGGGGCAAGCGGCGCCGGCCGGCCACGCGCATCACGAACCAGGAGCTCCTCAGCCCTCGTCGTGACGTGCATCAGCGTCATGTCAGGGTTCCTGCTCGGCCGGGTGCGGACTGACGCCGCGTTGCTGGCCGGATACAGCCAGTCTGCAACACCGCGGTTTCCGTTTCGTGACCGATGCGCGACGCAGCGCGCGCTGCCCCCCGCGCGCCTCGCCGCCGCCCGGTTCCACACCCCACGCTTGTGGTCCAGCCAATCGCCCTTGACGGCTTGCCAAGGAGCGCCTAGGCCAAGGGCGTGGCGATTTGGCAGACCGGATTGCGGGCCACGTTAAAGAAACCGCTAAAGAGGTCGGGCGACGCCGCACCGCACGCATCGCGCCCCGATTTCCGAACACCGGTCGGGGCCGTCGGCAAGGGGCCGGGCGTTCGCCCGGGAGATGCATGACCGAACTCGACAAGACCGCGCGGGCGCTTTCGCCCCGCACCCGCCTCGTTCACGCCGGGACCTGGCGCAGCCAGCATGGCGAGATGTCCGAGGCGCTGTTCCTGACCCAGGGCTTCGTCTACGACACCGCCGCGGCGGCCGAGGCGCGCTTCCTGGGCGAGGACGAGGGCTTCATCTACGCCCGCTACGGCAACCCCACCGTGCGCATGTTCGAAGAGCGGATGATGGCGCTGGAGGGGGCCGAGGACGCCTTCGCCACCGCGAGCGGAATGGCCGCCGTCAACGCCGCCCTGTTCTGCCAGGTGAAGGCCGGCGACCACGTGATCGCGGCCAAGGCGCTGTTCGGCTCCTGCCTCTACATCCTCGAGACCCTGCTGCCCCGCTTCGGCGTCGAGGTGACGCTGGTCGAGGGCACGGACCCCGACGCCTGGCGCGCCGCCCTGCGCCCGGAGACGAAGGTGGCCTTCCTCGAGAGCCCCTCGAACCCGACGCTGGAGCTGATCGACATCGCCCAGGTCGCCGAGATCGTGCACTCGGTCGGCGCGCGCCTGGTGATCGACAACGTCTTCGCGACGCCGATGTACCAGCGCCCGCTGGAGCTGGGGGCGGACGTGGTCCTCTACTCCGCCACCAAGCACATCGACGGCCAGGGCCGCTGCCTCGGCGGCGTGGTGCTGGGGACGCAGGACTTCATCCGCAACGAGCTTGAGGGCTACATGCGCCACACCGGCGGCGCGCTGAGCCCGTTCAACGCCTGGGTGATGCTCAAGGGGCTCGAGACGCTGGACCTGCGCTGCCGCGCCCAGGCCGACAGCGCCGCCCATATCGCCGACATGCTGGCCGCCCATCCCCGCGTGACCAGGGTCCTCTACCCCGGCCGCGCCGACCACCCCCAGCACGAGCTGGCCCGGCGGCAGATGAGCTCGGGCGGGACCATGGTCGCCTTCGAGATCGAGGGCGGGCAGGAGGCGGCCTACCGCGTCCAGGACGCGCTGGAGATCATCAAGATCTCCAACAACCTGGGCGACTCCAAGAGCATCATCACCCACCCCTCGACCACCACCCACCAGCGCCTGAGCGAGGCGCAGCGTGAGGATCTGGGCATCTCCCGCGGGCTGCTGCGCCTGTCCTGCGGGCTGGAGGCGCCCGAGGACCTGGCCGCAGACCTCGAGCAGGCGCTGAGCCGCATCTGATCCGGCCTCGGCGCTCCATCGCCTCGAACGCCTCGGGTCCGTCCCGGGGCGTTCCGCGTCTCGGGGGCGGCGCTCCCCCCTCGGCCTGAGCGCGGCGCATTGAAATGCGCCCTACGGCCGGGGGACGGGGCGCCGCGGCGGGGCGGATGGCGCGGCGCCGGACGCTCCGCCCGCGGCCTGCCTCGCCCCGGGGCCGCCTCCCGCTCCGGCCTTTCCGCGCCACGCCGGCAGGGGTTTCGCATCACGACCGACGCTGCGCGTTGACAGGCGTGGGGGGCCGGGCGATGCAGGCTCGATGCCGGACCTGCGCGCCGCCCTACACCTGATCGGCTTGCTGGTCGCCGCCCTCGGCGCGACCATGGCGGCGCCGATGCTGGCGGACCTGCTCGAGGGCGACCCCAACTGGCGCGCCTTCGGCCTGGCGGGGTTCTTCACCGTGCTCTCGGGCGCCCTGGTCGCCGCGGCCGGAGGCGCCGACCGGACCTCGCTGACCAAGCAGGAGACCTTCCTGCTGACCACCCTGTGCTGGCTCCTGCTGCCGATCTTCGGCGCCCTGCCCTTCGTGCTGGGCGTGCCGCAGGCCACCCCGACCGACGCCTTCTTCGAGGCGATGTCGGGGTTCACCACCACCGGCTCGACCGTGTTCGTGGGGCTCGACGACATGCCGCCGGGGGTGCTGCTGTGGCGAGGCATGCTGCAGTGGTTCGGCGGCGTCGGCATCGTGGTCATGGCCATGGCCTTCCTGCCCGCGCTGCGCGTCGGCGGCATGCAGATCTTCCGCTCCGAGGCCTTCGACACCTTCGGCAAGATCCTGCCCCGCGCCGGCGAGATCGCGATGTCGATATCCTGGGTCTACGCCGGGCTGACGCTGCTGTGCATCCTTGCCTACGCCGCCTGCGGGATGAGCGTGTTCGACGCGGTGGTCCACGCCATGACCACCATCTCGACCGGGGGGTTCGCCAACTACGACGCCTCGCTGGGGCATTTCTCGGGCGTGGTCGAGTATGTCTCGGCGCTGTTCATGATGCTCGCCTCCCTGCCCTTCGTGCGGCTGGTGCAGCTCGCCTCCGGCGAGGCGCGCCCGATCTGGCGCGACCCTCAGGTGCGCGGCTTCATGGCGGTGATCTTCGGCTTCGCCGGCGCCGTCCTGCTGTATCGCATGGCGACCGACCCCGTTCCCCACGCCTGGGGGTTCGAGCAGCACCTGCGCGAGACGCTGTTCAACACCGTCTCGATCCTGACCGGCACCGGCTACGCGTCCGAGAACTACAACGAATGGGGCCCCTTCGCCGCCGCCGCCTTCTTCCTGATGGGCCTGGTGGGCGGCTGCGCGGGGTCGACCTGCTGCTCGGTGAAGATCTTCCGCTACCAGATCCTGCTGGCGGCGGTCGCCAGCCAGGTCCGCCGCATCCACTCCCCCCACGGGGTGTTCCAGACCCGCTGGGCCGGGCGGCCGGTGGACGAGGAGGTGATCTCCTCGGTGATGGGCTTCCTGTTCCTGTTCTTCATGACGCTGGCGGTGCTGGCGGTGGCGATGGGGATGCTGGGCCACGACATCGTCACCTCGGTCTCGGGCGCGGCGACGGCGCTGGCCAACGTGGGGCCGGGGCTGGGGCCGATCATCGGGCCCGCGGGGAATTTCGCCCCGCTCTCGGACGAGGCGAAGTGGATCCTCTCGCTGGGGATGCTTCTGGGGCGGCTCGAGCTGATGGCGGTCTACGTGATGTTCGTCTCGGCCTTCTGGCGGAACTGACCTGCGCGTAGGCGGGCGCGGGACGAAGACCGTCCCGATCCGCTCGGCGGGCCGCCGTCGGGACGTCGGCGCCGGCATGGCGAGAACGCGCGCGCATCCCGTCTCGACAGGGCGCGCGGGCCGTGGCCTCTTGCGGACACCCCCCTGCCAAAGCCTCCGGAGCCCGCCATGTCCCTCGATCCGCTGCGCCGCCATTCCGCCGTCGCGCTTCGCACGATGCTGCTGGCCCGCGAGATCTCGGCCGTCGAGTTGATGGAGGCGGTGCTCGCCGCCGCCGAGCGTCTGCAGCCCGGCCATAACGCCTTCATCACCCTGGCGCCCGAGGCGGCCATGGACGGCGCCCGCGCCGCCGACGCGGCCCTCGCGGCGGGCGAGGCGCCGGGCCTGCTGCACGGCCTGCCCTGCGCGGTGAAGGACATCGTCAACACGGCCGGGATGCGCACGACCTTCGGCTCCCTCCTGCACGCCGACAACGTGCCGACGCAGGACGCCGCGGCCGTGGCGCGGCTGCGGGGCGCCGGCGCGGTGATCTTCGGCAAGACCACGACCCCGGAGTTCGGGGCCAAGTGCCTGACCGACGCCCCCCTCTTCGGCAGGACCCCCAACGCCTGGAGCCTCGCGCATTCCTCGGGCGGCTCCTCGGGCGGGTCGGCGGTGTCGACGGCGCTGGGGATCGGGCCGATCGCGGTGGCGACCGACGGCGGCGGCTCGACCCGGATCCCGGCGGCCTGCAACGGCGTGGTGGGGCTCAAGCAGAGCCTGGGCGCCATCGCCCACAGCCAGGCGCCCGACGCTTTTGGCAACTACACCTACGTGACCCCGATGACCCGCGACGTCGCCGGCACGGCGCTGATGCTTCAGGCGATGGCCGGCCCGCACCCCAGCGACCCCTGGTCGGTGGGCGTGCCGGTCCCCGACTACCTCGCCGCCGCGCGGCCCGAGGGCGACCTCGCGGGCAAGCGCATCCTGTTCTGCGCCGCGCCTCCGGGCAAACCGATCTCGGACGCGATGCAGGCCGCCTTCGACGCCGCGCTGGGCCGCCTTGCCGATCTCGGCGCAGAGCTGATTCCCTTCGACGGCGCCGGCCTCGACGTCGAGCCGATCTGGCGGGCGATCAACCACACCACCTGGCGCGCCCGCTTCGGGCCCATGGCCGAGGCCGACGGCGACCGCATGACCCCCTCGCTGCTGCGACAACTGGCGCTGGCCGGGGACGTCTCGGGCGTCGACTATCAGCAGGCGATGTTCGACCGCGCCGCCCTGTTCCGCCGGGTCCAGGAGCTGTTCGAGCGGGCGGATTTCCTCGTCACCCCCACGCTCTCGCGCGCCGCGCCGGGCATCGGCCAGGACCTGTTCGACCCGCTCGAGATCGACGGCGTCGCCTATCCCGACATGCGCCCGAACTGGTTCCCCTGGTGCATGCCCTTCAATCTGACCGGCCATCCCGCGATCAGCCTGCCCTGCGGCTTCACCCCGGAGGGCCTGCCCCTGGGCCTGCAGATCGTGGGGCCATTCCGCCAGGACGCCGCCCTCCTGCGCGCCGCGGCCCTGTTCGAGGCCGCTTCGGCCCTCCTCGACCGCTGGCCCGAGGCCGCCTTCGCCTGAGCGTCGTTCACAACATCGGCGGCCGTCGTCAGCTCCGCTGAATTGCGGACTGCGGGCAAGGGACGTCGCGACGCTCCTGCCAGGGAAAGCGCGGCGCGGGTGGGTCCGGATGGGGATCGGTTGGAGCGGGCAGCGGGAATCGAACCCGCAACAAGAGCTTGGAAGGCTCGTGTGATACCTTTTCACCATGCCCGCGAACCGCCCCACGGGTTAGCCCCGCGCGCGGTCGACGTCAACAGGCCGCGCAGGTCAGCCGCGACGCCGAGCCGGGCCGACCGCGACCGCGACGGACGGCAGCGCGAGACCGGCGCGGACTCCGCCCGGCCGAGGGGCGAGGTCCGCGCGCGTCATTCCGGACCGGCCTTGCCGCCATGGGCGGCGGACCAGCCGTAGGGGTCGTTCAGGAAGGCCTCGACAGCGTCCAGGGTCTTGGCGTCGAAGGTCCGGCCCAGGTGGGCGCCGGTGCGGGCCACGGCGAGCACGTCGCGCCAGGTGGTCAGCTGGTGCAGGGCCAGGCCGTGGGCGGCGAGGTTTGCGCGCGCGTCCGGAAAGATGTCGTAGTAAAAGATCACCAGCGTGTCGGTGCAGGCCGCGCCGGCCTCGCGCAGGGCGTTGGCGAAGGTGAACTTCGAGCCGCCGTCAGTGGTCAGGTCCTCGACCAGGAGGACGTTGGCGCCCTCCTCGAAATGGCCCTCGATCTGGGCCCCGCGGCCGAACCCCTTGGGCTTCTTGCGCACGTAGAGCATCGGCAGGCCCAGTCGCTCGGCGATCATCGCGGCCCAGGGAATGCCGGCGGTCTCGCCCCCCGCCACCGCGTCGAACTTCTCGAACCCGCCGTCCGACAGCGCGCGGGCCGCGGCCATGTCCATCAGCGCCGAGCGCACGCGGGGGAACGAGATCGGCTTGCGGCAGTCGACATAGACCGGGGCCGCGAGGCCGGAGGTGAAGATGTAGGGCTCGTCGGCGCGGAAGTTCACCGCCTCGATCTCCAGCAGCATGCGCGCGGCCAGCGCGGCGGCCGTCTCGGGGTCCTGGAAGGCGAAGCTCATGGGGCGGTCTCCTGCGCGAGCGGGGCGGATCGGACGCGGGCCGGCGGGGCCCGAAACCCGATTACCCCGTCGCCGGAGCGGAGGGAAGCGGGGGCGAGGAGGCGCGGTCAGCGGGCGATCGTGTCGGCGCCGGCGGGCTCGGCGCGCTCGGCCACGGTCAGCAGGTGGGCGCGCATCGTGGCGGCGGCGGTCTCGGGGTCGCCGGCGGCGATCGCTCCGATCACCGCATCGTGGTCGCAGCGGCCGTGGAGCCCCGAGACGTCGCGCCAGTCCGCGGCCTCGATCGCGCCGCGCCAGGCGTCGCCGGCGCGGGCGGCGTCCAGCGCCTCGTAGGCGGCCAGCAGGCCCGGATTGGCGGCCGCCACGGCGATCAGCCGGTGCAGGGCGCCGCCCCAGAGTTCGGTCGCGTCCACGTCGCCGGCCGCCAGTTCGCGCTGCGAGCACAGGCGCATCAGTCGGATGTCCTCGGGCCGGGCGCGCAGGGCGGCGAGGGCGGCGAGCTCGGGCTCCAGCCTCAGGCGCGCCTCGAGCAGGCCGCCGACCGGGGTCAGCGGAGCGGGGCGCCGGTCCGGCAGATTGACGAACAGCGCGTCGCCGCGATTGCGCCAGACGACGCCCTCGGCCTCCAGCACCTCGAGCGCGCGGCGCAGGGGCTGGCGGCCGACGCCGAGGCGACGGGCCAGCGAGGGTTCGGAAGGCAGGCGCCCGTCGGGACGCTCGATCCCCGCGGCCAGCAGGGCCCGCAGGGCGGCGAGCGCGCGGCCGGAGTGCATCGGCTCGCCGCCAGCGTCCGTGGTGCTCACCGTGATCCGCCCCTCTTCCGCGCGCTCGCACGATTCTCGTGTGAGCTGGCGAAATGTGGCGCGCTGCAACGAACGGCGAAACCGCCGCGTGCCGCTGTGCGGTTTTCAGCCGTCGTATTGTGACGGTGAAGACACGTTCATGAATGCGGCGCGTCCATCATGCGGAATGCCGGAGACCCCGGCGGCGGGGGTCCGCGGCCCTGTGTCGGCCGGACAGACGGCGCGGGCGCCTGCGGCGCGTCGCGATCGGAGGTCGGAGGGCCGGGCGCCCCCTCCACAGCGGGCGCGCCCGAGAACGAGCCGGGCGACCGCCCCGGAGCCAGGGCGGGATCGACGGAGGCGATCGCGGGCGCAGACGGCCCCGGATGGCGGACGTTGCCCGATGCGATCGGGGCGTCCCTCGCTCCGCCCGCCCCCATGCCCGGCAAGAAGGCGGCCTCGACGCCAAGCGGCGCCGCGATCAGAGCCAGAACCAGGGCCAGCGTCAGACGCGCCCTGAACCATCCGCCCGCCCAGGGGCGGCGGCGCGGCGACAGGTCGGGCCGAGGCATCGCGATCCTCCTCGTCGGTCGGAGCGAATCCAAAGCCGAGGATGAGAACGAATGCTTTGCGAAGGGTTTACGCCCCGCGCCAGCCCCGCCCCGCTACCGCGCGCCGGCGGCGAAGGCCCGGCACAGCGCCGCAACCGCGCAGGAGGCGAGCCGCGCCTTGGGCCCGTCGGCCCGCGAGGTCAGCACGATCGGCGCCCGCGCCCCCATCACCACGCCGGCGGCCTCGGCATGGGCGATGTAGCTGAGCTCCTTGGCGATCATGTTGCCGGCGTCGAGGTTGGGGGCGATCAGCACCTCGGCCTGACCGGCCACCAGCGACTTGATCCCCTTGGTGCGCGCGGCCCCGAGATCCACGGCGTTGTCCATCGCCAGCGGCCCGTCCACCAGCCCGCCGGTGATCTGGCCCCGCTCGGCCATCTTCGAGAGCAGCGCCGCGTCGATCGAGGACGGGATCGCGGGGTTCACGATCTCGACCGCCGAGAGCACCCCGACTTTCGGCACCTCGATGCCGATGGCGCGGGCCACGTCGATGGCGTTGCGCACGATGTCGGCCTTGGTCTCGAGGTCAGGGGCGATGTTGATCGCGGCGTCCGAGATCAGCAGCGGGTGCGGCAGGCCGGGCACGTCCATCACGAAGACATGGGTCAGCCGCCGCCCCGCCCGCAGCCCCCGGTCGCGGTCCAGCACCGCGCGCAGCAGGTCGTCGGTGTGCAGCGCGCCCTTCATCAGCGCGGCCGCCCGACCCTCGCGCACCAGCATCGCCGCGGTCTCGGCGGCGGCTTCGTGGTCCATCGCCGCGACGATCTCGAACTCGTCGAGCGAGGCGCCCAGCTCCTGGGCCGCGGCGGCGATCTTGTCGGGGTCCCCGACCAGGATCGGGATCGCCAGCCCCTCGTCGGCCGCCTCCAGCGCGCCGGCGAGAGAGACGGCGTTCTCCGGCGCCGCCACCGCCATCACCACGGGGCCAAGCGCGCGGGCCTGCGCAATCAGGCGATCGAAATGCAGGTGACGCTGGACGATCAGGCCGGGGATCTCGTCCTCGGCGAAGCTCATCTTCACGAGGGGGGCGCGGACCACGGCCTCGCCGCCCATCAGGGCGACGCCGTCGACGCGGTCGACCTCGACGCGCAGGCGGATGCGGTTCTCGGGCTCCTTGGCGATCACCTCGGCGCGCGCAACCAGCTGGTCGCCGGCCTGGGCCACGCCCATCCAGCGAACCGAGAGGGACTCCATCGCCACGCCCGGGCCCGGCAGCTCCCACCCCAGCAAGCCCGAGATCAGCGAGGCGACCCACATCTGGGGGGCCTGCGCCTCGTTCACCCCGTCGCCGTCGCCGTCGCGGTCGGCAAGATGCATCGGGTTGTGGTTGCCCGAGCAGTGGGCGAAGGCGAACAGGTCGTCGGCCGCGCACAGGCGGGGCGTCTCGGCCCGGTCGCCCACGCGGATCTCGTCGTAGGTGCGGTTCTCGTGCATGGGGGCTTCCTTGGGGGACGTCGCGGCGCACCCTAGGCGAAGATCGGCGGCGGGTCCTTGACGGCGATCAAGGGGCGGAGACCGCGCCGTTACCCGCAGTTTGCGTCGGGATGCAGGCGGATCAGGTTGGAGAGCCGCTCAAGCCCCTGCCGGTCGAGGAACCCGCAGGAGTAGGAGGCCCCGCGCACGCCGTCGCCGGCCGCGGCGCTCTGGGCGCCCGTCCGCTCACAGAAATCGTAGCTGCCCATGTCGAGGTTCATCGCCATCGCCGGGGCGTGCAGGCGGGCGAGCTCCTCGGCGGCCTCGTGCAGGGTCAGGGCGCGGGCGCCGCTCTGCCAGATCGCCAAAGCGCCGTCGCTGTCCTGGAACAGGATCCGGCGGATGGCGGCGGGCGCGCTCTCGACCGGGCGCAGGTCCAGTTCTCCGTCGCGGATCAGAAGGTGCGACTGCAGGGCCGAGGCGCCGGCGGTCTTCGCCGCGGCGACGAAGGCGCGGCGGCCCTCGAGGTCGGTCAGATCGAAGCTGGCGCCCGCGACCTGCGCCGAGGGGGCAGACAGGATGCGGGCCGCGCCGTCGGCCTCGATCACCAGCAGCCCGTCCATACGCCCGTATTCCAGGCTGATCGCCTGGCCGCGATGCAGGAAAAGGCCAACGGGCTTGGGCTTGCCTGCGTCGCGCTTGTCGGTGGCGGTGTAGGCGCCGGTGACGGTGAGGGCGGCGGCCTCGGCGTCCAGCGCCTCGGCCTCCTCGGGCATCAGCAGCAGGTCCATCGCGCCGGGCCCGGGACAGGCCGAGGCCAGCACCCCCTCGCCCTCGGGCGCGGCGGCGGCGTGGGGCGCCGCCAACAGAACGGCGGCGAGGAGACAGGCTCCTCGCCGCACATGGGATCGCATCGCCGCCCGCCCGGCCGGAAACGGAGGCGCCATGGTCAGCCGGGACTCATGCCGCGCAGCCGCTCCGAGCGACGGCGCAGGATCTCCAGCGTCACCAGCAGGATCACGGACACGCTGACCAGCAGCGTCGCCACCGCCAGGATCGTGGGGCTGATCTGCTCGCGCAGGCCGGTGAACATGCGCCAGGGCAGCGTCTGCTCGCCGGCCGAGCCGAGGAACAGGATAACCACCACCTCGTCGAACGAGGTGATGAAGGCGAACAGCCCGCCCGAGATCACGCCCGGCAGGATCAGCGGCATCTGCACCTTGAAGAAGGTGCGCACCGGCCCCGCCCCCATGTTCGCCGCCGCCCGGGTCAGGGAGCGGTCGAAGCCCACCAGCGTGGCGGTGACGGTGATGATCACGAAGGGCGTGCCCAGCGCGGCGTGGGCCAGCACCACGCCGAACCAGGTGCCCTGCAGGCCGATCCGGGAATAGAAGAAATACATCCCCGCCGCCGAGATGATCAGCGGCACGATCATCGGCGAGATCAGGATCGCCATCACCGTGCCGCGGAACGGCATCTTGCCCGAGGAGAGCCCGATCGCCGCCAGCGTGCCGAGCGACACCGACAAGAGCGTCGCCGCCGGGGCGATCGAAAGCGAGTTCCACAGCGCCTGCTGCCAGGCGTCGTTGTAGAAGAAGTCGCGATAGTGCTCGAGCGAGTAGGCGTCCGCCTCCAGCGCCAGCATGCCGGGGGTGAAGGTGAAGTAGGGCAGCGCGTTGAAGCTGAGCGGGATGATGATGATGATCGGGAAGATCAGGAAGAACAGGATCAATCCGCAGATCACCCGGAAGCTGTAATACCAGATCCGCTGACCCGTCGTCGCATAGGGCTGAAGCGCCATTGTCGTGTCTCCCTCAGCCCAGCTTCACGTTGTCGATGCCCACGATCTTGTCGTAGAGCCAGTAGAGCCCCATCACCAGGATCAGCAGCAACGATCCCAGCGCCGCCGCCAGTCCCCAGTTCAGCGAGGTGGAGATGTGGAAGGCGATGCGGTTCGAGATGAAGGTGCCGTCGGTGCCGCCCACCAGCTCGGGCGTGATGTAGTAGCCGATGGCCAGGATGAAGACGAGGATCGCCCCCGCGCCGATGCCGGGCACCGACTGCGGGAAGTAGACCCGCCAGAAGGCGGTCCAGTCCGTCGCGCCCAGCGATTTCGCGGCGCGCAGATACGACGGCGGGATCGTCTTCATCACCGAATACAGCGGCAGCACCATGAACGGCAGCAGGATATGCGTCATCGCGATGATGGTGCCGGTCTGGTTGTTGATCATCACCAGGCGACTGCTGTCGGAGATCAATCCGATCCCGACCAGGATGTCGTTGATCACCCCCTGCTCCTGCAGCAGCACCTTCCAGGCCGAGGTGCGCACCAGCAACGAGGTCCAGAACGGCAGCAGCACCAGGATCATCAGCAGGTTGGCGCTGCGCGCGGGCAGGTTGGCGAGCAGCCAGGCCACCGGATAGCCCAGCAGCAGGCACGACAGGGTGATGGTGCAGGACAGCAGGATCGTGCGCCAGAACAGCTTGAGGTAGATCTGCTCGAACTCCGGCGCCATCTCGACCCCGCCGGGGGTCAGGCGCATGTCGGCGGCCTGCAGGAAGTAGCCCCAGGTGTAGCGGGGCGCGAAGGTCTTGATCACCGCCCAGGGCTCGACCTCGCCCCAGTCCTCGTCGAGATCCACGAACTGCGGCTTCAGCGGCTGGTCGAGGTCGAACCGGCCCAACCGTCGCTCGTTGGTCTTGCGGAACAGCGACGACATCCCCGATTCCTCATAGTTGAGGCGGGAGCCGAGGCGGGTGTGAATCTTGAGGTCGGTGGCGACGAGCATGTCGTCGTAAAAGGCGCGGTAGACCGGCTCGCCGGGGGCGCCGGTCTCGGGATCCCAGTCGTCGAGCGCCTCGACGGTCTTGGGCAGGGTGTCGGCCACAATCTCGTTCTGGACCGAGCGGAACAGCATGTCCGCGATCGGCGCGATGAACGACAGCAGCACGAAAATCAGCAGCGGCGCCACCAGCAGGAAGGCGCGCAGGCGGGCGCGGGCCTCGGAGCGGCGGATGGATTTCTTCAGCGGTGTGCCGTCGGCGGCCAGAAGCTGTCCGGAGGCGCTCCGGTGCTCCTCGGGCGCGATATCCCCGTTCGCGGTCGCCTCGGCCATGCGTGATCCCCTCGCAGCGTCGGTGAATGACTGGAACTGAAGCGGGCGGGCCGCGGGCGGCCCGCCCGGAAGTCGTCGGCTGCGTCAGCCCCCGGGCCCGCGAGGGGCCCGGGAGGCGCAGTCTTCAGCTCAGCGCAGCAGCCAGGCCTGGAACTTGGCGTCCAGGTCGTCCCGGTAGTCCGCCCACCACTCGTAGTTGTAGAGGAAGGTGTTGGTGGCGTTCTCGGGGTTGGTCGGCATGTGCGGAGCCATGTCGATGCCCAGCTCGGCATGCTGGCCGACCAGCGGGGCCGAGGACTGACGCGCGGGGCCGTAGGAGATGTACTTGGCCTGATCCGCCAGACGCTGCGTGTCGGTGGCGAAGTTCAGGAAGTGCATCACCCGGGCCAGGCGGTCCTCGGGCAGGCCGGCGGGCACGATCCAGCCGTCGAGGTCATAGACCTGCGCGTCCCACATCATGGCGACGGGCTGGTCCTGCTCCTCGATCAGCGCGAAGAGACGGCCGTTGTAGGTCGAGCCCATCACGATCTCGCCGTCGGCGAGCAGCTGCGGGGTCTCGGCGCCGGCCGACCACCACACGACGCTGTCCTTGATCTCGTCGAGCTTGGCGAAGGCCTTGGCCTGCCCCTCTTCGGTCTCGAGCGTGTCGTAGATGTCTTCCTTGGCGACGCCCGAGCAGAGCAGCGCCCACTCCATGTTGTTGATCGGACGCTTCTCGAGCGAGCGCTTGCCCGGGAAGGCCTCCAGATCGAACACGTCGCAGATGTCGTCGGGGGTCTCGCCGTTCCACTCGGCCACGTCGGTGCGGTAGCCGAAGGTGGTCGAATAGGCGATCTGCGGAATGAAGCACTCCGACACGATCATCTCGCCGAAGTCCTCGGTGGCCGAGGTCCCGTCGGGCGCCGCGGCGAGCACCTCGTCGAAGTCGATCTCCTGGGCCAGACCCTCGTCGCACAGGCGCATGGCGTCGGAGGCGACCACGTCGACCAGATCCCAGGTCACGTTGCCGGCCTCGTCCATGGCGCGCAGCTTGGCCACGGCCTCGTTGGAGGACTCGTCCCACACGAAGTTGGTGCCGGTCAGCTCGGCATAAGGCTCGGAATAAGCCTGCTGCTGAGAGTTCTGGTAGGCGCCGCCCCAGGACACGACGGTCATCGAATCGGCGCAGCCCTCGCAGGCGGGCAGCTCGTCGGCGGCGTATGCGGCGCCGGCCACAGCCGCGCCGGCGATCCCCGCGCCGGCCATCATCATCTTGAGCTTGAGGCTCATGAGGTTACTCCCAGTTGCGATGCCCGATCGTGTCTTCGCGGCGGCGCGCCTTCGGGCGGCGACGCGCCTCGGCCTCGCTCAGGCGGCGTCCAGAGCGCGGCAATCCTCGGCGACCCAGGACAGCGAGGCCGTCTCTCCCACCGCCAGCATGTCGTGGCGGGAGGCGTTGGGCACCTTCACAACGAAGTCGTTGTTGCCCAGCACCTGCATCCGCACGCGGATATGGTCGCCGAGGTAGATCAGTTCCTTCACCTTGCCAGACACGCCCCACTCGCCCGGCTTGGCGAAGGTGACGCGCTCGGGGCGCAGGCTGAGGCGGGTCTTCTCGCCGGGGCCGCCGCAGTTCACCGCCAGCGCCTGGCCGACGGATCCGTCGAGGAACTCGACCTTCACGTAGTCGCCGTCGCGCTCGGCGACGGTGGCGTCGAGGGTGTTGTTCTCGCCGATGAACTGGGCGACGAAGCTGTTGTCGGGCCGCTCGTAGAGGTCGGGCGGCGGGGCGAGCTGCTGGATCTTGCCGTCGTTGAACACCGCGATGCGGTCGGACATCGTCAGCGCCTCGGACTGGTCGTGGGTCACGTAGACGACCGTCACGCCCAGCTGCTCGTGGATGTGCTTGATCTCGAACTGCATCTGCTCGCGCAGCTGCTTGTCGAGCGCGCCCAGCGGCTCGTCCATCAGCACCAGCTCGGGGTCGAAGACCAGGGCGCGCGACACCGCCACGCGCTGCTGCTGGCCGCCCGAAAGCTGGGCGGGACGGCGGCCGCCGAAGTCGCCCATCTGGACCATGTCGAGGGCGCGCTTCACGCGCGTCTCGATATCGTCCTTGCCCATCTTGCGCACCTGCAGGGGGAACGCGAGGTTCTCGGCCACCGTCATGTGCGGGAACAGCGCGTAGTTCTGGAACACCATGCCGATGCCGCGCTTGTGCGGCGGGACCGAGTTGATCGGCTTGCCGTCCAGCTTGATCTCGCCGTAGGTCGCGGTCTCGAATCCCGCGAGCATCATCAGGCAGGTGGTCTTTCCGGAACCCGACGGGCCCAGCATGGTCAGGAACTCGCCCTTGCCGATGCCGAGGTTCAGGTCTTTGACGACGAGGGTTTCGCCGTCATAGCTCTTCTGCACGCGATCGAACTCGACGAAGGCGTCGTTGCTTCCGTTCATGCGTCTTCCCTGTCGTTTGCGGCGGCGCCCTCTGCGGGGTCTTGGGCCTGCAGGCGCAAGCTAAACATGCGGCTGCGGCGCCGCACAACCCCGCCACCGTCTATTTTGTGAAGGAAAACGACCTCGGGGTCGCCGGCCTGCGGGCCGCATCCTCCTGCGGGGACGACATTCTCGCCAGAACTTGCCGCGTCGCAATGATGAACGAAAAAACTCAGATGAACGAATGGCTTCGCTTTCGTCGATTATGGTCGCAGCGGCATCGCGGCGATTGACGATCGCCCCGATCGAGGCGACTTTGGTTGCATTGCAGCGGAGGTGTCATGGATCGGCTGAGCGAGATGGAGGCCTTCGTGCGCGTCGTGGACCTTGGCGGGTTCACCGACGCCGCGCGGAAGATGGGCCTCTCGAAATCGGCGGTGTCCAAGCACGTCGCCTCCCTGGAGGACCGGCTGGGCGCGCGTCTGCTCAACCGGACCACCCGCCGCGTCAGCCCGACCGAGATCGGGCTCGCCTTCTACGACCGCGCGATCCGCGTCCTGGCCGAGGCCGAGGAGGCCGACGCCATGGTCTCGACCATGCAGGACAATCCGCGCGGAGAGCTGCGCATCTCGGCCCCCTTCTCCTTCGGGATCCGGGCGCTGGCGCCGGCGATCACGGATTTCCTGGGGAAGTACCCCGACATCTCGGTGCACATGGTGCTCGACGACCGCTTCGTGGAGCTGGTGGCCGAGGGCTTCGACCTCGCGATCCGTATCGGCGACCTGCCCGATTCCTCGATGCGCGCGCGCAAGCTCGCCGACGCCGAGGTGATGGTGGTGGCCAGCCCCGCCTATGTGGCCGCCCACGGGGCGCCGGCCTCGGTGCAGGACCTCGCCTCGCACAACCTGCTGCACTACTCGAACCTCAGCTCCGGCAACGTCTGGCGCCTGTCGGGCCCCGGCGGGCAGGAGCGGCAGGTGCGCGCGGTCGGCCGGCTGACGATCAACAACGGCGACGCCCTGCGCCAGGCGGCGGCGGACGGGCTGGGCATCGCCATGCTGCCCGACTTCATCGTCGGCGACGCGGTGGCGACCGGCGAGCTGGTCGAGCTGGTCCCCGAATCCCGCCGCCCGCCGCTGGGCGTCTACGCCGTCTACCCCCAGGGCCGCTTCCCGCAGCCCAAGCTGCGCGCCTTCATCGACCACATGGTCGAGGCGTTGAAGGAGACCTGCGGCGCCGGCGAAAGCCGCGCGGCCGAGTAGCGCGCAGGCCGCCCCCCTCCCGCGCCCGTCCCGCCAGCGCCCTGCCCGGCCGCCCGCTCAGACGTGCTGGCCGCCGTTGATCTCGATCTCGACGCCGGTGACGTAGGAGCTTTCGGCCGTGCACAGGTAATAGATCGTGCGCGCCACCTCTTCGGGTTTGCCGAGGCGGCGCAGCGGCAGGTTCTCGGCCATCTTCTCGGTGCCGGGCGAGAGGATCGCGGTCTCGATCTCGCCGGGCGCGATGGCGTTCACGCGCACGCCGAGCGGGCCGAAGTCATGGGCCATCTCGCGGGTCAGCGCCGCCAGCGCCGCCTTCGAGGTGGCGTAGGCCGCGCCCGCGAACGGGTGCACCCGGGCGCCGGCGATCGAGGTGACGTTGACGATCGCCCCCTGCGCGGCGGCGAGCTCGGCGCGCAGGCCGCGGGCCAGCACCACGGGGGCGAAGAAGTTGACGTGGAACACCTTTCCCCAGTCGCGCAGGTCGGTGGTCAGGGTGTTCAACCGCTCCCCCTGCGGCCCCTTGGGCGAGATGCCGGCGTTGTTGACCAGCGCCTCGAGCCGTCCGCCGGGCAGCCGGGCGCGGATCTGGGCGACCGCGTCCATGGTGGACTGGGGGTCGGCGAGGTCGAGCTGAATGTGGTCCTCCTCGCCCATCTCCCAGGGACATTCCTCGGGGAAGGGATGGCGCGAGCAGGTGATCACGCGCCAGCCGGCGGAGGCGAAGCGCTTCACGGTGGCGTGGCCGATCCCGCGCGAGGCGCCGGTCAGCAGCAGGGTCTTGCGATCGGGCATGTCGGGCTCCCGGGGCCGAGTCGGCCCCTGCAACGGTCGCGTCGGATCACGCAGTCCGCCGGGCGCGGATGCAACCCCCGGCGACCCGGCCGCGGCGGCGCGTCGCCGGGTGGCGCGAGGGGCGCCGCGTCGCCCTGGCCCCGCCGGGAGGGTCGGGGCGACGGAACGCGGGCTCAGGGGTTCAGGCGACGCACGGTCCAGGTCCGCGCCTCGGGGCTCTCGCGGCGCCACTGGAAGCGGTCGTGGAGGCGGTGGGCGCCGTCGGCCCAGAACTCGATCTCGACCGGCCGCACCCGGAAGCCGCCCCAGAAAGGCGGCCGCGGCGGGTTCAGCGGGTGGCGCGCGGCGATCTTGGCGACCTCGCCCATCAGATGCCCGCGGGAGCTGAGCGGGCGCGACTGCTCCGAGGCCCAGGCCCCCAGCCGCGACTGCAGCCCACGCGAGGCGTAGTAGGCGTCCGCCTGCGGCCCGTCCTCCTTCTCGACCACCCCGCGCACCCGCACCTGGCGGCGCAGGCTCTTCCAGTGCAGCAGCAGCGCGGCCTTGCCGGTCGCGGCCAGCTCCCGCCCCTTGGCCGACCCGTAGTTGGTGTAGAACATGAACGCCCCGCCGGAGGGCGCGGCCGCGCCCTCGATCTCCTTGAGCAGCACCATGCGCGAATTGGGCATCCCGTCGGCGTCGACGGTGGCGAGGCTCATGGCGTTGCCGTCGTTGATCTCGGCGGCGAAGGCCTCCTCCAGCCAGGCCTGGGCGAGGGCGAAGGGATCGCTCCCGGCAAACTTGCCCTCGCGCGTCTCCGTCTCCTCGAGGACGAACGGGGCGGGGGCGACGGTCGCGTCGGCGGGCATGGCGGCTTCCTCCATCAGGCCCTGCATAGGTCGCGCTCAGCCCCCGCCCCGTCAAGCCCGCGCCGCCCTTCAGGGTTTCGCGCCCCGGCGCCCCGCCCGAACCTTGCGCGGCCCCTGGTCTCTGGCGAGCTCCCGAAGCGGCCTCCCCGCAGCCCCCGCCCCCTTCTGGGGGCCGCCCTGCTCAGACCCTCGGCGTCCGTCCGCCCAGCACCGCCTGGAACTGGCTCGCGTCCACGTTCCCGCCCGAGAGCACCGCCGCCACCTTGCGCCCGGCGATCCGCTCGCGCTCCGACAGCAGCCCGGCGGTCGCCACGGCGCCGGCGCTTTCGGCCACGTTGTGCGTGTCCGCGAACAGCGCCCGCATCGCCTCGGCCACCGCGTCCTCGCTGACGGCGATCACTCTTGCGGCGCCGCGAAGCAGGATCTCGAGCGCCTCGGGCGAGGGCACGCGGCAGGCGACGCCGTCGGCGAAGGTGGGCGCGGTCTGCGTCGACACCGCGTGTCCCGCCTCGAAGCTCAGCGCGTAGGCCGGCGCCGTCTCGGCGACCACGCCTACGATCTCGGTCTTCAGGCCCAGCCGGTCGCGCGCCTCGATCAGGCCGCAGCAGCCCGAGCCCATGCCGACGGGGACATAGATCGTGTCGAGGTCCGGGACGGCGCGCATCAGCTCCAGCGCGTAGGTGGCGACGCCGCGCACCAGCAGCGGATGGAAGGGGCCGATGGCGTGCAGGTCCTCGGCCGCGGCGACGCGCATCGCCTCGATCCGGGCGGCCTCGAAATCCTCGCCATGCTCGATCACCTCCGCGCCCCAGGCGCGCATGGCGGCGTTCTTCTCGACCGAGTTGCCGTGCGGGACCCAGACCTTGACCGGAATGCCGTGGCGGCGGGCCGCGAAGGGGATCGACTGGCCGTGGTTGCCGCGCGTGGCCGTGGCGATCCCCGGCGCCCCGCCGCGCCGCCCGAGATCGTCGAGGTAGACCAGCCCCCCGCGCAGCTTGAAGGCGCCCGCGGGGGTGTGGTTCTCGTGCTTCAGCCAGACCTCGGCCCCCGCCCGCGCGCACAGCAGCGGCCAGGCGTATTGCGGGGTCGGGGGCATCACGGCGTGCACCAGTTCCGCCGCCGCCTCGAGCTGCGCAAGGTCGAACAGGGCCATGGGGATATCCTCGATCACGATCTTCGCGCGGAGCCTAGCCAACCCCGCCGCCCCGCGCCAGAGACCGGAGGCCCGCCCGCGCGCCTCCCCCTGCCCGGCCCGCGCCGGGAGGGGCCCCGGACCGGTCCCGCAGGGGGTCCGACCGTAACACTCTGAAACGTCCCGCGCCTTGATGACCGTTGGAAATTCGCATAGAGCCTCCGGCCACGAAAGAAGCCGGAGGAGCGGGGCATGAGCGGTCTTATGGAGGGCAAGCGGGGCCTGATCATGGGCGTCGCGAACGACAAGTCGCTCGCCTGGGGCATCTCGAAGGCCTGCGCCGACCAGGGCGCGGAGCTGGCGTTCACCTACCAGGGCGATGCCCTGAAGAAGCGCGTGCAGCCGCTGGCCGCCTCGGTCGGCTCGACGCTGACGATGCCCTGCGACGTGACCGACGCGTCCTCGATCGACGCGGCCTTCGCCGAGATCGAGAAGACCTGGGGGCGGCTCGATTTCCTGGTCCACGCCATCGGCTTCTCCGACAAGTCGGAGCTGCGCGGGCGCTACGTCGACACCTCGGCCGAGAACTTCGCGCGGACCATGGACGTCTCGGTCTACTCGTTCACCGCGGTCGCGCAGCGGGCCGAGAAGCTGATGGGCGACGGCGGCTCGATGCTGACGCTGACCTACTACGGCGCCGAGCGGGTGATGCCCCATTACAACGTGATGGGCGTGGCCAAGGCGGCGCTCGAGGCCTCGGTGCGCTACATGGCGATGGATCTCGGGCCGCGGAACATCCGGGTGAACGCGATCTCGGCCGGGCCGATCAAGACGCTGGCGGCCTCGGGGATCGGCGACTTCCGGTATATCCTGAAGTGGAACGAGCTGAACTCGCCCCTGCGCCGCAACGTGACGATCGAGGATGTGGGCAAGTCGGGGCTCTACCTGCTGTCGGACCTCGGCTCGGGCGTGACGGGCGAAACGCACCACGTCGACGCCGGCTACCATGTGGTCGGCATGAAGGCCGAAGACGCGCCCGACATCGACGTGGCGGTGAAGGCCAAGTCCGCCGACTGATCCCGCGAGGACGCGCGCGGCGTCCCGACCTTCGCAACCGGCGCCTTGCGTTCGCGGAGGAAGCGCCGCGCGACACGCGCGCCCGTCGCAACCCTCGCGCCCGCGGCGCAGGCCCGGCGGCCCGCCAGGGGCGACCGTCGCCAGGCGCGCAGCGTCGGGACGCGCCGCGGGAGAAGCGCCTGCGATCGGCGGGACCTGCTCGCGGCGCCTGGCTGCCCGAGGGCGACCCCGAGGCAGGCCCGGACCCCATCCCGGCCCTCCACATCTTGCCCGAGGCCGCGCACGACGCTAGGGGACATCCCGAGCGCCCCCGCAGGAGACCCGAGCATGAGCCCCACCGACAGCCGCCTGCCCCACGAGAAGGGTTTCCACGTCAGCTGGGACCAGATCCACCGCGACAGCCGCGCGCTGGCCTGGCGGCTGGACAAGCGCGGCCCCGGCGAGGGCGGCGCCTGGAAGGCGGTGGTGGCGATCACCCGCGGCGGCATGGCCCCGGCGATGATCCTGGCGCGCGAGCTCGACATCCGCATCGTCGACACGATCTCGGTGAAATCCTACAACCACCAGGACCAGATGGACGCCCAGGTCCTCAAGGCGCCCGAAGCCGAGCTGATGGGCGAAGGCGAGGGCATCGTGGTGGTCGACGACCTGGTCGACAGCGGCAAGACGCTGGAACTGGTCCGCCGCCTCTACCCCAAGGCGCATTTCGCCACCGTCTACGCCAAGCCCAAGGGCCGGCCGATGGTCGACACCTTCATCACCGAGGTCAGCCAGGACACCTGGATCTTCTTCCCCTGGGACATGGCCCTGCAGTACGTGGCGCCCTACCGCGGCGTCTGACCGCGACAGCGCCGCAAGCCGCGAAGGCGAGGCGCCGGACCAGCGGCTCCGGCGCCTGCGCGCGCGAAACGCTGCGCCATACGACAACGCGGTCCGGACGCCTGTCGGCGTCCAGACCCTGCGCACGGTCCCGAGCGCACAATCCTGAGCGCACGATGCGCACGATTCTGAGAGAAGATGACGGTCCCGCGGGCCTCCCCATAGCCCGCGGGACCTGAGCCGCAGTTCAGCGCTTCGCCGTCTTGCCGCCACGGCGGAGATCTGAACGCGCGGCGTCCGTTTGCGGCGATTCAGGCGTCGGACGATCGCCCGCGACCTGATCACCGAATTCCGTTCGCTGTAGCAAGGCGCTCCGTCCCGCCTGAGCGCAACGCGGGTTCACCTGCCATTCACCTAGTCCTAAAGCGATTCCCTCCGTCGGCGCCAGAGTTTTCTTTGAAACGAAATGTATATCTACCGGCGACAGACGTTCATTTGCATGACTCAATCCAGAGTTGCAACCCCGCGTCGGAGGGCATTTTCCCTCCCGTTCCGGGCCCTTGCTTCGCCGACCGCCCCTCGGAGCCAAAGAAAAAAGCCGCGCCCGAAGGCGCGGCCAGTCGACAGGGAGGAGTGCAGGCGCAGCCCATGTCGCGCCTGCAAGACAGACATTCGCCCAAAAAGGTTAACGCAACGTGACGTCAACGCGATCGCGCGGGAAGGCCCGGCCCGCTCCGACGCGGCGCCGCCTTGACCCCGACCGCCGCGGACCGGATTGTCGTCGCCTCGCCCCCCGCCGCCGCGACGCCGGAGCTCCGACGCCCGCGGATCGGCCCCGCATCCCCTCGCCCCCCAGCGGCGAGGGCAGCGCAGGAGATCCCCATGGAAGACATCGGCTGGCTTGCATTCCTGGTCGTGGGCCTCGCGGCCGGCTGGATCGCCGAGAAGGTGATGAAGCGCGACCACGGCCTGCTGACCAACCTGGTCGTCGGCATCGTGGGAGCCTACCTCGGCGCCTATCTCTTCGGCGTCCTTGGCTTCGATCTCGGCGACGACTTCTTCGGCCGCCTGGTCACCGCCACCGCCGGCGCCGTGGCGCTGCTGGCGATCATCAACCTCGTCCGCCGGGCCTGAGCCCGGCCGTCGCGAACCCCAGGACCCCCATGACCGACATTCTCGAAGCCGGCGGCGCCAAGCTCGCCCCCCTGATCCGCGCCGGCGAGGTCTCTGCGCAGGAGGTGATGCGCGCCCATCTCGACCGCATCGCCGCGGTGAACGGGGACCTGACCGCGGTCATCTCCCAGCGCGATCCCGACGCGTGCCTCGCCGAGGCCCGCGCCGCCGACGCCGCCCGCGCGGCCGGCGAGCCGCTGGGCCCCCTGCACGGCCTGCCGATCGCGATCAAGGACCTGACGGCGACCAAGGGCCTGCGCACCACCATGGGCTCGCCCCTCTACGCCGACCTGGTGCCCAACGCCGATTCCCCGATGGTCGCGCGGATCCGGGTGGCCGGCGCGCTGATCGTGGGCAAGACCAACACGCCCGAGTTCGGGCTCGGCTCGCACACGATGAACCCGATCTTCGGGGCGACGAAGAACCCCTGGGATCGCTCGCGCTCGGCTGGCGGGTCGTCGGGCGGGGCAGCGGTGGCGCTGGCGATGCGGATGCTGCCGATCGCCGACGGCTCGGACCAGATGGGCTCTCTGCGCAACCCGGCGGGGTGGAACAACGTCTTCGGCTTCCGTCCCTCCTGGGGGCGGGTGGCCAACGACTCCAGCTTCGACCTCTACGCCCACCAGCTCTCGACCGAGGGGCCGATGGGCCGCTCGGTGGCCGACATGGCGCTGCTGCTGGACGTGCAGGCGGGCTACCAGCCCGAGGCGCCCCTCTCCCACGGCAAGCGCGACGTGTTCGCGCCGGGGTTGGCCACGGACGACCCGCGCGCCTGGGCCAAGGGCCTGCGCATCGGCTGGATCGGGGACTGGAACGGCGGCTGGCCGATGGAGCCGGGAATCCTCGAGACCTGCGAGGCGGCGCTGAAGGTCTTCGCGTCCCTCGGCGCCGAGGTGGTCCCTCTGGTCCCCGACCACTCGCGCGAGGAGCTCTGGGACAGCTGGACCACCCTGCGCCACTGGGGCGTCGCCGCCCGCTCGGCGCCGGAATACGAGAACCCCGAGCGCCGCAAGCTGCTGAAACCCGAAGCGATCTGGGAGATCGAGGCCGGCCTCGCCCTCTCGGCGATGGACATTCACCGCGCCAACGTCCAGCGCGCCCGCTGGCACCGCAAGCTCCTGAAGATCTTCGAGAGCGTGGACCTCCTCGCGATGCCCTCGGCCCAGGTCTGGCCGTTCCCGATCGACGAGCGCTGGCCGCAGGAGATCGCGGGCGTGAAGATGGACACCTACCACCGCTGGATGGAGTGCGTCCTTCCCACCTCGCTCAGCGGCCGCCCCGCGGTCTGCGTCCCTGCAGGCTTCGGTCCCGCCTCCTCTCCCGGCGCCGGCCTGCCCATGGGCCTGCAGCTGATGGGCGCCCCGCGCGGCGACCTCGAGGTCCTGCGCGCCGCCGCCGCTTTCGAGGCCGAGGCCGACTGGACCCGGCGCGCCCCGCCCGAGCCGGCCTGACGGCCCGCCCCCAGCAGGAAGGGCGCGCCCCCGCGCGCCCTCCCCCGCCAGCCCTCTCGCGCCGCCGCCCGCCACGGCGCCCGGGCCGCCGCCTGCCCCGGTCGCAAAGCGCCTGTTCTCCGGAGCCGTCTCTCGCTGATGCCGGAAAGAGCGACTCGCCCCGCCCGGTCAAGGATCGCCGCAGGCGACCGGCCGCAGGCCGGCTTGTCCTTGACCGGGCGGGGC